>NZ_BBCC01000026.1 GCF_001311845.1 Desulfosarcina cetonica JCM 12296 | reverse complement strand
TTGTAGTCGATCGGAGTATTTCGCGGAACAAGGATGTCGGGCAAATTAGCCATTTCTGGATGGGCACTATATAACCGTCATGGAGCTGTCCATGGATTTAAAAGAATCTTGCCCCGACAAACTGCTCGACGCCGAAACCGCTATCGCCAAAATCAAAAACGGCAGCCGCGTCTTCGTCGGCACCGGGTGTGGCGAACCCCAGCACCTGATTCGGACCTTGGTGGAAGATCTGAATATGCAAGATATCATGATCTACCAAATGCTTTCGTGGACCTTTTCCGATTATGTGGATGATCCCAAGTTCATGAAACGCTTTTCCCTCAAACTTTTCTTCATCAGCGCCTCCATGAGAAAAGCCGCCTTCGAGGGCAAAATCGATTACATTCCCACCTATCTCTCCCAGATTCCGCGCTACTTCGCCAACCGGCGCATCGGGCTGGACGTGGCCCTGATCCAGGTCAGCCCACCGGACAAATTCGGCTATTGCAGCCTGGGCGTTTCGGTGGATATCACCCTGGCCGGGATGCAGAACGCCAAAATGGTGATCGCCCAGGTCAACCCACGCATGCCGGCAACCTGGGGTGACAGCATGGTCCATATCGACGAGATCGATTATTTGGTTCCCTATGAGGAGCCGCTCGTCGAAGCCGTGCCCAGCTTTAAAAATCCAGAGGTTGCCGATCGCATCGGGTTTTACGTCAACCAATTGGTGGATGATGGCGCCACCCTGCAGATCGGTTTCGGTCACCTGCCCAACACCATCTTGCAACAGCTGATGGACAAGCGTGACTTGGGTATTCACACCCAGTTGATCACCGATGCGTTCCTGCCCTTGTTCGAGCAGCAAGTGATCACCAACCGCAAGAAAACCATGCTTCCCGGCCGGGCCGTCGCTTCGCTGTGCATGGGGTCGGAAAAGCTCTACCAGTACGTGGACAGCAACCCGATGTTTTACTTCCGATCGTCGGAGTTCGTCAACGATCCCACGGTCATCGCCCGTAACGACAATCTCATTTCGATCAGCTCGGCCCTCGAAGTCGACCTGACCGGCCAGGTGTGCACGGACTCCATGGGCCACCTTTTCTACAGCGGCATCGGCGACCAGGTCGACTTCTTGCGCGGCAGCGCCATGTCCAAAGGGGGCTTCTCCGTCATCGCCCTGCCCTCCACGGCCCAGAACGGTAAAGTGTCCCGAATCGTGCCCCACCTGAGCGAAGGCGCCGGGGTCGCCACCACGCGCGGCGACGTTAATTTCGTGGTCACCGAATACGGTATCGCCGAGCTTTCCGGCAAAAGCATCTACCAGCGCGTCATGGAATTGGCCCAGATCGCCCATCCCAAATTCCGCGAGGAACTCATCGATGTGGCCAAATCGCGGCACTACATCTTTGCCGACCAGTTGCCACCGTCCCAGGACGATCTGATCTTCCTTGAGGGATATAAGAACCGCATGATCCTGAAGAACGGCAAAACCGTCGAGTTCAGGCCGCTGCTGCCGTCCGACGAGTTCGCTACCGGAACTTCTTTTACTCACTGCAGGAAAAGACCATCTATTTCCGTTTTTTCTACAAAATGAAGCTTTTCTCCCACGAAGTGGTTCAGAAGCAGTGGGCCAGCGTGGACTACCGCAAAAACATGTCCATGATCGGCCAGGTACGGATCGGCGGACACCAGGAGATCATTGCCATCGGCTCCTATGCCGACGATAGCGACAACCGCGCCGAAGTGGCTTTCGTGGTGCGTGAGGATTTCCAGAGCATGGGTATCGCCTCTCACCTGCTCGCAACCATGCAACGGATTGCCAAGGAAAATGGGTTCACCGGTTTCTCCGCCACTGTTCTGAGAGAGAATACGGCCATGTTGCAGGTCTTCAAGAAACGCTATCCGCATGCCAAAACACAGGTCAGCGGCGGCAACGACATCGCGATCCTCATGGATTTCAGCGATGCCGTGGAATATGGTCACAAGGTCCCCAGCAGCGCTCCCGGAGAGGATGACGTCTGCGTTTGCACGCCCAAATAGTGCCTATCCAGAAATGGCCGATTTGCCCGATATCCGCGCTCGGCTTGGGCATGATCACAACCCGGATCAGGCGGTGAATTCGGCCATGCGCTCCCGCTTTTCGTCATAATAGTCGATGTGGGCCATGTAGGAATGCAAATCCACATGTAAAACGGCGCGAAAGGGCATGCGGGTCCAGGAGACCTTCAGCTGATCATCCGGCGAATCCTCAATGACAAAACGACCTTCAAACGCCCGGCAGGTATTCCTGAACTCCATGAGCCGCAGCAAGCGCTTGACCACCGGCTTGTCGATTTCCCCCTCGATCTCCTCCAGACTGTAGTTATGCCGGTTGATATCGCGGCCGTTCTTGGTGTGCTGCACCAGGGCGATGTCGTTCTCTCCGGCCAGGAGCCCCACATAGTAAACCTGGGGAATCCCGGGCGTGAAAAACTGGATCGCCCGGGCGGCGATATAGGCGTCATCATTCGCGCCCAAGGCCGAATAATAGGTGCAGTTGACCTGATAAATATCCAGGTTTTCATACTCCGGGCCGGAAAAGATCTTGCGTGTGTTGGCGCCTTTCTCATCCAGGACGTCCAGGGTTTTCTGCAAGGTATCGGGATCGATCAGATCCTGAACGTCCACCACACCGATACCGTCATGGGTATCCAGGGTCGTCATCTGCTTGTGCGGGCAAATGGCCAGCCACTGTTTGAGCACATGGCTGCTATGATGATACAAGGTATGCAGCATCAGCATGGGCAAGGAAAAATCATAGGTCCAATATCCATGCTCGGAAATCTTCTGGTGATAACGGAAATGCTCATGGACTTCAGGCAGGATTTCCACGCCAAAGGGCGCGACGTAATTCCCCAGCCAATCCAGCAGTTCCCAGACCTGCGGTTCCAGGAAGAAGCAATTGGTTCCAAGTTTGAAGGTGCTGTAGGCAAAAGCATCCATGCGGATCATTTTGGCCGGTGAACGCGAAAGCTGAATCAGATAACGGCGCATCACCTCACGGGTCTTGGGGGATTCCCAATCCAGATCGATCTGCTCATAGTCAAAGGTGCACCAGATCTTTTCCT
This sequence comes from Desulfosarcina cetonica JCM 12296, assembly GCF_001311845.1. GTDB lineage: Bacteria > Desulfobacterota > Desulfobacteria > Desulfobacterales > Desulfosarcinaceae > Desulfosarcina > Desulfosarcina cetonica. The sequence goes on along the minus strand of NZ_BBCC01000026.1, from coordinate 48,897 downwards.
TGGAACCATCGGCACGATGAACAATGGTGTATGGCGGCCGGGGCTTGCGCGTGTAGACCTTGGCGAGATCCTCGTCGCTGATTTCACCGTCGGGGCTGAGTTTGTCGAAGGTCAGAAACATGTCGGCGAATTCCGAGTCCGCCCCCTTTTCCAGATAATCCAGGAAGTAGGTGGATTGCCGGGAAATGTGATTGACCATGAAGTCGATCACCAGGTCAAACTCCTCACCGATGAGATCGATATCGCGCCAGGAACCAAACACCGGGTCGACCGTGTCATAGGTCAGCGGAGCAAATCCCCGATCGGCCGACGAAGGATAAAAAGGCAGCAGATGGATGCCACCTATGGCCCTGCTCAGGTAGCGGCGCAACACATAATGAAGCTCGACAAGATCCTTGCCCAGGCTGTCCGGGTAGACGATCAACTGAACGTTGTTCTTGATGGGCATGGCTCAGGCTCCTTTGATTTCTTCGATAAAGCGATAGTGTTGCAGCCCTTCGAGAATGCCACCGGAACAGGGCTGCGTGGCAAAAAAGACATTTCGGCCGCCTTTCAACCCCTCGAGTTCGTGGCTGTAATTGCCCACCACCACACCCCGCGGCTCACCACGCAGCATCTCTTCGTCATTGCCCGAATCCCCGCACACGATAAAATTGGCCAATGGAATCTCCCACCGATAGCCCAGGTAGCGAATGGCCTTGCCCTTGGACGCCCGAAAAGGCAGAATGTCCAGATACCGGTCGTGGGAGTAGATCAGGGTGTGTCGGCAGCGGTGCGCCAGCAGGCGATCGTGAACCAGAGCCAACCGATCCTTGTCCGGATCCATGTAATAACTGACCTTGAACCGGCGCTGATTTTCTTCCTCCTGGTATTCGAGAAAATCAACAGACTTGAGCAGGTCAACGATTTTCTCGCGATTCCATCGACTGCTGATATGACTGGCCCAGCCTGGATCGGGCGTTTCGCTGCGGCCGTAGAAAAGCGCGCTGCCCACCGAGCAGATGATCACGTCCGGATCGGGAATTCCGAATTTGGCCAATATTGTCCTTGCCGATTCGGAGGTTCTACCGGTGGCCACGCCAAATCCGATTTGCTGCCGATGGCGTTGCAAGATTTCCATGAGGTCCGCAAGCCGCGAGTTATCGTCCCCAATCAAGGTGTTATCAATATCGGTGACCAAGAAATGGGTCAGGCGCATGAGTCGACGGCCAACGGCATCGGCGGGTCGGGCCGCTTTGAGTTCAAGCTTCTGATTATCGTCCATGAGTCCTCCGATCCGCTCGGCATAGGATGCGGCATGGCTTTCCCAGGTGTAGTACTTGCGTACGTTCATGATGCCGTTTTTTGAATAGCGGGTCCAAAGTTCCTTGTCGGTGATGATTTTGCGCAGGGCGTCGGCAATCTGCTGCGTATCGGTGGCATCCACGAGGATGCCATTTTCGCAGTTGCGGATAATGTCGTTGGGACCGCCGTCGTTGGTGGCCACGATGGGCACGCCGGTAGCCGAGGCCTCCAGGAGGGTCAGGCCAAAGGGTTCGGTCAAGGCGGGGTTGATGAACACCCCGCCCGTTTCCGCGGCAATCCGATACAACGCCGGCACTTCGTATTCGAAATCATGCTTTTTAGGGATGGCCATCTTGCCGTAAAGGTCATATTTGTCCATGGCCAGCAGCATCTCGGTGAGGACTTCCTTCTCGTTGTCCGCCATGGCGTCGATGTCCTTGCGCAAGCCGGCGAACACAGCCAGGTTGGCCATGGCCTGCAATTCCAGATCATCGCCATAGGTCTGAACAAGCCCCGAGATGTTCTTGCGTTTGTCCGGACGGCTGAGGGCCAGAATCAGCGGCTTTTCCGGATTCATGAAAAACCGGTTCAGTTCCTTGAGAATCGAGGCCTGGGCATAGCGGGCCTTTTCCGTCTGGATGTCATTGTCGAAGTGCTGATGGTAATACGGATAAAATGTTTCGACATCAATACCAGGTGGGATGACCTGATACTCCGGGACATTTCTGTTGTGGTAAAGGCCATATTGCTCATCGATTTCGTGACGGGTGCTGGTGATCACCAAGTCGGCCCGAGCCAGAAGTTGTTCCTCAACGGCAATGCGCCAATCGATCTTGAACTTCTTGACCATCTCCGCCTCGGTCATGCCCTGATCCAAGAGCCGCGCTTTTTTGGCGCGTCCCAGGGAATGCCCGGTGTAAATAAAAGGCAGCCCCAGGTTGTCGGCCAACTGGGCGGCCACGTAACCGGCATCGGGATAATGGCCGTGAACGATGTCCGGCATGACGCCGCTGCGTTTGATGAATTTGATGGTCTTGTCCACATACTCCTCGAGATGGGGCCACAACAGCTCTTTACGAATATATTGGCGCCCGCCGCACTGGATGCGAATGATGCGGAACTTATCATTCACCACCTCGATCGGTTGGCGGTAGTCGACGGAAACGCGTTTGTCGGCGATCAGTCGGGTAAAAAGATCCACCTGGCCGATGTCCTCCCGGGCACTGAGACAGCGCCCCAGCTCCAGCACGTATTTGACCTGGCCGCCGGTGTCTGCATCACGGCCCATCTCCAGGTTGGTGGCACGAATCAACCCGTGAAGGCTGAACAGTTGAATATAAGGTCCGTTAACGGTCATCGAAGTGTCCTTTCATCAACCGTCGAACATCGGCGTACATACCCTCATCCTCGGGCACGGCGCCGGGAATGCGGCAAATCCCACCGGCAAAGCGGGAAGCCTGGGCGATCGTCTCCGGCCAGGGGCGCCGCAGAAGAAAGCCGGCGGCCAAAATCGCCGCATAGCCATCCCCGGCGCCCACCGTGTCAACGATGTCGCCATCCCGGTCGGCAGGCTGATCGATCTGCGCATCCTTGGAGACAAATGTGCTGCCATGGCTTCCCCGCGTGAGGGCCAGGATGGGAATCGCGTAGGTATCCATCAACCAGGCAAGGCTGTCCGCGGCATCCGTGGGGCCGCCCAACCGAAGCATCAGATCGGCCAATTCCTCCTCATTGAGTTTGAGCAAATCGGCGTGAACCAGAGATGCCGCCAGGGATCGTGGATTGACATGGGGGGGCCGCATGTTGATATCGAGGAAACAGGTGGTCTGCCGGCCCGCCTGTTGGAGAAACGCCTGAACCCTTTCGCAACCCGGATCCGTGCGTTGCAAGAGGCTGCCGAAATAGATCATGCGGGCCTGGCGAGCCGCTTTCCCATGGACGGCCGTCCCCAACGCAAGGTGGTCGTAGGCCACATTCCGGCGAATATCGAAATGGGGAACGCCGTCTGCGTCCAGATCCACCTGAACCGTTCCGGTCGGATGGTTCCGGTCAACCTGGATATCGTCGGTGGCAAAGCCATGTTCACCCAACCGGGCGACAATCCGCCGGCCATGGCGGTCATCTCCCACCCGGCTGAAAAAACGCACCGAAAAACCCAGTTTTTTAAGATGAAAGGCGAAATTGAACGGCGCCCCCCCGATACGCTCATAGGATGGAAACCGATCGATCAAAATTTCACCAACGACAACGATCACGCGTCCCCCTTCTTTGATGGTCGGGTCAATGGGAGTGGCTCGAAAATGAGGAAAAACAGACTGTCAGGAAATGGCCGGTCGTCACAGCGCATCGTCAAGGATGATCGTATCATGCCTTATTTTATCATTTTTTGCAAATGATGGCCGGCCTGGTGGCTCGCGGGCAGCGGTCTTAGCGGCCATGGTGGGTGCAAAAGACCGCCCAGCGAGCCACTGCGCCACCAGGCACACGGGCGGCCCCGGCAGCGTAAGCGTCAAGAAAAGGGATCAGAGCGCGGCAACCCGGAAGGGCGTGCACTGAATCGCCAGGCTGCCTTTTTTACCCAGATACGCGCCATGGTAACGGTTTCGCCGGCCATGTTGACCACATTGGCGAGCTTTTCCACATGGGTGATGTCGTTCCGGCTGAATTCCAGATAGGGACCGAGGTCATTGTATGGATCGGGAATCAGAATGATCTGATCCGCATCCCGGGGGTGTTTTTGCGGTGAACCGGTGTATGGCACATGGGTCTTGGCAAGGGAATGAACATCCTTGGGCGCGCTGTATTTCTCAATTTCGAACTTTTCAGCCTTCTGCAGTGAAGTCATCGCTGACATGTCGGCCTCCTTTATTCAGCTATACAGCCTCAATAGCGAATATCAAAATGGTCGAATTCGCCCTGGTAGTCCCCCCAGGTGACGTCCACCCGTTCCACATGGGCCCGAGGGGGACCTTTGCGGCACCAATTGATCAATGCGATGACATCCAGTTCGGGTCCTTCGACAATCGCCTCCACTGTGCCATCGCGCTTGTTCCGCACCCAGCCGTGCACACCGAATTGGCTTGCCGCCCGTTGGGTTTCCACCCTGAAAAAAACCCCCTGGACTCGGCCCGTTACAATCAAATGGGCCTGGTATGCTGGACACGGGTATTTGTCGTCACGAAGCCCTCCTTGAGAATTTATTCAAACGGTGGACGAAACGAAATTGCCGTCGGTGAAATCAGAATATGAGCCATGCCACGGGATGTCAAGACGCCGGGCGCGCCTTCAGCGTTTGCGCCTGGAATTGGGTTTTCAGGTCGAACGCCCATGCCGGCTTAGAAGTAGGTTTGCAGACCGGGAGCAATGAACTCATAGTCTTCAAAGCCGGTTTCTTTTTCAGTGGGTTTGGGGTGGGCAAGACCATCGGGATGGATCACCAGGGCCTCGAATCGGCGCTGCTGCCGGACATCCAACGTGATTTCACGGCAAACGATCTGCTTTTCGACGAAAATGCGTTTTTCACGGTTGACGTCGATGGTCTTGAATACCCGTCGATAGGAAATATGGGGGCACAACAGCGCCTCGTAATAGGTCACCCCCATGTTCAGTCCGGCGGCGGTCATTTGTCGCCACAGCGAGGGATGAAAGAACAGCCGGTCCTTGGCACTGTTGATGGCCCACAGGGACGTCTCCACGCCAGTCCGGCTCAACTGCTCGGCCTGGCGCCCAAGGCGTTCCGGGTCACCAACCAGGCAGGTGGCACGAATATACCCGCTGGAAGTGACATCCTCATGGGCTTTGGCCATCAGCCGGGCACTGCGGCGACGCACCGCGGCCTTCTGGAACCGATTCTTGAAAACGAACGAACAATAGTTCACCGAAAGGTCGAGCCGATGCTCGACGACATGCTGCATGAGTGCCAGGGCCGTCAATTCGGATTCCAAAACGGTCACTTTTTCGCCATGCAGAAAAGTGTAGCCGCGGTCGACCAAACGGGTTCGATTATAAGGTGTCATACGAAGCTGGTGCAGATTGAGATGATTGACGCCAAGGGTTTTGAGACGCGGCAACAGATCGACCAGACGTGCGAAATCTTCCGGAATGGCGGGGATTTCCACGGTAACAACGGGAATGTGCCCCACCGCCAGGCGGATCTTTTGCGTGTCGTATTGGGCGGCACTGAGGTCAAAGCGGATCTCGTCCAATCCCACTGCTTTCAGGCGCTTGACGAGATCGGCGGTCAACAGCGTTCCATTGGTGTACATCCAGAGGTGTCGCGGCCGAGGCCGGATTCGGTTGATCGAATCCAGGAAACGCAGCGTCGTTTCCGGGGTCAAGAGCGGCTCACCGCCGCTGATGCTGACGCCGTCGAATGCCATTTGAAAAACATAGTCGCCATAATCCGCCGATTGGGCAAAGGAGATCCGGTTGGTCGTGGGCACACCGATTTCCGCCTGGGGGGTGGGGCAGTAAAAGCAACGACAATTGCATTTCCCGTTGATGAAAAGGCAGGACCAGCCGCCTTCACCGCAGATGCGACACCCGGGAGAAAGCGGGCCGAGATGGGGTTTGGTGGCGTTGAATGCCAGCCTTAATCGGGGTTCCATGGCCTTGAGCCGCTGGCCGCGCTCGGTTTCGGCCGCCACGGCACCGGCCTGAGAAACCCAATGCATCGCGTCGACGGCATCGCCGTATTCGGCACGGTTCACGCAAACCATTTGCTCTTGCCAAGCGGACAGTTGCAAATCGGCCATGGGGCCCCTCAGCATGACGACACGTCATCGGGAAACGATGCATTTCTATAGGTTAGAAACCGGTGGATTTCAAGCGCGATTTTCGAGCCGCGTCACGGGTATCCAAAGGCGGCCGTCATTTGACAACTTTTCCTGATGGGCCTACAGTGATAACCAAGATTGACGGACTCGTAACAAGCCCGATATCGGCGTTACGCGTATCCCTCGTCACTGCGGCGTACGCAAAAGTACGCCTCATTCCTTAAGGATTCGCAAGCCTTGATCTCGGGCTTGTTACGAGTCCGTCGGAAATGTTTTTTACGAGTTCATCAGATTTATCCGCCCCACCAGCCAGATGGATTGACCATCCCGCATCAGGAGACGCACCATGAAGCATATGGGAGAAATGCTGCTCAGGCGAGAGCCTTTTTCGGAAATCGTGATGGGCAATACCGCTATCGTCAGGGCCATGGTGGAAGCGGGCACCCGCGTGGTGAGTTCCTATCCCGGGTCGCCGACACCGGAAATCGCCACCGCCATCGGCACGATGCCCCAAGACCAGCGTCCTTTTTATTTCGAGTTCTCCACCAATGAAAAAGTGGCCACCGAGCTGGCCTACGGGGCGGCCCTGAACGGCCATCTCGCGACTGTTTTCTTCAAAAGCGTCGGCCTCAACGTGGCGGCCGACACCTTCGTCCAACTGAGCTTGATGAACATCATCGGCGGAATGGTGGTGGTGCTGGGCGACGACCCGGGGGCCAACTCCTCCCAGAACGAGCAGGACAACCGCCACTACGCCAAGCTCAGCTACACCCCGGTGCTCGAACCGGCCGATCCGGCCGAAGTCTACCACTTCTACCGCGAGGCGGCGCGGCTTTCCCAATCGCTGAAGATGCCGGTGATCCTGCGTCTGACCACGCATGTCTGCCATGCCAAGCAAAAAGTGGCCTTCGGCGCCTGGAATCCTGAACCACGGGATGATGCGCCGCGCTTCGACCCGGCCAACGGCCCTTATATTCCCCTGACCCACATGGCCCTGGAGCAGAAACGCAAAGCCCTGCAACGGCTCGAAAGCGTACGCCAGCGGGCCGAGGCGAGTCCGCTCAACCGCCTGGTGGACAACGCCAACCGCCAACGCGGGATCATCACCATGGGGCTGCCGTTCCTCTCCCTGATGGAAGTCGTCAACGACGCGGCCCATCGCCCCGACATTCTCAAACTGGCCTACGTTCATCCCCTGCCCCGAAAAACCATTGTCGATTTTTTGAATCACCATCAAGCGGTCAAGATTCTCGAGGAACTGGATGATGTGCTGGAGGTTCAGATCAAGGCCATCGCCTTTGACGAAGGCCTGCCGGTGAAGATCATCGGCAAGACCGATCTTGACGATTGGGTCGGCGAGTATACCCCGGACAAGGTACGCCAGATAATCGCGGGCATCTGGCCGGACATGGTGGCGCCGTCAACTCTCATCCGGCGCGACGATCCGGCACCGGCCCGGCCGGCCCAACTTTGCCCGGGCTGCGGCCACCGCAGCGCATTCCACGCCATCAAACAGGCGCTTGCCCCAACGGATATCACCGTGGCCGACATCGGTTGTCACACCCTGGGATTTCAGGCCCCCTACGCCATGGGGCAATTGCTCATGTGCATGGGCGCATCCACGGCCATGGCCAGCGGCCTGCGTCTGTTCAACACCCGTCGCAAGGTCGTGGCCTTCATGGGTGACTCGACCTTCTTCCATGCGGCCCTGCCCGGGATCATCAATGCGGTTTTCAACCGGCACCCGATTACCCTGATCCTGATGGAAAACGGCACCACCGCCATGACGGGACACCAGGACCACGCCGCCAGCGGACGCAACGTCAACACGCCAACCGATGCGATTCCCGTCCGCCAGGTTCTGGACGGTCTGGGAGTCAAGCACATCTTCGACGTGGATACCTACCAGCAGGCCAAGTTGACCCAACTGGTGCGCGAAGCCGTCGCCATTGACGACTTCAGTGTGGTGATCGCCCGGCATCCCTGCATGCTCAAGTTCACCCGCGAAAGGCGCAAGACCGCCGGCTACGAGCAGCGTCACGTGGTTATCGACCAGACCGTGTGCGAGCGCGTGCATACCTGCGTGGAGACCTTCGGCTGCCCCACCTTTAACCGGGATGATCAGGGCAAGGTGACCATCAATACCGATCTTTGCATCGGTGACGGCAGTTGCATTCAGACCTGCCCGACCCAGGCCATCGTCCCGGCCGGCAAGTCAGACCCAGGCAAGTCCAACCCAGGAGGTGCGGCATGAAGGCCTTCAACATCTACCTGACCGGCGTGGGTGGCCAGGGCATCGGTTTGATCAGTGAAACCATCCTGCGGGCGGCGGATCATGCCGGGCATGCGGTGAAAAGCGTCGACACCCACGGACTGGCCCAACGCGGCGGAATTGTCGTCTCTCACATCCGCCTGGGAACGGAAATTTTTTCGCCCCTGGTGCCTGCCGGCCGAGCCGATCTGGTCATCGCTCTGGAGCGTCACGAGGCTTTGCGGGCAATGGCAACCCAGTTGAAGCCAAAAGGCGTACTGGTCTATTACAACACATCCTGGCAACCCCTTTCCGTGCGTCTGAATCAGACGGCCGAAACCCGCCCGGCGGAAATCGAGCCTTCGCCCGGAAACAGGGAATCCAGGTCCACGCGGTGTTCCAGGCCGATCTTCCCGACATCCGGATGCAGAACATGGTCGTCCTGGCCGAAATCTGCGGCCAGCGGCTGATTCCCGGCATCGACACCGTCCATTATCAGGCGGCCATGGCCGACTTGATGACCGATCGTATGCTAAACAGCAACATGGCCATCTTTGATAAGCACCTGCGCATGGCGGGACCCGCATCGCCCCCATCGGATTCGCCATAGCCCATGGTTCGGAGATTCGTCCACCCAGACCATCCGACCGGGCACCTAATCCAAGTTGGGGCCGAAGGCACCGGCCAATAGATCGTCCAGGGCCTTTTCGTTCAGCAATGCCTTTTCCAGCACCAGGGTCTTGAGATTCTTGCCGGAGGACAGCCCCTCCTTGACCAGGGCGGCCACCCGATCGTATCCCAGAGCCGGATTGAGAATGGTGGCCAGCCCCGCACTGGATTCAAAATTGCGTTGGCAGACGGCTGCATTCGCCGCGATCCCTTGGATGCAGCGCTCATCCAGCATCTTAAGGGTACGGGTCAACACGCCGAAGGATTTGATCAGGTTGGTGCCAATCAGCGGCATGTGGGTGTTAAGTTCCAGTTGCCCCAGACCGCAGGCCATGGCGACGGTTGCATCGTAACCGACCACCTGGATGCAGGCCATGTTGGCGGCTTCGCAGATACTGGGGTTGACCTTGCCCGGCATGATCGATGATCCGGGCTCCACGGCCGGCAGCCGGATCTCGGCCAGCCCCGTATTGGGCCCGGAGGCCAACAGACGCAGGTCATTGGTTATCTTTAGCAAATCCATGGCCAAGAGCCGCAAGGCGGCGGACATCTGCCCCATGTCGGTCATGAACTGCGTCATCTCGACGCCGTTTTCGGCCACCCTGAAAGCAAACCCCGTGGTCTGGTTGAGGGCATCGACGATCAGCGATCGAAAGGCCTTTTGGGTATTGATTCCGGTCCCCACCGCATTTCCGCCCACGCCGATTTCCAGCAATCCGTCAGCCGCCGCGGCCAGCCGTGCCCGGGCCTTTTCCAGGCTGTGGGCATAGGCCCCGAATTCCTGGCCCAAGGTGATGGGCACGGCATCCTGAAGGTGGGTGCGCCCGCTTTTGGCCACCGGGGCAAATTGGTTCGCCTTTTCAGTGAGGGAAGCCACCAGCCCGTCGATGGCCACTGTCAGATCCCGATTCAATTGCACACCGGCCAGGCGAATGGCGGATGGAAAGATATTGTTGGTCGACTGCCCCTTGTTCACATGGTCGTTGGGATGGACCCGTTCCCGCTCACCGCGTGCGCCGCCCAGTTTGACGGCGGCCAGATTGGCGATGACCTCGTTCACGTTCATCTGGGTGGACGTCCCGGAACCGGCCTGAAAAACATCGACGGGAAACTGATCCGCGTACCCACCGGCCAGAATGGCCGCACAGGCAGCTTTGATCGCCGAAGCGCGCTCGGCATCCAGGAGACCGAGCGTTTCGTTGGCCGTCGCGCAAGCCGCCTTGAGGCGCACGATGGCGTAAACGATCGACAGCGGCAGCACCTCGCCGGCAGCATCGAAATTTTCAATCGACCGGCAGGTATGGATACCGTACCAGGCGTCATCGGGAACCGGCTTCTCGCCCAGCGAGTCCTTTTCGATTCGCATCTCAAACCTCCTTGAGGGGTAATGGTCATGACGGATTCGGCATGAAAGGGTCTGTTTCGAACCTACGGCAAATTCGATCACTGTCAAGCATGCACAAGTGAATGCATTTCTTGACACGGGGGGATTCGTGGTCATGTTGTCCGGAACTATTTACATTAAATGAATGGAGGTTGGCATGCAGAAAGTTGAAAACGGTCTCTTCGTGAGTGTCGATTACACCGGGACCTTGGATAGCGGCGAGGTGTTTGATTCCAGCGAGGGGCGTCACCCCCTGGAGGTCCAAATGGGCGCCGGTAGCGTCATCCCGGGATTTGAAGCGGCCCTCATGGGTATGGCCATCAACGAAACCAAAACCGTCACCCTCCCTCCTGAAGAGGCCTATGGCCATCGGGATGCTGAGCGTATGGTCGATTTTCCCCGTTCACAGGTCCCCGTAGGCGTCACGCCGGAGTGGGTCAGACCTTGATGTTGAATACCCCCCAGGGCCAGCAGATCCCGGCACGGGTTGACAGCATCGATGACGAAAAGGTGGTCTTCGACCTGAACCACCCCCTGGCCGGACAGAATCTGACCTTTGCCCTCAAAGTCGTGGGCATCAGCGAAACGGGTACCCCTCAGCACGCCGGCTGCAACAGCGATCAGTGCCCCAGCGGCAGCTGCGATTGCGGTGGCAGCGGCTGCGGCTGCTAAACCACAACCCATGGGCAATCTTCTCGCCGTCGGGAAGATTGCCCATGGGAAGCGCGGTTCATCTAGGCGGCGACCCCGCTGTCAATCCAGGATTGTCCTCTTCCCAGCCCTTTTCTTTCTGTTGCACCATCCTCGGGAGCATTCTTTCATCTGTTTTCTCAGCCAGTCTCCCTCTCGCCTTTTTGCATGTTTTATGGGCACCTTGACACCATCACCCAAATACGATAGCAGAAGGGGTTTACAATTTCCTGGCCGGCTGCCGCGCGAAAACGGCAACGGGCAGCGCCGGCCAGGCGCAACACGACGATCGACCAGGGCGCATCGGCAAGATATCGCCCTTTGTAATTACGGATGCGGCGTGCATTCACAGCGGAGACAGCATGGACAACGCAAAAGATCTGTTGAGCAAACGCAAAGCGAAAGCGGAAAGCCTGAAAGAAGAAGGGGTTAACCTTTTCCCCAATGGGTATACGGTCAGTCACACCATCCACGATATCAGCACCCATATCGAAAACTTCGCCGATGACCAAAGCGAGGACGCCACCGTATTTACCGTTGCGGGTCGGATGATGGCCATCAACCGTTTCGGCAAGTCCGCCTTCGTCCGCTTCAAGGATCGCAGCGGTCTCATGCAGGCCTACATCCGTAAGGACAAGGTTGGCGATTCGGCCTATGAGCTGTTCAAGCGCCTTGATGTGGGGGATTTCGTGGGCATCCAGGGCAGCCTGTTTCGGACCAAGACCGGTGAATGGACCCTTCTGGCCACCCACCTGGAGCTCCTCTGCAAATCCACGCGGCCTTTGCCGGAAAAATTTCATGGATTGAAAGATCCTGAAAAGCGATACCGCCAGCGCTACATCGACCTCATTATGAACCCCGAGGTGAAGGAGATCTTCATCCGTCGCAGCCGCATTATCCAGGCCATGCGCGAGTTCTTTCTCTCCCGGGATTTCCTTGAAGTCGAGACGCCCATGATGCAGCCGATTCCCGGCGGCGCCGAGGCGACTCCCTTCGTTACCCACCATAACGCGCTGGATATCGACCTGTACCTGCGCATCGCACCGGAGCTCTATCTTAAACGGTTGGTGGTGGGCGGCTTTGAGCGGGTGTTTGAAATCAACCGCAATTTCCGCAATGAGGGCGTCTCCACCCGCCACAATCCCGAATTTACCATGGTTGAGTTCTACCAGGCATACGCCACCTACGAAGATCTCATGGACCTCACCGAAACGATGCTGGCGCAGATTACCCAATCCATTACCGGTGGCACGCAAATCACCTACCAGGGGCATGAGATTCAGATGGGAGGCCCATGGAAGCGCATGGCCCTGTTCGATGCCCTGGAGCAAATCGGGGGTGTGGATTCGGCCATTTTGACGGACAAGGCCAAATTGCTTGAATTCGCCGTTTCAAAGGGTATCACGGTGACCAAAACGGAACGGCTCGGCAAGGTGATCACTAAACTCTTCGACGCCCTGGTCGAGCCCCACCTGATCCAACCCACCTTCATTACCGGTTATCCGGCCGAGGTTTCTCCGCTTTCCCGGCGAAGCGATGTCAGCCCCGCATTGACCGAACGTTTCGAGCTGTTTATCGCCGGCCGGGAACTGGCCAACGGCTTTTCCGAACTCAACGATCCGGAGGACCAGCGCGGACGCTTCCTTCAACAGGTGGAGGATCGCAAGGCCGGTGACAGTGAAGCGCATTACATGGACGATGATTATATCGAAGCCTTGGAATACGGTATGCCGCCAACGGCCGGCGAAGGCATCGGCATCGACCGATTGGTCATGCTGCTAACCGACGCACCGTCCATTCGTGAAGTCATCTTGTTCCCGCACATGAAACCCAGGGCAAGCGTCCCCAAAACCGCGTAAGGGTCGAAAAACCCAGACGGGACTGGCTATCGCATGTCATTTGTGGCATTTGTATCCGGGCGTTATCTCAGGACGCGTCAGAAACGGGCCTTCATCTCCTTGATTTCCGCATTGTCCATTGCCGGGGTGACGGTGGGTGTGATGGCGCTGATCGTGGTGATTGCCGTTATGGCCGGCTTCGAATCCGACCTGAAAACCCGCATCATGGGGGTTCGGCCGCATATCGTCATCACCCGGAAAAACCATTCCTTCAATGCTTACCGGACGGTCCTGCAGACGGTGCAAGCAACCGCCGGCGTCAAATCCGCGGAACCGTTCATCACCACCCAGGTGGTCCTGCGAACCACCAACCGGGCGGCAGGCGCCGTCCTGAGAGGCGTTGATGCAAACCACGCTCGGGAGTTCATCAAGGGCCTGAACAGCGGTCGTCTTGCCGAGCAGAACACCGTCAAGGATGACAATGGGAAAATCCGGCACCTTCCGGGGATCATTCTCGGCAAGGAACTGGCCGCCAGCCTGGGTGTCGTCCGCGGAGATACGCTATACATGATTTCTCCCCGGGGGATGCTCTCCCCGGTCGGGCATATTCCGGCCATGGTCAAGTTTCAGGTGGTCGACCTTTTCGCATCCGGCATGTATGAATTCGACGGTACGCTGGCTTTCATCGACCTTGCCGAAGCCCAGAAGATGCTCCGCATGCCTGACGCCGTCAGTGGTATCGAAATTCGTCTGAATGACATCGACCAGGTGGATGCGACGATCCACCGGCTGACCCAAAAACTCGGCGATGCCTACACCATTGAGGGCTGGAAGCAGATGAACCGGAATCTCTTTTCAGCCCTGCAACTCGAAAAGACCGTCATGTTTATCATCCTCGCCCTGATCGTGCTGGTGGCGGCATTCAACATCGCCGGTTCACTGGTCATGATGGTCATGGAAAAACGAAAGGATATCGCCATATTGAAAACCATGGGGGCAACGGCCAGCGCCATCGGCCGGATCTTTGTCATCAAGGGACTGGTGATCGGTTGTTGGGGGATCGTGTTGGGAACGGTATCCGGTGTGACGCTTTGTTCGCTATTGAAGCGCTATGACGTTGTTCATCTCCCCGCCGACCTTTATTATATCACGACGTTGCCGGTAAACCTCAAAATGACGGATGTTTTGATGATCGCCAGTTGTGCCCTGATCATTTGTCTCGCCGCGACCATCTACCCGGCCCGACAGGCAGCGGGTGTCGATCCCGTGGAGGCCTTGCGCCATGGATAGAAACCATCGCCCATCCACGGTGAACGCCGACCGGCATCGATCATCCGACGGTGACCCGTTGATTCAAGCGATTGCCATCGGCAAGACGTACAACCACAGCGCGCCCGGATCCAGGTCATCGACAACCTGTCTTTCAGGCTGGACCGCCAAGAGACCATCGGCATCGTGGGCGCATCCGGCATCGGCAAGTCCACCCTGCTGCACATCCTCGGCACGCTGGATCGACCCGATAGCGGGGAGCTCCGCTATTCGGGCAAGGACGTGCTCCAGCTCGACGATATTCAACTGGCCCGTTTCCGTAACCGCACGATTGGTTTCGTCTTCCAATTCCATCACCTGCTGCCGGAATTCACGGCCCTGGAAAACGCCATGATGCCGGCCTTGATCAGCGGTATGGAAAAACGGCCGGCCATGGAAGCGGCAAAAGCGATCCTGGTTCGCGTGGGCCTTGAATCGCGGCTCGAACACCGCGCCGGGGAACTTTCCGGCGGTGAACAGCAACGCGTGGCCCTGGCGCGGGCGCTGGTGATGCAACCGGATATTTTGCTGGCCGACGAACCCACAGGGAACCTGGACCGCAAGAACAGCGATCTGATTCACGCCTTGCTCATGGAGTTGAACCAGGAGATGGGCATGGCATTGGTGGTGGTCACCCATAACCCCGCGTTGGCCGCGCTGGTTTCACGACGGGTGACCATCATGAACGGCCAATTACATGAACTCGATGAACCGGCAACGCTTGCCACTTCCTTAACGATATGAAAACCGATATAGTCGCGGGTAAAAATCGATGAATACAGAGTCTTGCCGGCTTTTCTCGAAAATGCTGCCAAACCAACGGATGATGCTCGAAACGGAACCGCAACCATCCAGGGGGATGTCATGTTGAGGCGTTATTCTCTTTTAGTGTTGATTTTCCTTTTTTGGATCCACCCTGCCTTCTCCGCCGAGCCGGTCCGCGTGCTGGTTCTGCCTTTTGAAATCCATACCAGCCAGGATCTGGCTTACTTGAAGGAGGATATTCCGAAATATATCCGGGAAGCCCTTCAGGCCGAGGGCGCTGTCATGGTCGACGCCGGCGCGGCGCAACGGCACGAAGCTCGCCAACGGCGGCATCAACGGCAACGCTTCGCCAAATCGCCCTTGATGCGGGTGCCGATTATGTGGTCTGGGGCAGTTTGACCCGTATCGGCGACAGTATCAGCCTGGATGTCAGCATGGCCCCATCCATAGACACAAAGCCGGTTTTCTCGGTCTATGAAGCCGGGGCCGGCATGGAAAGCCTGAGGGCCCTGGTCAACAAATCCGCTCAAAAGCTCTTACGCAAGCTGTATAGTCAGGATCTGGTGGTCCAGGTGCGGGTCGAAGGAAACCGCCGCATCGAAACCGATGCCATTGAACGGGCGATCCGGGTCAAAACCGGTGATGTCCTGCGCGCCGGCGAAATCGCCAAAGATGTGAAAAATATCTACAAGATGGGCTACTTCGATGACATCCGGGTGGAAACCGAGACAACCCCCGAGGGGAAAACCCTGATCTTTCATGTGACCGAGAAACCGACCATCCGCAGGATCTCGTTCAGCGGCAACCAGGTTTTCGACGATGAAAAAATGCGTGAGAACTTGAGTATCAGCACCGGCTCGATATTGAATATTTTTACGCTCAAATCCAATATCGACCAGCTCGAAAGCATGTACAAGGAAAAAAACTACCACAACGTCAAAATCACCTATGCCGTCCACGAGCAGGAGAACAACCAGGCCGATATCGAATTTATTATCGAAGAGGGCGACAAGGTGAAAATCGACAAGATCACCTTCGAAGGCAACACGACCTTCAGTGACAAAGAACTGCTCAAGCTGATTAAAACCTCGGAGAAGGATTCTTCTCCTGGCTGACCTCTTCCGGAGAGCTGAACCGGGAAGACCTCAAACAGGATGCCGGCCGGATCATGGCCCATTATCAAACCAACGGGTTCATCCATGCCAAAGTCGCCGATCCCGTGGTGGATTTTACCGGCCAATCGATCCACATCACCTTCAAGATCGAAGAGGGCGAGCGTTTCCGCGTCGGTCGAATCGACATCGAAGGGGATCTTCTGATCGTCCCCAAAGAAAAGCTCATGCCCTTCCTGAAAATCGCCAAGGTACCTTATTTCAGCCGCGAAACGGTTCGTCAGGACATTGTCTCCCTGACCGATGTCTATGCGAATGCGGGCTATGCCTATGCCAGCGTCAACCCGCTGACCAAGGAGAACGACCAAACCCACCTGGTGGATATCACCTATACCATCGACAAAGGTGAGAAGGTCTACTTCGAGGACATCGAGATTGTCGGCAACACACGCACCCGGGATAAGGTCATTCGGCGGGAATTGCGCATCTATGAGCAACAGCTTTACTCCGGCAGCCGCCTGAAACGCAGTGTGCGTAACCTGAACCGCTTGGATTATTTTGAGGATGTCAAGGTCGACACGCCCAAGGGCAGTGCGGATGATCGCATGCGCGTCAAGGTGGAAGTCAAGGAAAAGCCTACCGGCAGTTTTACTTTCGGGGCGGGCTACTCGACGGTTGACAACTTTTTCGTCACCGGGTCGGTTACCCAGCGCAACCTGTTTGGCCGTGGACAAATTCTCAAGCTGAGCGGACAGATTGGCGGTTCGTCGGATCTTTACAACCTCAGCTTCACCGAGCCGTGGTTATTCGACATCCCCCTGGCCGGAACCGCCAGTCTCTATCGCCAGACCCGCGAATACGACACCTACGACCGGACGAGCCGCGGTGGCACCATCGGATTCAGCTACCCCATTTGGGACTACACGCGGGCATCCCTGGCCTATCGCTACGACATTACCGATCTGGATGACATCGACGATGACGCCAATGACAATATCAAGGCCCTGGAAGGCACCAACGCCACCAGCGCCGTGACGACGGCCATCTCTTACGATTCCAGAGACAAGACCTTTAACACGACCAATGGCCAGAATCACCGGCTGACTTATACCTATGCGGGCCTCGGTGGCGACATCGGTTTCAACAAGGTCACCGCCGAATTGGGTTGGTATATCCCTGTCTTCAAAGACCTGGTGACCTTCCTGCATGGCGAGACCGGTGTGGTCCGCCAGATCGACGGGTATACCTTGCCGGACTATGAAAAGTTCTATCTGGGAGGCATGAATTCCATCCGCGGGTTCGACTATCAGGATATCAATATCCCAACGATCAACAGCGATGGGGAAGAATCCGAGGAAGGCGGGCTCTCCTATGTTCAGTTCAACCTCGAATTCACCTATCCCATCGTTAAGGACTTGGGCGTCGTTGGGGTGATCTTTTACGATACCGGCAATGTCTATGCCGACGAGACCATCGATCTCGGCGATCTTCGTCAAAGTGCCGGGTATGGTATTCGCTGGTACTCGCCCATCGGACCGATTCGCATTGAAGCCGGCCATATCCTGGATCCGCGCGATGACGAGGATTCCAGCGCAAGATGGGAATTTTCTATGGGTGCCGCCTTCTGATACAAGGCCAAACCGGCAAACATGGGCGGTCCCCCCAGCGACCGGTTGCCAGCCCGTTGGATTGGCCCGATAATCCAACGTGTTGGATATTTCAACACCACATGATGCAAGGATGGAAAGGAGTTCGTATGCGATCTGCAAGCAAATGGATGATATTTTCCCTGATCTCGATGATGGTTTTTGCGGAACGGCCTTCGGTGCCGATTCGGTCAAGATTGGCCTGGTCGACTTCCAGCGTCTGGTTGACGATTCCAATGCGGGTAAATCCATCAAGGCTGAACTGAACGCCAAAGGCAAAAAGATGGAAGCCGAACTCAAGCAGAAGGGAAGCGAGATCGAGGCACTCAAGAAAACCCTCGAACGCGAAGCCATGGTGATGGACAAGGACATGCGCGAGCAAAAGGAACGCGATTTCCGGATCAAGATCGGTGATTTCAAAAGTCTGCAAAAAAAGTACGAGGGGGACCTTCAGGAACTGAAAAACAATTTGATGCGCGGGCTCCAGGAACAGACGCTTCAAATTATCGATGATATTGGGAAATCAGGCGGCTACCTGATGATCCTGGACAAACGTAGCGTCATCTATTCCCGGTCCAATATCGATATTACCGACGAAGTCATCAAACGGCATGATGCATTGAAAGGAAAAAAGGGCAAATAAGGTGGCATTCGACTATACACTCGCGCAAATTGCCGGCAGGATCGCCAGCGACCTGGCCGGCGATGGGCAAAAGCACATTACCGGGGTGGCACCTTTTGATGAGGCCGGGCCGGACCAGATCACGTTTGCCACCGGCAGCAAATACCTTAACCGGATTTCAGCCGTCCAGGCGGGCGCGGTTATCGTGCCGCGGACATGCAAGCCGGTGCCGGGCATCAATCTGCTCCTTGCGGACAATCCCCAGTTTGCATTCACCCAGGTGGTGGCCATGTACCATCCAACGGTCCCGCCGGCGCCTGGAATCAGCGACCGGGCACAGATCGGCAAAGATGTCCACCTCGGCGAGGCGGTCCATATCGGTGCGTTTGTCACCATCGGCGAGGGCACGACCATCGGCAATCGTTGCGTCATTCACGATGGCGTCTATATCGGCCCGGATGTCCGGATCGGCAACGAGGTGACCCTTTTTCCCCATGTGACCATCATGCATGGCTGCCGCATCGGCCATCGCGTCACCATCCACCCGGGAACCGTCATCGGCAGCGATGGGTTCGGCTTCGTCCCCGATGGCGGGCACTACCACAAGATCCCCCAGATGGGCATCGTGCAGATCGATGACGACGTGGAATTGGGGGCCGGCAACACCATCGATCGGGCGACCTTCGGCCGAACGTGGATCCAGCGAGGGGTCAAGACGGACAACCTGGTTCATATCGCCCATAATGTGGTCATCGGTGAAGACAGCGTGGTTGTCGCCCAGGTCGGCATTGCCGGCAGCACGCAAATCGGTCATCATGCCATTCTGGCCGGACAGGCCGGGATTTCCGGGCATTTGACCCTTGGCAACCATGTCACCGTGGGGCCGATGACGGGTGTCGGCAAACCCATCGCCGACGGCGAAGTGGTCTCCTCCGGCCTGCCGTCAATGCCACACCGCACCTGGCTTCGCGTTCAGCGGATCGTCCCGGCGTTGCCGGACATGAAAAAACAGATCAGCGAGCTGGAAAAGAAAATCGCTGCCCTCGAAAAAATCATCGCGAACACTTGACCCAGCGGAGGCCTATTCATGGATACGGTATTTGATATCAACTCGATCATGCAGAACCTGCCGCACCGTTTTCCCTTTTTGCTGGTGGACCGGGTGATCGAATTCGTCAAGAATGAACGCATCGTCGCCCTTAAAAATGTCACCATCAACGAGCCCTTCTTCCAAGGGCATTTCCCCGACACGCCGATCATGCCCGGTGTTCTGATTGTCGAGGCCATGGGACAGGCCGGCGGCGTTCTCGTCACCCAGTCCCATCCGCCGGAAAACCAGGGCAAGCTGATCCTGTTCATGGGATTCGACAAAGTCCGCTTCCGGAAACCGGTCGTTCCGGGGGATCAACTGATCCTTGAACTGGAAATGCTCAAACTCAGATCAAAAGTCGTCAAGATGGCCGGGGTCGCCAAAGTCGATGAAAAAATTGTCGCCGAAGCCCAACTGATGGCCGCGTATGGAGATTAACATGATTCACCCCTCTGCAATTGTCAGTCCCACCGCCAAAATTGGAAACGAGGTGGAGATTGGCGCTTACTCGATCATTGGTGACCATGTCACCATCGGCGACGGAACCTGGATCGGCGCCCATGTGGTGATCGACCCCTTCGTCACCATTGGCCCCGGATGCCGGATTTTTCAGTTTGCCGCCATCGGCGCCATTCCCCAGGATCTCAAATTCGGGGGAGAAGAGAGCTATGTAAAAATCGGGGCCAACGTGACCGTCCGTGAGTTCGTCACCATTCATCGGGGGACCGAACCCGGCGGCGGTGTCACCGAAGTCGGCGACAAATCCTTCCTGATGGCGTATACGCACATCGCCCACGATTGCCATGTGGGAAAAATGGTCGTCATGGCCAACAACTCCACCCTGGCGGGCCACATCACCATCGGTGACTTCGCCTCGGTTGGCGGCCTGGTGGCCATCCACCAGTTCGTCCGGGTTGGTGACTATGCGTTTGTCGGCGGCAAGTCCGCCGTCGTTAAAGACGTTCCCCCATATGTGATCGCGGCCGGCGACCGCGCGGTCCTGCACGGTCTGAATCGCGTCGGTCTCAAACGCCATGGTTTCTCCGAACAGGCCCTGGCGGCATTGAAGAAAACCTATCGCATTCTGTTTCGCTACGGGTTGACGCTCAACGAAGCCATTTCCCGGGTTCGGGCCGAAGTGGAACTCGTGCCGGAGGTCGAAAATTTCATCAGCTTCATCAAGGCCTCCGAAAGGGGGATTACCCGATAATGCGTCCCCGGACGGTAATTTTCTCATGACCGAAAAAATCGGGCTCATCGCCGGTAGTGGCCAGTTTCCACTTCTGTTTTCACGGATTGCCACAAAGCAAGATTTTCGCGTGTTCACGGCAGCCTATGTCAACGAGGCAGATCCGGAATTGGCGGCGCTATCGGAAAAGATCGAGTGGTTGCACCTGGGCCAGGTCAAACGGCTGATTCGCTTCTTCAAACAAAACGATATCCGTCGGGCGGTGATGCTGGGCGCCGTGCGGAAAACCCGCCTGTTTTCCGACGTAAAGCCGGATATGAAGGCCATTGCGATCATTGCGGGCATGCGCCACACCCATGATGATGCGATTATGCGCGCTTTTGCCGACGCCTGGAGGGTGAAGGCATCACCATTGCGCCATCGACCTTCCTGCTCCCCGAGCTGTTGGCCACAAAAGGGGTGTGGACCCGACGCAAACCGACCCGGGCGGAACGGCGGGATATTGAATTGGGGTTTACCGTGGCCAGGGAGATCGGTCGTTTGGATATCGGACAAAGCGTTGTCGTGGGGGGCGGCAGTATTCTGGCGGTCGAAGCCATCGACGGGACCGACGCCACCATCGAACGCGGCGGCCGCTTGGGTCGGGGTCAGGCCGTGCTGGTCAAAGTCTGCAAGCCCAATCAAGATTTTCGCTTCGACGTGCCCTCGGTGGGCATACGCACGGTTGAAACCATGATTCAGGCGGATGTCCGCGTACTGGCCATCGAAGCTGAAAAAACCGTCGTTTTCGATCGTGCGGAAATGATTCAAAGCGCCGATGCCAATAACATCACCATCGTCTGTGAATAAAAGAAAGAATTATAGGATTTAATGAAACCGATGGATTCGAAACTGCGTATCGGTGTCGTGGGGGTCGGTTATCTGGGAAAGTTCCACGCCCAGAAATACCATCATATGCCCGATGTGGAGCTGGTCGGCGTGGTTGACCCGGATACGGCACAAGGCCAAGCCGTGGCACGCGACAATGCCACCCTTCATTTTCAGGATCATCAGGCCCTTTTCGGGAAAGTCGATGCCGTCAGTATCGCCGCACCGACGCCGGACCACTATCGGATCGCCCGGGACTTCCTCGATCAGGGTGTGGATGTCCTCATCGAAAAGCCCATCACCAGCCGGCTTGAAGACGCGGACGATCTGATTCGCATCGCCCAGGCCAAGAACCGAATTGTTCAGGTGGGCCACCTGGAACGCTTCAACCCGGTGGCGGTCGCCCTTCGGGGAAAAATCGTTCAACCCCGCTTCATCGAATCCCATCGCCTGAGTATTTTCCAGGGACGCTGCACCGATGTCAGCGTGGTGTTGGATCTGATGATCCACGACATCGATCTGATCCTGCACCTGGTCCGGTCGGAGATCAAATCGGTCCATGCGGCAGGGATTCCCGTCATTTCCGGCAATATCGACATTGCCAATGCCCGCCTGGAATTTGTCAACGGTGCCGTCGCCAATGTGACCGCCAGTCGGATTTCGGCGAAAAATGAACGCAAGTTCCGGTTGTTTCAGAAAAACGCCTACATATCCATCGATTTCGCCAATCATCAGATCACCCATGTCCATCCCGACGAGAGCCAGTCCGGCGGACTGATTCCGGGAATGGGCATCGAGGTGCTGACCGTTGACAAGGGCGATGCCCTGGACGATGAGTTGAAAGCCTTCGTTCATGCGGTGCGGCATCGCCATCAACCGCTGGTGACCGCCCAAATGGGACGTGATGCCCTGGCTATCGCGCTTTCGATCATGAACCAGATCCAGGAAACCAATCAGCACGTTGCCTGTTGATATCCCCATGAAAATGTCTTCAAAACGCATCATGATCATCGCCGGCGAGGCTTCCGGAGACATGCATGGCGCCAAGCTGGCGGAATCCTTGAAAAGATACGACCGCCAGGTGTTTCTGTGCGGTATCGGCGGCAGTGCCATGCGTGCCGAGGGGGTTGAGTTGCTGCTGGATGCCAATACCCTTTCGGTCGTCGGCATTACGGAGGTCTTGACCAAGCTGCCGGCGATCCGGCAGGCCATGCAGCGGGTGAAAAACGCCCTATCACGCCTCAGGCCCCACCTTTTGATTCTGATCGATTACCCGGATTTCAACTTTCGGGTTGCGGCCATCGCCAAACGGCAAAACATCCCGGTGCTCTATTACATCAGCCCCCAAATCTGGGCCTGGCGTCAGAATCGGGTAAAGACGATCAAACGCCTGGTGGATCACATGGCCGTCATCCTGCCGTTTGAACTCCCCTTTTACCTCAAACATCGTGTCCCCGTTACCTTTGTCGGTCACCCCCTGTTGGATCGAATTCAACCGCAGGCGGCGGACATGACCCGGTTATCCACGCCATCACCGACGACCATCGGTCTTTTGCCGGGATCAAGGGAAAAAGAGGTCACGACGCTCCTCCCGGTGATGATCGCCGCCGCCAAGAAAATTCGGCAGGATTGTCCCACGACCCGGTTCTTGGTGTCTTGCGCGGATTCCATCGATGCGAAACTGATCGATGACACCGTCAACCGGATAGCAGAACCACTCGATATCAAGGTGGTCAAGGGCCCGGCAAGCACCCTGTTCAAACAAAGCCAACTCCTTGTCGCCGCCTCGGGCACGGTCACGTTGGAAGCGGCCCTTCATGGCATTCCCCTGGTCATCATCTACAAAGTCTCCCCCTTAAGCTACTGGCTGGGCAGACGACTGATCAAAGTCAAACATATCGGCATCGTCAACCTGATCGCCCAAAAGTCGTTGCTTCCCGAATTGATCCAGGCAGACGCCTCCCCTGCTGAAATCGCCGCCACCGTTTCAGGAATGCTGAACAACCCCAAGCGATTGAATCAAATCAGGGCGGAACTGCTGCGCGTCAGAAACGTGTTAGGGGGGCCTGGCGCATCCGACCGCGTGGCCCGGATTGCCTTTAACCTGATAAAAAAAGAAAACATCCCGGATGTGCATCCATCCGGGATGTTTAAGGACGCCTTGGCGTTTATTTCCCATCCGCGATTAACGTTTGTCCTCATGCCGGCCCCGAATGGGACTGGACACATGAAAAACGGCGCATAGGCCGCCGGCCGTCAATAGCAGCAGAATCATGAAGGTCGCTGCCGTTGATGGCATGGACGCCGGCCAGGCGGCGTCCTGGGCACTGACGGTGATAAAACAACCACCACCGCCGCCACCCCCACCACCGCCCGAAGATGCGCTGGTGCTGGATGTGGAAACGGCGTCGGAGGACGTGGAATCCACCGTGCCGATGCCCGAGGGATCAACAATAATGCCGTTGGCAACGCCGTCCTCATCCCCGATCCCCCCATCGACCAGCGTCAAGGTAACGCTCTTTCGATTTTTCGCGAATACCGCATGTTCATAGACTTGCCATCCGCTGTCGGCAGCGTATTTGAAAAGCCGCGCATTTTTTGCGACTTGACGCGAGAAGTAGATCGTTACCGTCGCCGAGGAACCGACCTCGTCAAGGTAAAGCTTGAAGCCGATCAGGCCAAAGCCCATGGTCACCGACTGATCGGAAACGGTTGCCGAAGACAGCGATTTCACGGAAAACAGCACGATATTGTCGGATTCGGCCTTGATGCCGAGCGTGGTTTGACCGTCCACAGAATTGAACAGTCTGAATCTATTTTCCAGGGTATCATCGATCCCGTTCTGATCCAGATCGAGACCGCCACCGACCTCCTGGTCGTCCGGGATTCCATTGGTATCGACATCGTCCATATTCTCGGCGGTAATGAACATCGAGACCGCCGACCAATCGGATTGCCCGTTGCGATCGTCGATAAACCGCACCCGCCAGTAATAGACCGTATCATACTCAAGGACCATCTCTCCCACCGTAGGTGGTCAGCTGCGTCGTGCTCGTCTCATCCAGAACCAATTCGGAAAAGTCGGCTTCCGCACTGATCTGCCATTGGGATTGATAATGTTCGTCGCTATCCGGATCAAAGTAAGCCCCGGAAACCAATACTGGCGTGAGTCCGACGAATTCCTCTGGGGAGGCTTCTTCGATCAGCGGGGCATCGGGCACCGTGTTGGTGGAAGATGCCGAGGGATCGGTTTGGGCCTGGAATTCGGCCAGGTTGCTGACCCCATCTCCGTCGGCGTCCAACAGGCTGTCATCCTCAAGCGGATTCAGGCCATAGATCGATTCCCAATCATCGGTCATGCCGTCATTGTCGTCATCGTCGTCTTGATTATCGCCGATCCCATCGCCATCATGGTCAGCCCATTCCGTCGGGTCATTGGGATACAGATCCAATACGTCAGGCACATGGTCGCCATCGGCATCCGTACTGCTGGATTTTGACACGTTCACCGTCGTGGTTGCGGTGGAAATGTCACCGTCATCGTCACGCACCGTCAACCGGAAGGTCAAGGCGTCGCCATCGCTTTCGACGACAGGTGCGGTAAAGGTCGCCTGAGATTGTGAAGCGCCGCTTAAAGTGACGTTGGTTCCAGCGGTTTGGACCCATTGATAACTGAGGATGACGCCATCGGCATCGCTTGAAGCGGACCCGTCCAAGGTCACCGCATCTCCCTCGTAGACATTCTGAACAGATCCGGCAACAGCCGTCGGTGCCTGATTGAGGGTTGTTCCCGCAGGCGTATAGGAGACTTCTTCCGAGTCGGCGCTTTCAAGCGCACCTTGGTAAGCCCGAACGACGAAATAATACGTGGTCCCTTCAACGAGCCCGATCAACGTGCAGGTCGTCGTCTCACCCTCCCAAAGCGGCGTCTGGTAATTGTAGGCTTGGCCCGCTTCGCGCGCAAAAACACGGTACCCCTCGGGGGGCGGATTGTTTGCGTCCCATTGAAGGGTAACATTCGCCCCTAGGGCTGTTGTCGTGGTGATGAAAAGGAGTGTGAAGGTGATGAAATAGATCCGGACAAAGCAATGGGGAAAAAATTTCATTTTCGCATCTCTCCGTTGAAAAGCCGTGCGATCATCAGCAGATTCAGAGGATGCTGTGTCCGCTCGGCAGCCCTGCCGCCATCTCCAGATCACTGGACTTAGGCCGTTGGCTTTGCGTCACATCCTTTCGGATGTTTTGCCCTTTTCGAGCATGGGGTTACTGAAAACCTGTTTACGTGAAGGGTATCTTCATGAATTATGCCATGCTGGGCACCAGCGAAGAAAGAACCCAACTACCGGATAAAATATCGTTTTTCCCGGGTTAGGCTCAGCTGTGGATGAGGGGCGCGCGTTTAGCGGGCCGGGAATGTTCAACATCGCATACATGAGACAGGTGGGATGTATATGATTTCATACCACCCACAAACATTCATTGCGGTGGTTGGGACGGTTTGAAATAGAGGCAAAATCGGCTGCCGACACCCGGTTTGCTTTGAACATCCACATGGCAGTCATATGTCTCTAAAATGCGGTAGACAATGGAAAGCCCCAAGCCGGTACCATTGGGTTTGGTGGTATAAAACGGATTGAAAATCGTATCCAGCGTTGTTTCATCCATCCCACAGCCATTGTCGGCGACTTCGACCAGGATGCGCTCATTTTTCATTTTCTGTACAGTAACCGAGATGTGTCCCTGCTGGACGATGGCTTCGGCACTGTTCAACAACAGGTTCCATATCACTTGGTGAAGCTGCAAGGGATCGATATCGATGCGGGGAGCCTCGGCAAGCGCGTTGAAGTCGATCTTGATGCGTTGACCGACTGAACTGTCTTTCTCGAACAGGGTTATGATCTCGGCCAGGGCCTGGGTCAAATCAACGGCTTGGGTGCGTCCGGCAGAAGGTCGTGCGAAGGTGAGAAAGTTGTTGACCAGGCTGCCAAGGCGATCGGTTTCCCTTAGGACAATCTGCATCAGGCGCATATTGTCTCGATCGGCGCTCAGTTCGCTTTTCAAAATCTGGATCGCCCCCGACAGGGAGGCAGGGGGTTCTTGATTTCATGGGCCAGTCCCGCAGCCATCTCACCAATTTGTGCCAGATTCTGAACCCGCAGGAGATGGGCTTCCATGGCGACGAGTTCCGCCTTTGAACGCCGCTCCTGGTCGGAGAGATAACCGCTGAGCAATGCCACCGAAAAACAGGCGACGACCATGATGGCGCATTTTTGAACCAACTGTAGACCGGTCAGGGTGCCGCTGCCCCCGCCACCCGGGCCGAACGGATTGAGGGTTCCATTGAATTCCAAAATCAACAATGCGGTAAATAGCGCACTGCATAAACCGGCGACGCAAAGCGTGCCGCGCTTGAAGACAAACACGCTGGAATAGACCACCACCAGAAGATAGAGAAAGGTGAAGACACTGGTGGAACCGCCGGTCACATAGATGATCAAATCGATGCAAAGGGCATCAAGGCAAATCTGGGCATAGGCGAATAATCGCTGGTGCCTCTGAACCATCGGCGAGACAATGGCATAGATGGCCGACAAAAAAGGATGACCCCCGATACCCCATAGAGTAATACGACGGACGTCGCCGTGAAGTTCAGGCGATGGGCCAGCTGATAGGTAAGCGTTGACCCGGCCAGCATCAAGGCAAAGAGAAAACGCAAAGACATCAACCAGTTGAGTTTATGGTCGAGCGCCTCTTGGCCAATCTGGGGATTTGTCGCGCGTTCAGCCAATCGCCGGTAGCGGTCCTAAAGATTTCCGGCCATCTTGAAAACGGGTAGATACATGGCGATGACCAAGCCACCGATCACCACCCCTAGAAAAACCAGCATGAAGGGTTCAATCAACGAGGTTAAATTCTCGACAGCCTGGTCAACTTCCTCTTCATAGAAATCAGCGATCTTCTGCAACATGGAATCCAAGGCACCGGTCGACTCGCCGACGGAAATCATCTGGCACACCATTGCCGGGAAAACGCCACTTTCGGCCAGGGGATCAGCCATGGTACGACCTTCTGCAATACCGGTTCTCACCGTGTAGATCGCCCGTTCAATCGTTTTGTTGCCGGCGGTCTTGGCAACGATATCCAAGGCTTCGAGAATGGCCACGCCACTGGAAAGCATGGTTCCCATGGTCCGGGTAAATTTGGCGACCGCCACCTTACGGATCAAAAGACCGAAGACCGGAAATTTAAGTATGGCCGCATCGACAAAACGCCTGCCTTTCTCGGTGCGATAATATCTTTTAAATGCAAAAATAAAGAGGATCACCGCAATGATGAGCCAATGGATCTTGGCCTTCACGAATTCACTCATAGCAATGACGATGAGTGTTGGCCCGGGCAGGGTCCCACCCATATCGGAAAACATCTCCTGGAAGACGGGGATGACGAACACCAGGATGACCGCCACGACGAGAACGGCGATGATCAGGGTGACGATGGGGTAGGTCATGGCCCCCTTGACCTGACCTTTCAACTTGGCCGCCTTCTCCATGTATGCGGAAAGCCGCCTCAGAATCGTATCCAGAATACCACCGGCTTCACCGGCGGCTACCATGTTCACAAACAGATCATCGAACTGGCGTGGATATTTTTTCAGGGAGTCGGCCAGGGTGGAGCCACTTTCCACCTGTTCCTTGATGCTCTTGAGCATTTTTTTGAAAGTCGCATTCTCCTGTTGGGCATGCAAGATGTCCATGCACTGAATAATCGGCAAACCCGCATCGATCATGGTGGAAAACTGGCGACAGAAAAGAATGACATCCTTCTGGGTGACCTTGGGCTGTAGAAAGGCGACATTTTCGAAGAGGTCTTTGGGCTTTTTCTTAATTTTGGTTGGCGTTATTCGAAGGCGGTTGAGATTCGCGCGGACAACATCGTCGCTGGCCGCCTCCATCTCACCCTTCTGAACGATATTGTTCCGGTTCTTGCCTTCCCACAGGTAAATCGGCATAAAAACCCCCTATGTCAATTATTGCTCAGTTGTCGCAACGTTATGTTTTATCAGATACGATCCGGTTGGCATCGCCGTGGCATCATGGATGAACGCCTTTCTGCAATTTCGGCCTTTCTGGGAATTTCTGAAATATTTTTAGATGGGTTCGCGGCAATCCACCGTCGTATTAACGAAAAGAATCGTGACCGCATCTTGAAACGCCATTTTTTGGCGCCTGCCCTTTCCATTGATCATGAACCGGGTCATCATCCTAAAAAGATGGTGCGTTCGAATTGCTGGGTTGAAACGTTAATTCACGTCAATGATCATCATATTGAAGGCAGGTGTCTCGGAATCCACGATGCGAACAAAGCTCTTTTTTGCTATCATAAACCGTCAAAAACAACAATAACTTTATTAATATCGGGGCATTGGTGAGCCTTCGAATGGACGGTGGGATTTAGCCGAGATAACGAGATCAGCTTGCGAAAATAACTTCAAACGCGTAATATCCATTTGCTTTTCAGCGCCATCCGATAGGAATGCATGCCAATCTGGGTTGGAAGCACAGAAAGTCATGAGGCCATGATCAACGACCGTACAACGCTTGCCCCGCCATTGACCATCATCACCAGTCATGTGAACGCCGATTTCGATGCCATGGCGTCGATGCTCGCCGCCCAGAAGCTGTACCCGGATGCCAAGGTTGTCTTTCCAGGCTCTCAGGAAAAAACCTGCGGAATTTCTTTATCCAATCGATGGTGTATCTCTTCAATATCGTCGAGTTGAGTAAAATCGACTTTTCCGCGGTTCGCCGTCTTGTCCTGGTGGACACGCGAAGGCGTAACCGAATCGGTGACATCGGTCAGGTTCTGGACAATCCGGGCCTGGAAATTCATATCTACGACCATCACCCGAAAAACGATGATGATATTCCGGCGCACAAGGAACACCACATGCTGACCGGTGCCACGATCACCATCCTGTCCGCCATTTTACGGGAAAAGGAGATTTCCATCAGCCCGGAAGAGGCGACGATCATGTGCCTGGGAATTTACGAGGACACCGGCTCGTTTTCCTTCCCTTCGACGACGGAGCACGATTTCAAGGCAGCCGCCTATTTTCTGTCCAAAGGCGCCAACCTCAATGTCATTTCCAGCATGATCACCCGGGAATTCAATCCCGAGCAGATCGGCCTTCTGAATGATATGATCCAGACCGCCCGGCATTTCACCATCAACGGCGTCGACATTGTGCTGACCAGCGTCATCACCGACAACTATTTTGCGGATTTCTCGTTCCTGGTCCAGAAAATGGCCAAAATGGAGAATATCGACGCGCTCTTCGCCCTGGGACTCATGGAGAACAAGGTCTATGTGGTCGCCAGAAGCCGCACAGCGGATGTGGATGTCGGCGATATCCTGGATCACCTTGGCGGCGGCGGCCACCCATCTGCGGCCGCGGCCACCATCAAGGGCAAGACCATCGCCCAGGCGGAACAGATGCTCATCGAAACCCTATACGCAAAAATCAATCCCCGGCGACTGGCCCGCCATCTGATGTCCGCCCCGGCGATCATGGCGGTGCGCGAAACCACCTGCCTGGACGCCAAGAAACTCCTCAACCGATACAACATCAATGCGTTATTGGTTGGCGCCAGTGATCCCGCGGGAGATGCATTCAGTGGATACATCACACGCCAGGTCATCGAGAAAGCGCTGTTTCATGATCTGGGCGACATACCGATCGCCGAATATATGAGCACGGAAATTTGCGATGTTCACCCAGACGCCGATATTGTGGAGATCCAGGACAAAATCATCGGCAACAAACAACGCATCCTGCCCGTCGTGGAAAACGGCAGGGTACTGGGGGTCATCACCCGCACCGATCTTCTCAACACACTGGTTCAGAAAAACCGCTTGTCCAACCATGAGCTTCCGGGGGTAGATGATCCACCAAGCGGCAAACGCCAACGCATGGTACTGAATTTCATGCGCGAACGGCTCGCC
The DNA here is from genome assembly GCF_001311845.1 of Desulfosarcina cetonica JCM 12296. GTDB lineage: Bacteria > Desulfobacterota > Desulfobacteria > Desulfobacterales > Desulfosarcinaceae > Desulfosarcina > Desulfosarcina cetonica. The sequence continues at coordinate 18,404 of NZ_BBCC01000026.1, read as the reverse complement.
AAACCGATTCTGCAAACGCTCAATCAATTGGGAGAAACAGCCACCCAGTTGGGCTATAACGCATTCGTGGTCGGTGGTTTTGTGCGTGACATGTTCCTGTACCGCAAAAACGAAGATATCGATGTGGTTGTCGAAGGCAATGGCATCACTTTCGCCAAGACCTTTGCACGGGAATACGGGGCACGAACCCACACCCATCATAAGTTCGGCACCGCCGTGATCATTTTCCCGGATGGTTTCAAGATCGACGTGGCCTCGGCGCGCATGGAATACTACCAATTCCCGGCGTCCCTTCCGGTGGTCGAAATGAGTTCCATCAAAATGGACATGTTCCGCCGGGATTTTACCATCAACACTCTGGCGGTACAACTCAACCCGAACAAATTCGGTCGCTTGATCGACTTTTTCAACGGACAGAAGGATATCAAGGACAAGGTTCTGCGCGTTCTGCACAACTTGAGTTTCGTGGAGGATCCCACGCGCGTGTTCCGGGCCTTGCGCTTCGAACAGCGTTTCGGCTTCACCATCGGCAAACTGACCTCCAGTCTGATTGACAATGCCGTCAAAATGGATTTTTTTAAACGCCTGTCCGGCAAGCGCGTCTATACGGAACTCGTCCTGATCCTCAAGGAAGAAAATCCCGTACCGACCATCATGCGCCTTTTGGACTATGCGTTATTGAAGGTCATTCACCCGAAGCTCAAAATCGAGAATGACCTGAAACGCCTGTTGGATAGCGCTAAAAAGGTTGTCGATTGGCACGATCTTCTTTTTATCGATGAACCCTATGAGCGCTGGACGGTCTATTTCATGGTGTTGATCCGTCATTGCGGCCTGGCCATGACCCGGGAAATCTGCCGCCACCTGACCATTGCGCCACGTCACGCAAAACTGTTTGCCGACACCCGCGTGGGGGTGGAAAAATGTCTCATTTCACTGGAACGCCGCAAGCACATGAACAACGCGGAAATCTTCAACCGGCTCAAAATATTCAAAACCGAAGTGATTCTTTACATGATGGCCTGCAGTCATTCGGAAACCGCCAAAAAACGGATTTCACTCTACCAGACCCAGTTGCGCAATATTTCCGTTGGCATCTCCGGCAAGGATCTGTTGGCATTGGGCCTGCAACCGGGGCCCTTGTTCAGCCAGACGCTCCAAAGGGTCCTGGAAGCGAAACTCAACGGTAAGGTCAAAACCCTGGAGGATGAATTCGCTTTCGTCAGAAAACAGCTTCCGGGCACAATCTAAGGACAAAGGCGCTGTCAGAACGCGACCCCATTCGATCACCCCAGAGATGAGAAACTATCCGTGATGTCAGTGACAATGGATCAGATCAAAGGCGACGGCTTTGATCCGGGCGGTGACGAGGAACGCTACCGGGTCAAGCTGGAAAATATTTTCGAAGGCCCCATGGATCTTTTGGTCCATCTGATCAAAAAAGCGGAGGTGGACATCTACGACATCCCCATCTCCCGGATTACCGAACAGTATCTGGCGTACCTGGAGTGGATGAAGCAGATGAACATCGATTTTGCCGGTGATTTCGTTCTGATGGCATCCACCCTGACCCACATCAAATCCAGAATGCTGTTGCCAACCCAGTTGGGCGAACCGGAAGAGGAAGATCCCCGGCTGGAAATCACGCGCCCGCTCCTGGAATACCTGCGTATCAAATCCGCCGCCGAACAGCTGGCCGAGCGCAACCTGTTGGGAGATTCCACCTTTACGCGCAAACCGGAGCCCGACCTTTTCAAGGATGTGGCGGACGACCAGGTCATCCGCATCGGCCTGTTCGAGCTGATCGATGCCTTTCAAAACATTTTGGACAAGGTCAGTTCAGACCATCGGGTCGATTTGACCCGGGACCGGGTTTCGGTTCAGCAGCGTATCCGTGAGTTGACGGAGATCCTCGAGGAAAAGGCGTCCATGACCTTTGATGAACTGTTTACCGAGCACCGCGAACGTGCGGACATCATTGTCACCTTCCTGGCGATCCTGGAGATGGCCAAGCTCGGCCTGGTCCATATCGCCCAACACGTTCCCACGGGAATTATCAGAATTTTTTTCCAGTAGATGGCCGACGACCTGAAATATATTATCGAGAGCCTGCTCTTCGTCGCGGAATCGCCCCTGACCATGGATCAGCTCAAGGGGGTGCTCGAGGCCGAGGATACCCAGGCGATCAAGGCGGCCGTGGACGAACTGATCGCCGAATACGACGCGCGCGATGGCGGTTTCGTTCTCCGGCAGGTGGCTGGCGGCTACCAGTTTCGCACCCAGGCCCGCCACAACGCGTGGATCAAGCGACTGGTCAAACCGTCCGCGCCCCGTCTGAGCCGGGCCGCGTTGGAAACCCTGGCGATCATCGCCTACAACCAGCCGATCATCCGCAGTGACATCGAACATATCCGCGGCGTGGACAGCGGCGGCGTGCTGCGCATGCTCATGGAGCGCAAACTGATCCGCGTGCTGGGACGCAAGGAGATCCCCGGCCGGCCGCTGATCTACGCCACCACCAAGCACTTTCTCGAGGTGTTTGAACTGAAGGATCTTAAGGATTTACCCACGCCCAAGGAGATCGAGGAGCTTGGCAAGTCTCGATTGGAGAGCGATGCTCAGGAGACTTACACGGCAGAGGATCTGTCCGACGCCATAAACGAGACTGTCGGGGACAGACAGGATAAAACGGACGACACCAAAGCTGAGTAATTAGATCTCCAGAACCAGTCCCACGGGGCAGTGATCCGAGCCGAACACCGTGTTGTCGATGAAGGCGTCCTTGACCCATCCCTTGCGGATCATATCCTCGGAGACAAAGAAGTAATCGATGCGCCAGCCGGCGTTGTTTTCACGCGCCTTGAAGCGGTAGGTCCACCATGAATACTTGATCGTGTCGGGGTAGAGATGCCGGAAAGTATCCACGTACCCCATGGCAACGATGCGGTCGATCCACTGGCGCTCGATGGGAAGAAATCCGGAACGGGTCGAATTGGGGCCGGGGTTCTTCAGATCGATTTCGTTGTGGGCCGTGTTGAAATCGCCGGTAATGATCAGGCTCCGGCCTTGCTGACGCAGGCGTTCGGTATAGGCGAAGAAGGCCTCGTAGAAATCGAGTTTGTACTGCAAGCGCGCATCGTTCATCTGGCCGTTGGGGAAATAGACGTTAAAAAGGCTGAAGTCATCGAATTCCAACTCGATGATGCGCCCCTCGTCGTCGAACCGGGGGACGCCGATGCCGTGGCGCACCGCCTTGGGCGTCAATCGCGAATAGGTCGCCACGCCACTGTAGCCCTTCTTCACCGTGGAGAAGGAGAAGGCCGCATCGTAGCCGTCGATGGTTTTCATGGCCCGGGTGAGCTGGTTCTCCTGGAGCTTGGTTTCCTGCAGCCCCAGGATGTCGACATCCAGATCGCGGACCGATTTCAGAAATTCCTTCTTCATGACGGCGCGGTAGCCGTTGACATTCCAGGAAACGAGCTTGACGGTTTGCTTGGGCATACGGGACTCCTTGCCGATCAATCGCGCATTGATCGTAAACTGGGTTCAACGATGGCGGTCCACGCCGATTTTCGGGCACATCTCAGCCACCGGGCAGCGACTGCAAAAGGGGGAGACCGGTCGGCAAATCACCTGGCCAAAGGCCACCAAGAGCTCGTTATAGCGGATCCAGTGGCGTTTGGGCAGCTTCTTGCGCAGGGCCATCTCGGTCTGGTCCGGCGTGCGGGTCTTCACGTAGCCGATGCGGTTGCTGATACGGTGCACATGGGTATCCACGCAAATGGCCGGAATCTTGAACCCCTCCACGAGCACCAGATTGGCGGTCTTGCGGCCCACGCCGGGCAGCGCGGTGAGGGCCTCCAGGGTGTCGGGCACCTCTCCGTCGTATCGGTCCAACAGGATCCGGCTGATCTCCAGCAGGCGCTTGGCCTTGGTGGGATAGAATCCCACCGGGTAGATCCGTTTCTCGATCGCCTCAGGTGTCAGCCGGAGCATGGCCTCGGGGGTGCGGGCCACGGCGAAAAGGCGTTCGGCGGCCAATCCGGTGACCTCGTCCTTGGTGCGCAGGGAGAGGAGTGTGGAGACCAGCACCTCGAAGGGCGTCGCCCCACGGGTGGCGATAAAGGTGATGATGGGCGGATTCCACTGGCGGTAGTTGGCTTCGATGGTGGCGACAAAGCGATCGATATCGAAGGCGCGCTTTCGGGTCATGGCAGCTGAGTTTCTCCGTATCCGTCACAGATATCGTCGGGGGGCCGGCAACGGGGTTGCTATGCATGCATACACGCCTCGACCGATCAGGTAAAGCCCTAAATCGAGTCAGCTGTACCCGCCACGCCCCTCGATCAGTGCAGATACAGTTCATCAAGGGCTGAGAATAGCTTTTCCCGCTCCGCCTCAAAAGTAGTCATCAACGCGTTGGCTTTTCCTTTTTCACCCCGATGATAGCTGTCGACGATCTGCCGGGCCTGTGCGTGGACCGCCTTGTGATGGGCGCCGGCGAGCTTGAAGGCTTCACTTTCGGTCAGCTCGGGTGTATCGATGCTGTCATACCATTTCCCGAAAGCGCATTGATGGTGATCGTCAACGGCATCGCGCTTCAATGTTTCACGACCATGCAGCAATTCTTCCAGCCGGGACCGCCATTGAAGATGGACGCTCTTGACCGCGCCAATATCAAACCGGGCTTCGGGAATATCGAATCGGGAAACGGCCTCCGATAAGCGTCCGGACAGCTTTTGCAAATCCTGGGCACTGATCCGCACCTGTGCGCTTCGCGTGGCCATTTCACCGGCGGACAGCGTAACGTACTCGATTTCCTTTGATATATCGGCGGAAGCGGAAGAGCTTTGAGCGATCATTTGGCTGACTTCCTGAATCCCCTGGGATGCCTGGATCACATTCCCGGCAATATTCCCGGTGGAAACGGACTGTTCTTCAACCGCAGCGGCAATGCTGCCGACGATTTCGTTCACATCGACAATACCCGAGGAAATCTGTCTTATTTCTTTCACCGTATCTGCTGTGGATTGCTGAATATTACCGATTTTTTCTCGAATATCATTGGTGGCTCGGGCGGTTTGCCCGGCCAATTCCTTGATCTCGTTGGCCACCACGGCAAATCCTTTGCCAACGTCACCGGCACGGGCGGCTTCTATCGTAGCGTTAAGTGCCAAAAGATTGGTCTGTTCGGATATCTCGGTAATCACCTCGGTAACCTTGTCGATGGCCTGGGCGGCCGTTCCCAGTTCATCAACCATGGTAAAGGCATCTTTGGCCCGATCCACGGCATTTTGGGTCATGATTCGCGCCTGTTCGGAGTTGCTGGCGATTTCCTTGACCGTTGCACTCATTTCTTCCGTCGAATGGGCCACAATGTCGACATTGCTTGCGGCCTGTTCGGTCGCTGCCGCAACGGTGGTCATGTTTGAACTCATCTGCGTCGATGCCGCCGCAACGGCGTCGGCCCTTCCCGATGTTTGGTCGGCACCCTGGTTCATCTCATTTGAAATATTACCCAGTTCGCCGGACGAGACGTTCAGGGTGGAAACGCTGTTTTTAACTTCACGGATCATCGTCGCCAAATTAGCGACCAGGTGATTCAATGACGCCATCAGGTGCGAAATTTCGGTGGACTGCCGGCCGAATCGGCGCTTACCCGTTTCAAGCGTGTTGCGGAAATCTCCGTTTGAGAGCGAAATAGCGAATTTGGATGCCTCTTCAATGGGCCGGACAATGCCGCGGGCCACCATCAGCCACACGACCATGGTAACCGTGATGGTGGCACCAATGATGGCAAGGATCAGGATGAACCCTTTATGGAAAAGACCGTCGATAACATCCTGAACACCGAAAATTTCATCCCGGTAGGCGTTGGCGACGATGATCCAATCCCAATCCTTGAAATAGGTGATGCGTGAAACGTAATGCCTGGGAGCGCTGTCACCGCTGGCCTGCCACTGGTAAGCATGGCCAGCCATCTGACCGGATTGAAGACTCAGGGCTTTGCCGATGATCGCTTTGATGGGTTGGGCGCCATCTACGCCCTTGGCATCAAGGATATTGCGGCCATCGTCCCGCCCCTCCCGCGAGATGACATAATCGCCGTTGGAATCGATAACGAAGACGTAACCCTGCTCGCCCACCCGGGTAGACAAAATCGCCTCACGCAGACTTTTGACACTCTCTTGGGGAATCCCCACATACAGCATCCCGATGATTTCACGAGCGGAATTGTAAATCGGCGCATAGGTCGTGATATACCATTGATTGACGACGAAAGCCCTCCCCTGAAACGTCTTTCCCTTCAAAACGGCATCAACAACCGCATTGGGTTTTCCATCAGGGTTGTGATGCGGGATGTAGGTTCCAATGGCTCGCTTGCCGTCCTTTTTCAGGACATTGGTGGAGACCCGCAACATATCGCCAGCCGGATTGATGCGTTGAAATATCGTGCAGGTGGCGGCCACGATGCGCTGAACCTCATCGACGACCAAGGAAGGTATTTCGAGCTTCTCATTGTTTCCGGTCCATTGATCCCCAAGCATCAGTTTGGGCAACTGCACGGTTTGCTTTGCCTTGGTGAATTGGTTGGTAATTTTCCACATTGTCTCTTGGTCGGATAAACGCGGCGCGCCAATTTGAGCGACAACCGTCTCGGCAAGTTTGAGTGAGTGCTTCAGTTGGTCCCGAATGGTTTCCTGCTGTGCGCTGCATACCGCCTGAACCCCCTGGACGATATGATCCAGGTCGGAAGTAACAATCTGGCTGAGTTCCTTATAGAAAACACCTTTCATGTTACCTGAGATCATGAAAGCGGCAACGGCCAGGCAAATCAAGGGCGCAACACTTAACAGAATTCCAATCAATGTCAATTTTGATCGAAGACGAGAAAATAAGCGCATGGAGGCCACCTTTAGGGAAGCTTTGGGAATGAATCGTTCTGACAAGTTTCGAATAAGTTCAGATTAAACCAACAATACGTTCATCGGCCGATGAAAGAAATCGATGAGTTTTTTTTGCGAAAGGAAAGCAAGTCGGGGTGAGACAAAGAAGAAAGGGCAACGACGGAAGCGTAAAGGTTTCAAGCTATGCTTGTGCTTGCATCGCCGCCGCCCATCAAAGGCGACCTCGCCACCTATAGGAAGATGCCGCCGGACGCCTCGATCCGTTGGCCGTTGATCCACCGGTTCCCCTCACAAAGCAGCAAGGCAACCATCGCCCCGATATCATCGGGCAGCCCCACGCGCCCCAGGCGGTCTGGGACGCGATGAAGGTGTTCACGTCCCGGTTATCGCGGACCACACCGCCGCCGAAGTCCGTCTCGATGGCACCGGGAGCAACCGCGTTGACGCAAATCCGACGATCTCCCAACTCCTTTGCCAGATAGCGCGTAAGGACCTCCACGGCACCCTTTGCAGCCGCATAGGCGGCATGACCCGGTAATGAAAAACGAGCCAGACCACTGGAGATGTTGACGATGCGGCCGCCGTCGGCAATAAGCGGCAACACGGATTGGGTCAGAAAAAAAACGCCCTTGAAATTGATATTCATCAGGCGGTCAAACTGTTCCTCGGTGGTTTCGCTGAAAGCCGCGCGCAGACCGACACCGGCGTTATTCACCAGGAAATCGAAATGGTCCTGTTGCCAGTGTGCTTCTAACGCCTGTTTTACCTGTTTTGCAAAATCCGCAAAGGCTTTGGTGTCTCCCGTATCCAATTGAAGCGCCACTGCCTTGCGTCCGGTCCGCTCGACCTCGGCAACCACCTGCCGGGCCGCTTCCGCCTTGCTGTGGTAGGTGAAAATTGCGTCAACACCCCGCTGTGCCAAGTGGAGAATCGTGTTTTTGCCGAGTCCCCGGCTGCCCCCGGTAACCAGTGCAATCTTGCTGTCCATATTGTCCCCCTTTTTCTTACACCACGCTTGATACGGTCCTGATCGTCTGGGTAATGTAAAAAAAATAACATCTCAAAGGCAAATCGCAATCCATCCACCGGATAAAGTCCATAGCCAGGGAATCAATATAAAAGCGAGACCGCCCCTCATTGGCTACTCGATATTGGCTACCACGATTTCGTCAGGGTCAGGACGAATTGCGACCCCTGGACGGTGTTCTTGGCGCCGAACTCGCGCAAGGCCCTGAGGTTGACCTGGAACAGGGTCGGCGGCAGCCAGAAGAAGTTAATTTCCGCTCCCAGGGCATAGCTCTCCTTGCGTTCATCGGCCAAGGTGCCCGGGCCATCGTCGCTGTCGTCTTCGAACTGCCAGTAGGCACAACCGGAGATACCCGGCCGCACAAGGAGTTTGTCATTGATCGGAATTTCTTTGCCCAGGCCGTATTCAACGACGAACTCGGATCCGGGTCGCACATCCGTATCGTCCTGTTCGCCGTTGACCAGCGTCCGCGTCAAGGCACTGAAGGACCACGATCGGGCTTCATCAAAATAGACGGTACCGCCCAAGGTCAGCATGCCCGACCAGTAGCCCAAACCCGGTGAGGCGGGTTTGTCAAGGTCGTATTCACCGGTCGGTGCAATCACCGCCAGGCGAAGGCCGCATCCCAGCGGGGCTGATGCCAGGCCAAGCCGAAGAGTTCGAAAACCGTGTCCCCCAAGGCCAGGGACTGGCTGTCGGATACCCCGGCCGCGGCAATGGTGAGATCTTTGTCGACCAGGGGAACGATGATATCGTAGAAATAGTCGGCACCGAGAATTTTTTTCTCAGTCACATGGATGAAACGGTGCACCATGGAAAAGACGTCCAGGTCCAGACCGACATCTTCGTCGTCGCCATTGTCATCCTTCAAGGTGGTGGGATTATACCAGGTGTTGTAGACTCGGTAGTGAAACCCCGGTGGGGGGACGGTGGCGGCGAGCACCCCTTCGCCGCCGAAAGGGTAGTGCGATCCCAGCGTGGCGGCCTCGGAAGAAAACACGGCCCCCAAAACCCATCCGACACAACCGATCCAGCAGACCAACCCTTTCAATGATCTTGGCATCATCTTGGCCAATCCTTTCTCTTTGCGTTCTCCATCGACCTCAATCCCCTGCCAACAGAATGTCCGCCGCGTCACAGATATCCAGTTCCATCACCCGGATACTGGCCGAAATGCGATTGATGTTGCGATCCACCGCGACGATTCCACCCGCCACGGCTTTCAGCTCGGCGGCGTTTTGTTTAAGGGTCTGGATTTTTTGCACCATTGCGTTAAGATCGAATTCCGGTTTCATATGCCCTTTCCTTTCGTCTAGTTGTGCCGTAAATCCTGAAAACGCTTTCCCTTGCCTTCGAACCGCGGCAGGTCGCCATAGGTTTTAAAATCGAGGAGATAATTCAAGTTGGTCTGAAGCCGTAATTTGGCCAAAAGCGCGTGCCGAACATCCGCCTCGTTGTTCTCATAACCGGGCATCAATTCCACCTTGAGTTCGATCTGGTCGGCATCGCCCTTCTTGGAGAGAATAATCTGGTACTCGTCACTGAGCTGGGCAAACCCGCGAACCACTTCCTCCACGGCCGATGGCGCCCAAAGAACACCTTTTACCTTGGTGATGTCATCGGCCCGGCCGATGATGCCGCCGTCCAGTCGCCAAAACGAACGGCCACAGGCACAGGGTTCCGCGTTCCACTGAATGATATCCTTGGCGTCGAAACGGATACAGGGTTGAGCCGTGCGATCCAGGGCGGTGGCCACCAGACGCCCCTTTTTGCCCGGTTCGGTGATGATCTCACCGGTCTCCAGGTCTTCGATTTCAAAAAGGAAAAACGCCTCGTTGACATGCAGCCCCGCCTGGTGATGGCATTCCCAGCCCCAATGGCCGATCTCCGTGCTGCCGCACTGATCATACACCTTGGCACCCCATAGCTCCTCCATGCGTTGACGGGTGGCCGGGATGCTTCCGCCGGGTTCGCCGGCGACAGTAATTTTCTGGATATTCAAGTCCTTGGCCGGATCAATACCCATTTTTTCCCGAGCCACCCGTCCCATGTTCAACACATAGCTGACCGTGGCCGCCATGGCGTTGGCTTCGAGTTCCTGCATTTTCAGGATGCGTGCCTCGGTGTTGAGCACGCCGCCGGGAACCACTTCAACGCCGAGTTTCTCGGCAGCATAATGCGCCGCCCAAAAGGCGACGAAAATATTGTAACCAAAGGGCAGCAGCATGCGGTCGGTATTGCGATAGGTCTGAGCCCAGAGCGCGTGGCTGTATGCTTCAATGCCCCATTCCCAGTCCTGCCAGGAGTCGGCCTGGTAGACCGGCTGACCGGTGGTCCCACTGGTCTGGCGATAGGAACAAACATCGGTTTTGGGCACACAGAGAATATCGCCATACGGATAGTTGTTCTTCCCCGGCCCCTGTATTTCTCGCATCATCGATTTTTCGATTTTGGGAACCTTGCGAATATCGGCGAAGGTCTTGATATCGCCGGGTTCGATGCCTGCATCACGATATAACCGACGGTAAAAGGGTGAATTATCATAGGCCCACGTGAAAATACGCTTGAATTTCTTCAGCTGCAACGCCTGCAGCTTTTCTCGCGGCATCGTTTCCAGTATCGGATTCCAGTATACGGATGGGTCCATACGAATTCTCCTTTGAAAATTGTCATTGGGGTAAGGAAGGATATGGCAGAATACTGCCGGAAGCATTAATGAGAATTCGTGAAATGTCAAAATCATAAATTTTATTTCAACTATAAGCTCAACTTATGATTATTCACGTTAATCATTTACGCATAAAGCTATAACTTGATTTTATGGTTTGCATAATATTAATGAAATTGACATCCTACGCGTATCTTCGCCAATATCGGACATGAACCGGCAACGCCTTTCGGCCCGCTCTATCGATTTCTTCCTGGGAAACACAGTGACGTTCCCAACAGTGTCATTCAGTCTCGACCCGTTGACCGCATCCAACAACCGGATTCATTTTTCTTTTCGCCAAATTGGACAGCGCAACGGATCCCACTACTACCCCTATAACGGCTCAGATGAAGGAGGTCGTGATGGAAGCGCAAAAAGACACCGCCAGTGCCATGAAAAAAGCAGAAAAAGTAAAACTGTTCGGGCATGATATTCACGGCGTGCTCACGCCAAACACATTTTACTGCGATGTCGAGGGCAACCGCCGCTATGGTTTCTGGCACATGGATGGATTCGGCGACCTTTCGCTGATGGCCAACGGGATCCGCATCGCCTTTCTGGATGCTACTTCCGTTGATGGTGAAGGGTATTTCCGCGCCAAAGAGCTGAAGCTCGACAAGTACTACTACAAGGTGGATGACAAAGTGGCCAAGATCGAGGAGCTGACCAAAGAGCTGGATATTACGGATGAGGCGGTGGCCTATGTCGGCTGTGAAATAACGGATTTGGAAGCGATGAAGAAGGCTGGACTCGCCATCGCCACAGCCGACGCCATTCCGGAAGTAAAAGCGGCGGCTGACTATATCACTTCGGCGCCGGGTGGTCGCGGACCGATCCGGGAATCGTGCGAATTTATTCTGCGATCCATGGGCAAATGGGACGGCTGGGTCGAGAAGGTCACCAAGATGGGCTACAAGTAACCGGATATAGGGAGAAAAAAATGACTGATACACAAACGGCGATCGAACAGGCAAAAGCAGTCAAATTCGTCATCCTCGACATCCATGGCATCTTAACGGACAACACCTTGTACTACACCAACGAAGGCACCAAATCCGAGTGTTTTTCCCTGGCTGACCGAATCGGCTGCAAAGCCTGATGGCCGGCGGCATCGGTGTCTCGTTTTTGACCAGCAAGGTCTCCCGGGCCATGGATGTGGTCGGTGAAATCTACAATGTCCCGCCGGACAAACGCTGGGGAACCAGCGCCAAAATCGCCAAGCTGGACGAATTTGAAAAGGAGTCCGGCCTGACGGATCAGGATTTCTGCTATGTCGGCGATGAAATGATCGACCTGGGTGTCATGCGGCGGGTCGGTTTCCCCGTGGCACCGGCCAACGGCGCCGTCGAGGCCAAGGCCGTGGCCGCCCTGATCACGAAATCCGACGGGGGCCAGGGGGTGGTCCGCGAACTGGCCGAATTCATCCTCAAAGCCCAGGACAAATGGGAAACGGTGACCACCCAATTATCAAACGGCGGCCTGTCTTAGGGCGAAGAAGGGAGAAATTAAATGTCCTACAACAGTCCAAAAGACAATCGAGAATTCATCGAACGATTGAAGGCGTCCGGCGATCTGGTCACTGTCAACCAGGAAGTCGATTGGGATCTTGAAATGGGCGCCATTGTGAGAAGAGTATGTGAAGGCCAGTTGTCCGCCCCCTACTTCAAGAAAATTACCGATTATCCTGAATTTGAAGCATTCGGCGCACCCATGGCCACGTATCGGCGATTGGCCATCGCCATGGGGCTGGATGCGGCCACACCCATTCCTGAAATCGCCAACACCTATGTTCAGAGGACCAAGGAAAAGCCCATCGATCCTGTAATCATCGAGCGAGCGAGGCGCCCTGCAAAGCCAACATCCTGACCGGCGACGACGCCAATCTGCTTCACCTGCCAGGTCCCATGGTCCATGATGGCGACGGCGGTCGTTATCTGGCGACCTGGCATTTTGTTGTGTCAAAAGACCCCGACACCCAAGCCATTAACTGGGGCATGTACCGCATGATGGTGTTTGATGAGAAGACCATGGTGGGCCCGGTACTGCCCTTCTCCGATATGGGCAAAATGTTTTATGGGAAATATGTCCCCAGGAATGAGCCCATGCCATTTGCTGCGGTACTGTCCGCCGATCCCATCTCCAGTCTGGCCGCCTGTGCCCCATCGCCGATTCCCGAGGATCAACTTGCCGGTATGCTGCGAGGCGAGCCAGTGGAACTGGTCAAATGTGAAACCTGCGATCTGTATGTGCCTGCACATTCGGAAATCATTATCGAAGGCGAAGTCATCCCCAATGTCATGATTGAGGAAGCCCCCTTTGGCGAATATACCGGCTATCGCACCTCGCCAAGAGAAAAACGAACCGTGTACCGGGTCAAAACGATCACCTACCGCAACGACCCGATCATGATGGTATCCAACATGGGGGTACCGACCGACGAGGGCCAGTTATTACGCTCGTTTTCGCTTGGGCTGGAAATGCACAAACTGCTCGAAAGCCAGGGGATTCCCATCACGGGCGTCTACATGTTGCCCGAATCCACCCACCATCTCGTGGTGGTGGGCGTCAAACCGGCCTACACCGGTATCGCCTCACAGATCGCCAACCTGATATTTGGTAGCAAATTAAGTCCCTGGTTCCACATGGTCGTGGTCGTGGATGAAAAAACCGACATCTACAGTAAAGATGAGGTGATTCATGCCTTGTCCACCAAATGTCATCCGGTCCGAGGGATCCATAAGTATGACAATCAGGTTGGAACACCGCTAAATCCGTATGCCTCGCCGGCTGAACGCAGGATGAGCCAGGGCGCCAAGGTGCTCTTTGACTGTCTCTTCCCGCTGGATTGGCCGGCATCCGATCTGCCGCTTAAAGTGGCCTTCAGCACCAACTACCCGCAACACATTCAGGAAAAGGTTCTCAGCAACTGGGAGAATTACGGATACGGACAATAAGAAGACGCGATCATGAACAAAAAGCGCGACACATTTAACGGGAGTTCAACATGAGCTATAACAGTCCGAAAGACAACCGGGAATTTATCGCCCGATTGAAAGAGAGTGGGGACCTGGTCACGGTCGAGCAGGAAGTCGACTGGGATCTCGAACTGGGCGCCATTGTCAGAAGAGTTTGTGAAAACCAGCTGCCCGCCCCCACTTCAAAACATCACCGATTATCCGGGGTTCGAAGCCCTCGGAGGTCCCTTGTCCACGTATCGTCGATTGGCCGTTGGCATGGGGATGAACCCGAACGCTACCATTCCGGAAATCGCCGACGAGTATGTGCGCCGAACCCAAGAGAAACCCATTCCCCCGGTGATGGTCGACGCCACCGATGCACCCTGCAAGGAAAATATCCTGCTCGGCGACGATGCCAATCTCTTCCATCTGCCCGGACCGATGGTTCATGAAGGCGACGGCGGCCGCTATCTGGCCACCTGGCATTTCGTGGTCGCCAAGGACCCGGACACCCGGGCGATCAACTGGGGCATGTACCGCATCATGGTGTTCGATGAAAAGACCATGGTCGGTCCGGTGCTGCCCTTCTCCGACATGGGCAAAATGTTTCACGGCAAGCACGTGCCGCGCAACGAACCCATGCCCTTTGCCGTGGTCCTTGCCGCCGATCCGCTCTCCAGCATCGCCTCGTGCGCCCCCTCGCAGATTCCCGAGGATCAGCTGGCCGGCATGCTGCACGGAGAACCGGTCGAACTGGTCAAGTGCGAAACCTGCGACCTGGAAGTTCCCGCCCATGCCGAAATCATTATCGAGGGTGAAATTCATCCCAGCGTCAGTATCCTGGAAGCGCCCTTCGGTGAATATACCGGCTATCGTACCTCTCCGCGAGATCCGCGAACGGTATACCGCATCAAGGCGATTACCCACCGCAACAATCCCATGATCATGGTGAGCAATCCGGGCATTCCCACGGACGAGAACCAGCTCCTGCGCTCCTTCTCCCTCGGCCTGGAGATGCGTAAACTGCTCGAGAGTCAGGGCATTCCCATTACCGGTGTTTACATGATGCCCGAGTCGACCCACCACATGGTGGTCGTGGGCGTCAAACATGCCTACAGCGGGATCGCCTCGCAAATCGCCAATCTGGCCTTTGGCAGTAAACTGGGCCCCTGGTTCCACATGATCGTGGTGGTGGATGACAAAACCGATATTTACAACAAGGATGAAGTGATCCACGCCCTCTCCACCAAGTGCCATCCCATCCGCGGTATCCGAAAGTATGAAAATGACATCGGCACCCCCTTAAATCCCTACGCCTCGCCTGAGGAGCGCAAGATGGGCGTCGGTGCCAAAGTTCTGTTCGATTGTCTCTTCCCGCTGGACTGGCCGACGTCCGACTTGCCCCTGAAGGTGGCCTTCAGCACCAACTATCCCAAGGACATTCAGGAAAAAGTTCTCAGCAACTGGGAAAATTACGGATACAAAAATTAAGGAGAAAAACACATGGCCAGAGAATACGATACATTCGTCCTGGAAGATCCGGCAAGCGTGCCCGAGGATCAGGAGCTGGAATTGGTCGTCCGCGAACTCACCCCCGACGATCGAAGGTACAAATACCGCTCATTCTACGCCAAGGCCCTGATCTCCAAATCCGAATCCAAATATTCGGATATTCTCAAGGTCCGCCTCGGCCGGGGTCAATTGCTCGACACACCCTGGTCCATCGAACTGATCAAAGAAGTCAGCAAATTCTAACGCCAGTGACACACGGTCCTTCCCGGGATGAGGCTTTTCATCGTTGAAAATCGCCTCTCCGGGAAGGCGGCGCAACGGGCAGCACGGGATAGACGAAAAAATCACCATCACGCCTTTGCAGACGTCAAATTAGTCTTTCTTTTGGTTGGAGGGGAATATGACCAGACCCATCGGAAGGTTAAGGGGGTTTATCGAGCACTTGGAGCAACAGGGGGATGTCCGGCGCATCCGCACGCCTGTCGATCCCCGGTTCGAGGTGGCCGCGATTTTGGCCCAACTGGATCGTGAAGACAGTTCGGCCATCCTTTTCGAAACGGTCAACGGCCACCAGATGCCCATCGTCGGCAACATTCTGGGCGCCCAACGACGCCTGGCCAGCGCCCTGTGCATCTCCGAGGAGACCCTTTTAAGCGGACACCTGCCCAGCCAGGATCAGTGGATCGACCCGGTTCTGCAAAATGGTGATCCGGATCGAAGGGTGATCGAGGCGGGCAAAAACTTCGATCTTCGCGAGTATCTGCCCGTACTGACGCACTATGCCAAGGATTCTGCCCCCTTCATTACCTGCGGGGTCTCATCGGTCCGGGATCCCAACAACGGGGGCATGCGCCGGGGGCTGCACCGCCTGGAGGTCAGAGGCCCGGCCGAGCTGGGAATTTCCCTGCTCAATCCGCCGCTGTCAGACATCTACCAGCATCATCGGCGGACCGGAGCCCCCATGGAGATCGCCGTGGCCATCGGAGTCGATCCGGCAGTGGTCATTGCCACGGTGCTGAAAGTCCCCGGCAATATGGACAAGTTCAGTGCCGCGGGCGGGCTGACCGGCCAACCCGTGGTTCTGATGCCGGCGGCCACCACCGAACTCCAGGTACCGGCTGAGGCCGAAATCATCATCGAAGGCCATATCGACCCGGCGGAAAAAGAAATCGATGGGGTGCTGGGAGAAGTGAGCGGCTACTACCTCTCTTTTGCCAGCCCAACCATCCACGTCCGATCCATTTCCCTTCACCAAACACCGTTCTTTCAAGCCCTGCTGCCCCAGGGCCTTGAAGTGGATCACCTCTTGGCCTTCGTCCACCGCCTCAATGTACTGCCGAAACTGAAAATGCTTTTTCCCACGATCCGCAATCTGCACTTCGTCCCCGGCACCTTTGGCTCGCACGTGGTCGTTTCCATCGACAGCGCCCGGCCGGGAGAGATCCGTCGTTTGCTCGCCATGGCGCTCTCGTTTCAGTCCATTAAAAAAGCCGTCATCGTCAACGAGGATGTCGATGTTCGGGATCCGCTGGCCGTGGAATGGGCCATGGCCACCCGCTTTCAGCCGGACGATGATCTGATCGTCATTCCGGGTCTTTGCGGGCAGGTCCTCGATCCGTCGGCAAAACCGGGATTCCGGACCGCCAAAATCGGCATCGATGCAACCCGCCCCCGCCGGGAGGGGTTTGAAAAAATCAGTTTTCCCGAGCATGCGCTAACCGTGGCCATGAACTACCAATAACCCATCGAAAGGGGGCCCCATGAAAAAAAGACTGGTCGTCGGGATGTCTGGAGCAACCGGTGCCATTTACGGCATCCGTCTTCTGGAAACCCTTGCCAATAGCAATATCGAAACGCATCTGGTCATATCGGATGCCGCCCGAAAGACCATCGACATGGAAACCAATTGGGCGGTGGACGATGTAATTTCCCTGGCCCACACCTGCTACGATATCCGCGACATCGGTGCCAACATCGCCAGCGGTTCGTTTCTGGTGGAAGGCATGGTGGTGATTCCCTGTGCCATGAAAACCCTCTCTGGCATCGCCCACTCCTACAATGACAACCTTCTCGTTCGGGCTGCGGACGTCAACCTGAAAGAACAACGCAAACTGGTTATTGTTGCTCGGGAAACGCCTTTTCACAAAGGACACCTCAACCTCATGCTGCAGCTTGCCGACATGGGCGCGACGATTCTTCCACCGGTTCCCGCGTTTTACTGCCTGCCCCAGACCATAGACGATATCGTCAACCACCTCGTGGGCAAGGTTCTGGACATGTTCCATATTGAGAACCGCTGTTTTCAAAGGTGGGGAAGCCACAAATTGAACAATGCCATCACCATGCTGCGGGCGGAAGGGGCATAGGCGACCATGGCGTCAGACTCCCTGATTGTCGGCATCGAAACTGCTATCCAAGAGATCCGGGACGGCAGGATGGTGATCCTGGTCGATGATGAGGGCCGTGAGAATGAGGGCGATCTGTGTTGTGCCGCCGAAGCCGTCACACCCGAATTCATCAATTTCATGGCTATCCACGGCCGGGGGCTGATCTGCCTGACCCTGGAGCCGCAAAAAGCGGATCAGCTGGGCCTGAATCCGATGGTCCGGGAAAACAACTCCCCATTTGAGACCGCGTTCACGGTCTCCATCGACGCGGCCTGTGGCATCACCACCGGCATCTCGGCTCAGGATCGGGCGCATACCATCCGCCAGGCCATGTCGCCCACGGCCAACCCGTCGGATTTCGTTCGTCCCGGCCACATTTTTCCCCTGCGGGCGCGGCGCGGCGGCGTTCTGGTTCGCACCGGCCAAACCGAAGGCTCCGTGGATCTGGCCCGGCTGGCCGGTTTTGAACCCGCCGGTGTCATCTGTGAAATCATGAACGAAGACGGCAGCATGGCCCGGATGCCGGACCTTTGCCGTTTTGCCAAAACGCATGATCTCAACATCGTTACCATTGCCGATCTGATTCGCTATCGAACCGCACGGGAGCAATTGGTCCGGCGTACCCTGCTGCAAACCTCTCTGCCAAGGGCTGCCGGTCCCCTGAAGGTGGCCGCCTACACATCCGAATTCTCACCGGATGATGCTTACATCGCCTTGATCAAGGGAGCTATCCAGCCCGAGGACGAGGTGCTGGTAAGGATTCACCGCGAGTGTTTTCTGGGGGATTTCATGGGCTCGCTGCTTTGCGACTGCGGACGCAAGCTCCAGCAGGCCCGGGAGCTGATCACCGCCCGGGGAAAAGGGCTTTTGCTGTACGTCCGTCCCCGGGACGCGGCAACGGCC
>NZ_BBCC01000025.1 GCF_001311845.1 Desulfosarcina cetonica JCM 12296 | reverse complement strand
CATCAATCAATGTTTTTATGAAATCGAAACCGTGGCTTGCCAAGCCCAGTTATCACATGTCAGTTTCAAAAGGATCACCAAGGCTGGAGGGTCGTTGTGGACATGATCGCCACCATGGCGTTTTTCCTTCTCACGATTCAAGCGAAAATCGAAGCCCTTGGCTTGATCCCCTCAGTGGAGGCGGCCGTATTGGAGATGCTGATTCCGGCGCTTTATATTCGCCGAGCGGCCGACAAGGCCAAGAGCGCCGATGTTCGCCATCGTTTGCGAACCCAATCTGATGAACTGCTCAATCGGCTAAATGGCGGCGACACCCCGTTTGCAGGGCTTGGCGAAGATGAACGAGTGGTCATCGAACGCGTTGCGCAAGAATGCGCGGGACTGTTTCAACGTTCCAGTTCGTGTGTGGAGGGCCGCAACGGCCAGCTGTCTCTTCGGCATCACGGGTTGCATCGTCTGAGTGACAGGAAGCTGTCCGCGCTTACCGCGGTTCATAATTTTTTCATCAAACGCCGGGATGGAACAACTGCAGCGCAACGCTTCTTTGGCACAAAGCCAAGAGAATTGTTTTCGTTTCTTTTGGAAACGGTGGATCTTCCGGGAAGGCCAGCAAAGAAGCGCCATGCGCCGAAAGAGAAAATACCTCTCATTGTTTGCGCTTAGGCAAGTGGCCGAAACGATGATCAAGGCCCAATTTTGGGATAATCATCGCCTTATCTATTTTCTTGAAAAAGAAAAAGCCCTCGCTTTTAAGGCGAAGGCTTTTAAACTGCGTCAAAGCTTTTTCATTTTTATGTTGCGCCCAAATATTGACTTACCACATCATCACGGTCCGGGCCGTGACCTAACTCAGATTTTATTATTTGCCTTGCGTCCTGGTTTAGCTTTACCCATTTTTTGCCGGCTATTGTTATCGCGTTTTTTCTGAATTCTTTTTTTGATTCAAACTTACATGGTGCCTTAAATCCGGTGATTGTTTCATAGCGATCCTGCGTATAAGAATGTCGACATCCATGACTTGATGCTCCGCATTCTTTCTTTGAAATACTTTTCGCTCTTGTTATTCGATAATACTTTTGAATCCACTGTTTTTCGCTGTGATCATTCGGAATTAAGTTGTTGATACCTGATATCGCTTTTGCATATTCAATCGCTGCTTTTCCATTTTCGGTTAGTTCGTTTATTATCCGCTCCCTTCCGCCCTTGGTTCCATGCTGAATGAACACCCTTCCATCTGACAGGACTGCTTGGTGGGCATTAAATTTACATGCTTCTTCCACTCTTAATCCCAGATAGCGTTCTAATTGCAGTTGGGCGGCCACTCTTTTGTCATCACTGTTGCTGCTTTGCTTCAATTCTGTCACCGCTTTTTGGAACACTTCCTCTGGTATCGACTTGTCACGATTATCCACAAACACTCGATTGGGGATGCCGAATTGTGTATTGTCCGGTTTGATTTGATCGTTATCATAAATCCTGCAAACGGTTCGAACACCGGATAAATACTCTTTAACCGTTGCTGCCTGCAAACCCTCTTCCTTCCATTTGTCGACCGCTTTTTGAATATGAATATTGGTTACATTTTTCCATCTTTTGACACCGTAACCCAACTCTCGAATGGTCATTACAAATCTGCGTGCCTCTTTTATATGATTGTGTCTGGTTTTGGCGGATCCCGATTTGGTTTGTTTTATACCTCGTATCGCTTGCATTACCAGGGTGTCTGTCCTCGTTGAGTTGCTCAGCTTGATCACCTCCCTTTTTTGTAATCTTTTAGCGATCTATTAAAACGGTGGGCTCACCGAATTAATAAAAGTTTTGGTTAATGCGATTTTACCCCGCATCGCCGTAGGCGACGCCCCGGAAATGGGTACAGGGTAAGGATAATCGCTTTATATATTCGCTGATGTATTGATCAGCGGTTACAAAGAATGGGAATTTGGTATTTGTGATCTTTTCCCTTTTGCCCTTGTCGTGTGCCGAAAAAAATGGTCGTCAGTCGTTAATTTGTTTTTTCAGGGCGTGAGTAGATGGGAAAACATCGATCGAAGGTGTAAAGATAATCTTATTATTTCATGTAGTAAGACTTGTTGGCATATTCATGGATTAATCAGGTTTGCCGACCGTCTGTTTTTTTCGGCAAGCCTCAAAAACAGACGGTCGGGTAGTTTGATCGGTCAATGTTTCTTGACTGTGGTCTTAGAGCGTTCCCAATCGCATTTGGCATGGCATCCGGCAAGTCCTTTTTCAATGAGATGAGGGCATATCAAAGCAACTTGTTTTGCGGCATCTTCCAAAAATCGGTCGAAGCGAAAACGAATGAAGTGTGTGGTCATTTCTTCAGCCCATGCAAGACGCGTATCGTCGAATGATGATATACATTCACGGAAGCTAAACGCCGCATCTTCAGACCATAGTGAGAGAATCAGTTTCGCCAGCCCATTTGCCGAACCCGTACCTTCATGCCGATTAATCCATTCCACCACATGTGCGTAAGGATTTTCAAAATCTTTGCCTGTATTGTTGATCATGATGTCTCCTTACTTCCTATTTTTGTTTGCATCCTTGAAATTTGATCTAATACGGAACACACTTTTCGTTTCGTATCTTCAATGATTTTCTCGTCCGCGAAAGACAGGTAGGCATCAGAATCCATGTCCACGATAATGTGATCCAGAATATCAACATCGAACAGATGCGCAGACGCCATTATCATGAGGGTGATCAGCTTGTCTTCCATGGAAGGCGAAGGATCTCCTGATGGATGATTGTGTCCGAGGATCAAGGCCTTGCAAGGCATGTTCAATGCCGCTTTAATGATCTCCCTGGGCTGCACGATACATCGGGTAAGGCTTCCAGTGGATACCAGGTTTGTGCCGATGGGTATTAGCTTCGTATTAAGCATCACTACAACGAAGTTTTCCCGATCAGTCTGACCGATTTGGCGGATCACTTTTTTGATTAATTTGGAGCCGGAGTAGCTATTGTGGATTGCCTGGTCACTCAAGAAGCGGATTTCTTGTTCTTTGACCATATGCAGCTTGTAGGCATAAAAACGATATTCTTTTTTGTTCACTTTCATCCTCCCTATTGTTAGCCGCAAAGGCTCCCATGAATAGGGAGGGCATCCCCACCGGGAAACCTTTACGGTTCCCCGATTCGGGGGATTTCATCTTTGATTTAAAGAATATTTTGAAGAACCGTACAGCGTTGTCTGTCTACTTATTCAGCTTTTTAGTCTGGCCATCTCTTCGGTCAACACCCACAGTGCCTTGTTGAGCTTTACATCCCGATCAATAGATTTCACAGGGTGGGTTTTGACTCGACGAATATGGCCATTCGCATTTTGCTTACTTCCATATATGCCCCCCTTCATGATGTTCTCCTGGACCACATTGAATGTCGTCCATAGATCATTGCCTTGGTCGTCGTAACGCCGCTCTTCAAGTAACTGTGATGGCAAAATCGGTGCCTTTTCGATATCGTCATAGACCAGTTTGTGCGCAGCCATGGCGAACACGTCTTTTTCATTCGGAGAGAGGTCTATCGCCTTTAAATCATTGGCTTGTACAGCGATGTCTCCGGCACCTTCGGCAATCTGGTAGGCAGAATTCAAGAAACTCGTTGTGTCAAAATTGACATGTCTGTGTGAAAAATTGAACAGTTTCGAGGATACCATCAATCCATTTCCGCATATTTTGCGCCAGATCGAGGCACAAAGCTGAAACGCACACCCACGATCATGAGAGTTGGTCATCACCAGATCGACGCGTTCTTGATCGATTGAAAGGGCTCCCTGCATGAATCGGATGATGTGTTTTTGATAGCCGCTGCGATCATTTTTCCTTGTTCCGGATTGCTTCACATGCACGGGTTGCCAACCGACCGACCTCAACAAATCAACAGCCTCGATGGTTGGCACAAAGCTATATCGGTCGGAAACCGTTTCGTGCGGGTTTATCGCTCCCGCAGCCGGAGCTAACTCGACGATTTGGTCATTGGTCAGGGGAATACTTTGTGATTTCATTGTCTGTCTCCCTTTGGGTAAAACCGCAATGGTTCCCACCATAGGGAGAACACCACCGTATCGGGGGACCATTGCGGTACCCCGGATTTGGGGTTGGATTTAAGAATTAGACATCTTCTTTATTGATTGATGATCTTGACGGCGCGGTTGATCGTGCGCTGAAGGTAAGCGGCCTGGCGCCGTTGGCCTTTGTGGTGGGTCCAATCTTTTCTTTCTTGCAACAGCCTATCGGCAACGACTTCCGGATCCGTTCCTCGACGAAGCAATGCGAGCGCATAGGCAAAATCAGTGGCGGATTCATCCCCGCGATCATAATCAGTACGCAAAATGGGATTGCCCGATAGACGCTGCGTTATTCCTCTTACCTTGATTGGCTGTCGGTCAACTGTTTTTTTCGGTAGGGCTACCTTTGGTACTTGGGCCACATTTTCCCAGTCTACCCAAACAAGCCGGGAAAGGGGAAATTGTCCATTTTTACCATATTTGGGTTTACAATTGCGGAATCCCGGACAGCGGCCCCAACGCAAATTCGGATCGCAGGCAGAATCTGCGCGGAAAAACCTGATCCAGTATCTTTTTTCCGGGTTGTCTATGTTCCGAGCGGATTTGATCCATACCTGAAAATTGCCGGGGCTGGTTTCCACCACCAGACGTCCGGGCTTAAATCGTTTCAATTCCTTTTGGTATGGCAGCTTGTTTTCCGGAATATCATCCAAAAGCAGGAAGCGGCTTTCATCCACGGGTTTCATGAAGATGTGATAGCCGCTGGCATTCATTGCTTTCAGATATCCCAGCTTATTCACCGAGGGCGAAAGCGACCATAGCCCCCTGTCCGGATTTAGGATGCCGATTTTCCATGTGCCAAAATATCGCTCGAGTTTTTTTAAAATACGCTCCATCGATAGCCTCACAGGTTATAAGGCCCCTGGATCCAAGGGGCTGTTCCATTCGAGATCCAGGGGCACGGATTAAAACGGGATATCGTCATCCACATGATCATAGGGTGCGGATTCGTGATACTCATCTGATTCTTGCCTTTTGGGCCTGGCGTCCAGCGCGCGCCACCGGTGTGCGACAACACCTGTGGCATGGCGGGTTTGCCCATCCTTATCGTATTTTCTCGTTCGTACTTTCCCTTCCACGAAGACCAACCGGCCTTTGCTTAATATTCTGGCCGCGTTGTCCGACAAACCGTTGAATGTGGCAACGCTGATCCACTGGGTAGTGTCATTACCTTTGAAATATTCGTTGCATGCCAAAGAGAAGTGGGTAATTCCCTCCTTGGGAGTAACCGGATCCTGTCCAAGACGACCGACCAAGGCGATCTCATTCTGGTCCAGATCCTTAAGTGATTGTCTTCCTGTTTCAGGCAAAATTCGAAGCAGCCTGGCCCGGATTTCAAAATAGTAGCGGGTTTCATCATTCTTCGTGTAGCTGCCTGTGTTGGCCGATCCCTGAACAAACACGAGCGTGCCTTTGGCAACACGTTTCATCTGTTCGGCAACGGAACCAAGGGCAGCCACATTTACCCACTCGGTTCGTTCCTGCGGTTCGTTGTTTTTGCTTTTCCATGTCTCTTTTACCGCCAATTGAAATCGACAGGCGGTTTGATCGCCACCGTTAAAAAACGTGGCCTCTTTTCCCAACCTTCCAATGATGATTGCCTTGTTCATAAGACGCTCCTTTCGTTTGACGGGCACCAAAAACACCTGTAGCGCCCAAAAAGCGCACAAGTGCTTTGGTCCCTCGTTAATGGATGTTTATTGGAGGCTTTTGATAGTAATGTGTGGAGTGTGGATATGACACGACCGCCGAATGGCAATTCTGCTGTTTGGCTTGGCCGTTGCAGAAAATCATCTACCCAAGGTTTGGCTTATGCCGTTTTGGGAATTACGGTCGATTGATTGACACCGATCCATTAAAGGAAAGAATGGATCTGAAATAAGGATTATTCAGGAAGAATCCTGTCATCCCGAGGCCCGCTCAGCGGCGGAGGAACAATGAAATGAGATTTCATTGAGCGAATAATTATGTAAATTTTAAAGAAAGAAACACGGATCGTCAAGTAAAAATTACTTCTTTGCGGCATATTTAACCATAATAGATTTATTCAATATTTCAACTGTGCGCGGAAGATGCTATTTGCATTTTTAAGCAGTACTTCAGAAGCATCTTTCCTTTGACACACGAAAGAGCCGAAAAGGGATAAAAAGCATGTTGCAGATCGTCGCAAGATGGGATGAGCTTTATCCTTGGGCGAATATTAAGGGGAAAATCGTGTTTTTTCTCTTAACCAATTGATTAGCTATTGAAAACATCGCATAAGTGTCGTAAATTGACATTGAGCGCGAGGTGCAAGATGGGAACCGAAAGTTTGGAAACACGCTTGATGAAACGTATCGACCGCAAGCGCGGCGACGTCTTTCTGCGTGCCGATTTTAAAGACCTGGGCGGCTATGACCAGGTGGGTCGTGCTTCGGGAACTTGTGAAGAAGGGTAAGCTTATGAAAATAGGCCAAGGGCTTTACACGCGCGCCGTGCCATCGCCCTTCGACGGTACACCGACGCCGGTCAAGGGGCTCTATTCATTGACGGCCGAGGCGCTTAGCCGGTTGGGAGTCAAAAGCGCCCCAACGCGCTTTGAAAAAGCCTATAATGCCGGGAAAACAACCCAAGTCCCGGCAGGCCGTGTGATCGCCACCCGGAAGAGGGTACGCCGCAAAATCGGTTATAAAGGTGTTTTTATGAGTTTCGAACGTGCTTGAGCGGAAACTTATTGAGCGGGTTGCTGGCGCGTTTTTGAGCGACGAACGCCTGGTCGAGAAGGATTGGCATGTCGTTCAAGCCATACGTGTGATTTCGTCCCTCGATGATGCTGCGGCGATACCCGTTTTTTCAGGCGGTACGTCGTTATCGAAGGGCTGGGGGCATATCAAGCGCTTTTCAGAAGATATCGACTTCAAGGTCTCCATGCCCGCCGACGCGAGTAACGCTATACAGCGAAAACAGCGTAGCGGTTACCGCGAGCAGGTTTTATCAGCCCTGGCTGCTGCCGATTTTAATTTGATCGCTGTTAAAAAAGGTAATGAAAGCCGCTTTTTCTCGGCCGACTTGGCCTATCACAGTCATTTCCAAACAGGTCCGGGCCTGAGGCCTTATATACGTATAGAAATGTCTTTCTTTGCGCCGGCGTTGCAACCCATAAGACGACCTATTCGGTCCATGATCGCACAGTTTGAAAAAATGCCTCCCGAAATTCTGAGTTTCCCCTGCGTTGACCCAATAGAAACAGCCGCTGACAAATTAAGCGCCTTGGCTTGGCGCGTATGTACCCGCAAACGAGGGGCGGAAAATGACGATCCAGCCGTCATCCGTCACCTGTACGACCTGGCGGCTCTTGAAAGCCATATCGGAAACGCGCCGGAATTCGTAAGGCTGGTTCGGCAAATCGCGGAAAATGACGCCAGCCGGGGAGGAGGGGAGGCGCCTCAGGACCCGGCCGAGCGCCTTACCGCCATGCTTGAAAATTTGCACCATGACAGGGAGTGGGCGAACGAATATGAAACCTTTGTGTTGCATGTGTCGTTTGCCGGTCCTGACGAGATTATTACGTTCGTGGACGCTTGGCAGCCACAGAAAGGCTGGTGGAGTCGGTTTTTGCCGAATGATTTAATAGGGGTTTGAACCACACACTCGAGCAAACACATTTAGATTATTGAGTAATTGTTAAGCCATCAGGGAGTTTGGTAGAAGTGAGTATCATTATCCACCATTCACCTTCTCGCGCAATTTTCCTGAGCACTTGAACGTCACTACACTCCGCGCCGGTAAAATTAAATCTTCACCTGTAGCCGGGTTTCTGCCTTTCCGTGGATGTTTTTTATTGACACAGAATTTACCAAAACCTGAAACCAACACATCATCACCTGATTCCAAAGCGGACTTTATCAGTTCGATCAAAGATTCAACAGCTTGAATGGCCTTATTTTTCGGCAACCCGGGGTCATTATAGATACGCTCAACGATATCGTTTTTCGTTAGTGCCACAGGAGGAACTCCGTTTTATTGATGGTGAAAATGATTGGCAGGATATGTCCAAGTTGGCAAAGATTTCATTTGGTGTCAACTCTGGAGAAACTGGGCCTATCCATCGACCAGCTCACCGACTCATTTTTCATTCTCATTGGTGCGGGCCTCATGCTCCTTCAACTCGCCGCCGGTTTCTATGCGCTCACTATAAATCTGGCCGATCGCTTCATTTAGAGCCGCCTGAACCATGTTAGCCTTGTTTTCGAATGGATGCTTCTCCATAAACCGTACCGATACCGTGAACCGTCCCTTCTTTGATCGCCAACTCCACTGGCTGAAAGTCTCATTGTGATCCGAATTTTGGGTTCCGACCTGTCTGCTTTGATTGCGGATATCCCGAACGGTTTTTTTGTCATCGGATGCCATCTTCAGAATTTCAATCTGCTTTCCAGGCTCCGTCTCCCGGGATGCCTGGATCTGAACCTCTTTGGAAAGTTCAGACGTCTGAACCTTCTTTTTGGCTTCATCGGAGAGTCGCTCCAGGCCCAGGACCTGACTGACATAGCTTTTTGATTTATTTATCAGTTTTGCGATTTCATGTTGTGTGAACCCGTAGGTCTGAACCAATCGCCGAATGGCTGCGGCCTCTTCCAGGGGCGGGATATCTTCCCGCTGGATGTTGGCAATAAACTGCATGAGAAAGCGGGTTTTGTCATCGGGTTGTTTAATGATACAGGGAAGCGTGTCGAGACCGGCGATCTTGGCGGCCAGATAACGCCGCTCTCCACTGATGATCAGGAAACCATCTTCATTTTCAGAAAATTGGACCGTTATCGGATCGATGATGCCGCCGATCTCGCGGATGGATCGGGCAAGGGACTCAAGGGTTTCCTGAACAAAGGTTTTTCTGGGTTGGTTCGGGTCCGGCTGGATACGCTGGATTTCAATCCACCTTGCCTCCCGGAGCGGGCGGGTATCTAAACGATCGCCCCTATTTGCAGCTGTATCCAATGTCGAAGGGACCAGGAAAAGAGATCGGTCCCGGGCATCTTGAGAGAAATCCTTAGCCATACATGACCCTCCTGCCAAGCTTGCGAAACTCCTCGGCATGCTCGCTTTTGGGATAAAGCATGGTAACAGGTGTGCCCAAGGTGACGGCTTCCACATACACAACGGCGTCTTTCAGCACTTGATCAAACACCCGGCTGCCCAGGTGGTTCTGGATCATGGCCTTGAAATCCTGTTCGATACGTCGGCGGCCATCGTATCTATTGATCAGGTAACCCAAAATCTCAAGCCGGGGATTGGCCCGCTTTTTTACCTTGTCGATCAACCCGTGGACATACCCCGTGCCCTTGACACTGTAATCCTGGGCCTCCAAAGGGATGATCAGATCTTGAACAGCGGTCAATACCGACCAGGTGGCCAGTCCTAAATTGGGAGGAGAATCAATAATGACCACATCGTATTGACCATTGATCTCATCAAGCCTGTCGGCAAGATAATAATGAGCGTCCCGCTCGGATTGAAGTTCGCTCTCCAGTTTGGCCAGACTCAAATTGGAAGGGAGGATCTTGATGTTGGCATATTGGGTCCGATGAATTGCCGCTTCGATGGATACGCCATCATCCCGGATCACATCCGTGACCACCAACGGCAGGTTGTGAATATCGGGCAAAAAGGAGGAACTTAAAGATCCTTGCTGGTCCATGTCCACCAGGAGCACATTCAGATTCATCTCGGCCAGGGCTCCGGCCAGACATAGGGTGATGGTGGTTTTGCCCACACCGCCCTTATTATTGCAGATACCGATCTTTTTCATGGAGGATTCCTTTTTGAGCGAGCCATATTTAAACCGCTTTGGAGATAATGTCCGGGTACTCCACCTTCAACCTGGACGGTTTGACCAGTTCGGTCTTTCCCTTGTACCGGCCATTGATGCCGAATAGAAAGAAGATACGTCTGTTCAAATTGAGTACATCTTCCGGGCGCACGGCCGCTTCCTCCGAACAGCGCATGGTGATACCGCCCCCCAACTGAAGAAAAGGATCGTATTTCTTTCGAGTACCCGAGGACTCGCTGACATACCTGGCTGTCAAGGGGTCGTTGACGCGCATGAATATCTTGGTATTCAGGTTGTCCAGGATCTTGCGGGCCATCTGATCGCCGATAGCTGCGGTAATATCAGCCAGCGATTGGGTGAACACGCTCACCATGGCGCCGGCGCCGCCGGCCTTGTTGAATAGATCCTCGATGCCCATGTAGCAGGCGTTGGAAAATTCATCGATATAGATGGATAGGGGAGGATCAATCTTTTGACCCGACGCAAAACGCCGGCCGATAAAACTTTGGATCATGGAGATCAGAATCCGAGCCATCATGTCGCTGACCTTGCCGGAAAGCATGCTGCCGGTCTGAACCACCAGGATGACCCGTTTTCCATTTTCCAGGCTTTTCACGAAGCGATTTGAACGGGCTTTGCCGATAATCCTGCCCATATTTCCAATGGATAAAGCCGTCAGCACCGTGCGAAGAGAGGAGGTAACCTTTCCGAAAAACTCTTCCTTGGCCTGAAGAATTTTGTTGGCAATATGAACGATCTCCCGTGTACTGGGATCTTCGATTTTGGTCAGGGCGCTCATCAGGGCCTCTATCTCTTCAGCCCCGCATCGTCTGCTGATTTCCGCGAAATTGATGGGCAACTCTGGATCTACCTTCGCCTTTAATGCCAACAGGCTTAAAACGATCATGAGTGTCGTTTCATAGGCTACATTATGAAAATAGGCATCCTTGGCCTGGACGCCTGCGACCACATGATTGACGATTTCTTCCGGACTGAAATAATAGGCCAGGGGGTTGATCGTGGCCGAAAATTCGGGGTAGATGGGGTTGATCAGGCACAGTTCTCTTGCTCTATCGTTATCATGCGCAATCTGTACGATTTTGGAAAAAAGCTCCAGATCCCCTTTGGGATCCACTATAACAACACTATAGCCCTTGGCGATGTCCTGTGCGACCATGTTCTCTATCAACTTGGATTTGCCGATGCGGGTAGTGCCGAAGCATCCGATGTGGCCAATCCGGTCTCTGTCCGGTAGGTCGATCCTGCGGATGGCACCTTTTAAATCGTGTATAGGCACACCGTGCCGATCAGGGTGCTACGCTTTCGTGACCAGAGCATTATTCCATCCAAAATCGTTCGGCTTTTTTTCGCTGATACGCCCGGTAAAGGGAAACCAGCCAGATCGTGAAAAATGGGGCCAGTATCGCTCCAGTGAAAATGGCCAGAATTCGAAAGGCGGTGATCAAAAGGTGTTCTTTCATTCTGCTGATGGTCAAAAAAACACCGTGTCCGAAGCCGACATTAATTTTTGCCAATGCACGACCCAAACCATAGGCAACGACATCGTTGTAGTTGTAAAAGGCAATCAACAAAACGAAAATGATGATGGCTTGATGATCAAACTGAACATGCGACCCACCAAAAGTGCATCGACGGCACGCTTGGCAATTTTGCCTATCCGATATCGGCTCAGATAGGAGCAAAGCGTTACCGCGATGATGACGGGCAACAGGTTCAACATCCACAGGAAGGCACGCGATCGAGCCAGCGGGAAGCTGAGGGAAACCAGCTCCATCAGATACTCGCTGTGCGTGAGCGGCATGATGATGGCCAACAGAAGCGCAAACACCATGCCTTCGATAAAGCCGTTGCCAAATCCGATGCTGAAAAAGTTAAGCGATCCGCGAAGGGTGAGAAAATCTTCGGGAATATCGTAATCCGATTTTTCCATGACGGCAAATTGTTGAATCTGCGAAATGGCATCGATGATATTTTTGAAATAGGTGCGCGTGCCGGCACTAGCGTTACTGCCAATGGGAATCGCGTTAATATTTTCGTCTTTGGGCATGTCGCAACCTTAAAGCACACGAACAGGGTTGGGGATTCAATAGGGCCAGTAGACCACTATCCACTGCCTTAAATAAGGGATAGCGACGGCAACGGCCATTGTGATGAAGGCAATGATGATATTCCGGTCGATGACCGCATAGATTATCCCCGCAAGAAAAAAAATGCCTGTCGCCATCAGGGTTGGATCGAATTCCGGGTATCGCTGCTGGATTTCCATCCGATAGTGGAATCCGGCAATCAGAACCAACAGTGTTATGATACCGATCACGGCTTTTACCCTGGGAAAAATCATGGTTCGCTCTTTTTAATGGGTTTTATGCTTTGCAGACGGCGGCCGTTTTCAGTGACGAGGAGCTTGCTTTTCGATTTCTCACTTTCTTGGCAGTGGTGCGAGTAGAGGTAGATTTTAGCGGGCAAGCCCGCATCGAACCGCATTATGTATTTGCCGCTTTTCAATATGCGTCTGGATTGAATAAAATCGATGACGGCTTGGGGCTGCATGGGTTCGAGATATTTATCTTGCCGTTGACGGTTCAACGCCCGGGCAACGGTGTCGAGGCTATAGTATGCATTTCCGTTGTACCGGAAGGCTGAGGCCTGATTTACGTCCAATTTAACCTTCAACTCCGAAAAACGTTTTCATCAAACCATGCCTCATTCTCATCCTCTAAGATTCCTTCCTTTGGTTTCGAATCGGAATTAATTGTCCGGTCTTCCATGTTTGTATTGCTGTCGGATCCGCCGCCCACCACCCCCTTTTGTGAGTCATCGGAATTGTCATCCTCAGTTTGACCATTACCTGTGATACCTTCATTGGGATCACGCCAGAGGGGTGCCAGGTCCACAATGGATACGGTGCGGACGTTCGAAGAACGGGATCTCTTTTTCTTTGAGAAAAATTCAAACATATCGTTGTGGTATTTTAAGTCTCTGTTGGAGTGTTCATCGAATCCTGATTATTCTTCTTTTTCATGGATTTGTAGGTGCGTGAGGGACGATAGTCGATGCCCACCATAGATCCGATGAGTTGCAGATGGTCCTCGAGACCGAAAATGATTTTATAGTATTCATCCATGTAACGGGTGAAATCCTCGATGGTAATCGATCGCATCAATTCATCCCTCAATCTGCTGATGATGATGTCCCCCTGGCGGGTGATATCGGCCATCATGTAAGTGTCCGATGTATTGGCCATGATGACCCGGGATCGCGGGTGTTTTGCCATTTCGATGAAAAAATCTCTACCTTTCGTCGGTCCGTTGCTGGGGCTTTTTTGTGTCTCCGTCATTGTCCACTCCTTTTCCTCAAGAATAAAATTGAAGGTATTCTCCTGCCAGGGATTGGCGAATCTCCTTGGAAAAAAACAAGCTCCACCTGAATCGAGGTGCAGTTGTTCGAATCCAGGATTTGATGCCCGGCAGGCGCCGATAGCATTTGAACCGGTACTTGGGAAATTTGCTTGATAGAACGAACTCTGGAAGACTTTTGGACCTGCGCGATAGATGAATCCGGACATTTTCACCATCCATCCGAACCCGCTTTACATGAAATAAATGGGTTTTCCCAAGCGAGTAGTTTTCGCGTTTGATTGCATCCCTGGTATCCAATCTACCTGTTTCCCCCTTCAAACTGATTTTGTAGTGAGTATGGTGTACTTCGGTGATGGTTCCGGGTACGATTTTACGTTCGAGGGGTTTCCATTTAAGATATGACTCCAGCGACTCCTGTCCCCCCATAAGATTTTCTAATATGGGCCGGGTCATCTGTTTGATTTGGGGTGGCAGACGCCTCAGCGGTACCGAAATCGGGATGTCCTTTGAATCGCAGGAATCAATATGCCCATTGAACCGTGCAATCCATCTTCGATGAACAACAGGATCGAAGAGAATGCAAGCGCTTTGGGTGTCGAAATTGACAATACAATCCCGTACCTGAAAATACTGGATGATGGCCGTTTCGATGGCCTGGTAGGCAGCGCCTTCCGTGATTTCATTCAGGTTTATTGATGATTGCTCCATGGACTCGACGATCCCGTATTTTTATAAATGTCCTGGTAAAGTATTCATCGCTTGTATTCCATCCCATCAAACAGGTATTCTCCTGACCGTGGGTCGTAATCGTGTGCGTGACGCCATTTGCTGATCCGATCCACACGCCTGCCAATGGACCACTGTCCTCGGACGATGAGAAGTTATTTGATACAGAAGAATCCGACGACCCTCCGCAACCGAGCAGGCCAAGGAGACAAGGGATCATCAGTAAATTGAATAGTTCCTATTTATCATCGTCATATCTGTCTTTATGGAAGATGTTTGCTTTTAGAGATGAAAATGCAGGATTTGTAACCACATCATCATCAAACTCCTTGTCCATATCCAGGGCCGTGGAATGGACGATTTTTTCATTTTTCTTTTCTCCTCGTGGCTTATATCGGTTGGATAATAACCGATACAGGCAAACCAGGATAAAAAGCATCCCAAAGAACAATAATAGTAGAAAATATGTTTCATCGTCCATTCTCGACCTCCGTAACTATTTATTATGGATTTTGATTCCCCTTGGATTTTATGTGGTTGGGCAGATTACATGCCCATATCATCCCAGTCCTTGAGATGTTCGTCCATGTTATTAATGTTTTTATCGAAATCCTTAAGACCATTCTTCATCTTATCCACAGTCTCGTTAGCCATATCCTTGATGTGATTGCGGCTATATTCATTAATGGCTGATTTCATATATCTGTAGTCATCGGCTGTCATGGAACTGATTTCATTTTGTAGAGCTTCTCTTGCCGTTTCATTATTAGTAGCATTGGCAGTCACATCCATAAGTCGTTGGGTGATAACGTTACGGGCAAATTCGTTCACATCCCGTTTGGTGAACGAGGCACCTACGTTTCCTGAAGCGCCTATAAATTTACTTAAGCCACCACCAATAGAACCTCCCATTGCAGAAGCCACCTGATCAACATAGCTTTGATTTGCAGATACAAAATTGGAAGAAACAGCCTTAGCAATTTGAGGAATCACTTCGGCCCGTTGTGACGCTTCCGTAAGATCGATCCCCCTGATCATCGAGTCGAGACCCTGGCTCAGACGAGACAGCACATAAGGGGTCCCGAACCCGTTGAATCGCTCACCCAATGACATCCGATCCAATACGTGACCATCGGAAGACCCCAAGCTGACGGGTGTCCCGTCAGCCGTAAAACCTTCGGCTTGCTGATAAACGCCGGATTGTCCGTAAACCCGTCCCGATGTAATCGTCACGGTATCCCCTGATGATGGATTGGTCAGGGCATAAGGACTGGCCGGCGTAATGGGCCGCTCGAAGTATCGACCGAAATTATGGAAGCCAGCGCCGGTCGATACGTTGATATTGGATGGAACAATGCCGCCGCTTTTCGGATCATAGGCCATTTTAAAACTCACCTGGGAGCCTTGGAGCATGCCTGGCGTAAAATGATGACCATGAGAACCAAAATAGGTTGCCAGGGCGGCGGCTTCATCCGCGTTTGGAGAAACGTCCATATGGGTAGCCGTCTGAAGATAGCCTTTTACATTCGGGTCTTCATTCAATCGATTGAGAAGATCACGGTTTCCCGGACTGACGGCCCCATTCTGGAGAATATCCGTTGCCGCAATGTTTGCCATGATGGAATGGGCGCTGTGGCGGGCCGTGTCAGTGTAGGCTGCCTGATATACACCCTGAGTGCCGACAGCGCGGTTGGCGTCCAGGGTCCCGCGCTGTTGCGTTCCCTGAATGGTTCCCACTTGGGCCTGCCTTTCACTTAGATCACCATCTTTTCCCAAGGCTTTCAAGGCAGAATCGCTTCTGATCATTTCCGTACTGGTCCGGTCGTAGTGCTCTTCCATGCCAAGACGCTCGGCCGTCACCGCCGACGCCAAGCCGCTTGCCACCTGGCTCTCCTGCATCAGTTCGCGGGCATCCTGGGCGTTCATGTCCCTGATCCCGGACTGTTTGTCGACGGCGGAATATCTGGCGGACCCATCGAGTGTGCGGTTGGTGGTTTCCCGGCCCTTATGTGCGGCCGCGGCCGTAAACGATCCGTCACTGTCGTCGATCAAAATTTCGCTTCCCGATATGTTACCGGCGTAAGCGAGATTGGAGAGGCGGACCATCTCATGATAGCCCTGGTTGCGGTGTGTCTCAACCGGAACCGGCGATTTGGCATAGGACTCCAGGGCACTTGCCTGCCCGCTCGGATCGTTTATCTGGGTTGCCGCCTCGCGGCCCAAATGACCGAAGTTCATCGTATTGGCAAAGTGGGCCAGGGCAGCGCCGCCGAACTTGGCGATCACCCCAGAAATTACACCGGCCAGGATCATCGTGGCGGCACGTGTCTTGCCGAACATCAGCATGGACTGGTGGCTATGGCTCTCCATCATGGCAATGGATTTAAAGCTCAGCCCGTTGCGACGAATTTCATCGAAGAAGTTGATGGTATGATCCATGGCATAGCTGTGGACCAAGGCATCACAGACTTCCCAGGCTGTCAGAAAACAGAAAAAACCGATGATGAGACCGCCGACCCGGCCGATAAGCGGTGTCGGCAATAAAATGACCAGAAAGGGCACCAGGCCCAGATAGATGGCGGTCATCACCTCCTTGATCAGCGGCAGCCATCGATCCGTGGAAATGGCTTCACCTGTAAGGGCCGTGCCGATTTTATAATCCCCGAGAGCGGCGATATCGGCATTCAGGGCCGCGTTCCAGAGTTCACGGGCGATCAGCAGGTTGCGGGTAACTTCCGATGGGGCCACGTTGCCCTGGGTGATGTAGGATAGAAATTGTGTGGTGCGCTGCATGCAGCGCTCGATCTGATCCTCACCGATCATTCCCGTGCTGTTATGATAGCCGGCCTCCGCGCATTTGGTTTGCCAGAAATTCATGTTCTCATCCGAGACGTCGGTAATGGCGTTCAAGTCACCGACAATTTGATCATAGGCGTCGGCACAACTCATGGTCGTACCGGTGGGACTATCACTATTGAAATACACCGTGAATACCGAAGGGCTGCGGGCTGCCTCCAAAAGCTCGGTCAGATCCGAACTGGTGGCGAACATATTGACATTCAGATCGCTTTGCGGCCGCAGGATTTCAAAAGCGACGCAATCCTCGCAATAACGCCGCAAGGACGCATTGATGTAGCGTCCGTTTCCATTTTGGGTAGAGATATCGATCTCTCGATTATAGACCTGGCGAACGATATTGTAGACATCCCCGTTGGCGTTTTCCCGGTAGTCGTAGACTTCCGGATCGGCGGATGTCCATATGATGTCGGTCATGGTGCGGGTAAAGCTGTTTTGCATGCCGGCTAAAAGCACCACGCCCTCGGGAACATCGGCCACTTCCTGATGAACATTCAAAAGCTCGTCATACACCACCATGGATGTTGTGGGGCGGATCAAGGCGATATAGACGATGGCTCCGGTTAAAATGGTAAACGCCATGTAGATGAAACCCAGGGCGCTGCCATTTCGAAAATAACCGATGGCGCCCCAGCCCAACCAGAAGGTGAGGGCCACCACCATGAAGGCAACGAAAAGCCCCTCATAGGAATTGTCCGAGAAACTCAAGGCGATCCGGTTCAAGGCGTTGTGAATACTGTGGAACCCCCCATAGGTGACATACTCCCTGAATGTATCCGGAATGTCTGCAATGGCATAACCTGGAGCGAGCAAAATCAACAGGGTGAGAATTATCCAGAATCGTTTCATTTGCGGATTCCCGTTTGGTCGAAAGAAGTACGATTCAACCGATCACTTCGGGCCTGGATCAACCGTTCCTGCTGCAGATCGTTGGTGATCCGCTGCAGCGAGGCTGAATAGGCTTGTTCGAGATAACCATACATGCTGTCCAAACGGCCCAGTATGGTTTCGATATAACCGGCCGGTTGTTCCACAAGCTGCTGCACGCATCTGCCGCCGGCATCCGGACCCAGTTGATTGTGGGCGATGCGCATGGCATCGTGATAGAGTTTATAGGTGTTGAACAAAAGCGATTTGCTCATCTGGTAGGCGTAGGAGAGGGCACCCACGTAGGCGAGACGGCCGGAGATCTCTTCCACGTCATTCAAATCCCCGACCGCCTTGATGTCATTTAATACAAGCATATACACCGGCGACGGCATGCTTTCGATGAAGGCTTGTGCCGCCGGCGATAGATCCGTTTTCGTGCCGATGGACGTGATGACCTCGCGTATCATGCATACGCCCAATCGTATAAAGAGTCATAGTTCACGCCGTCGATATGAACGTGATCCAGCTGACTGCACGCGCCGCCGGCATCCCGGGTGATCAGGTCCCCGTAGACCAGCGCATCCACATCCCCGGGATCGTTGTAGCATGGACCGATCATGAAATAGCGGCCACTGTCGATCAGCACATCCCCCACAAAAGCCGACATGATCCGGGTCTGGGATTCGGGGATATTGTTTTCCACGGCAACGTTGGCGAGCAGTGAACCGTCTTTGAAAAATACGCGCCGCATTTCTTCGGGGCAGCCTGAGGTCATGTCGCTTACCGTCACCCCGGCATCCTGCATGACCTGTTCGGTGTTTGAGCTGTTGTAATCGTCCTGAGCGCCCTGATAAAAATCGTTGATACCGCTTTCGATCAGGAATTTTTGAAGTGCCTCGGATTGATCCTCTCCCGACGAGGTGCTCTTCAGATAGGCTGACACGCCCTTGGCGGCCTGGCAGTCATCGATCTGCAATTGATTGAGCCGATCCACCAGCGCCTCCAACGATTTCATGGATTTTTGAATGGGCTCGGAAAGCACCGACATGGCGATATCGTAAACAAAGGTCGCCACACCACCTTCCGCAATGCGCTCCAGCTTCTCCATCAGATATTCCGCATCCAGGTAGGAAAAACTACCCAGGAACATGTCGATGCCGCCGCAGCCGGCCCGAAAGCGAGGCGGCGCGAAACTGACCAGGTAGTCCTTTTCGTTTTTAAAGCGAAGGGACAGGCTCCCGGCCGAGGCGTAGCCCCGCTTCTGGCTCTCGAACATATTGGGTCCGTTGGCGGTGGCCTGTTGGATCCAATTGTCGATCCAATCATCGGCAAAGCAGGCGCCGGTTGCCGTCAGAATAAAGACGATGCTGATCAGGAAGTGTTTATGCATGGCTATCTCCCGGTTATTTTACGGCTTCGTGAAAGGCCATGGGATAAAACGCCGTTGGATCGGCGCGGCGCTCCATGAGGCGGATCAGCTGGTAAACACGTGTGGTGAGTTGATCCAACGAGATCACGCCCGAAGAGAGGATTCTCGATTGTTGGGTGCTGCGAGAAACCAAAAGCAATGTCGGGGTTATTTCGACATGGAATTTGGCCGCCAAACCCGGGTTTTCGGTGATATCGATCCGCCTTACGGTCCAGCTGTTCAGATGTTCGAAGTGATCCAGAATTTCCTCTTGTGCCGTGCAATATCCGCATCCGGCTTGATGAAAGGCGATGATGGCATATCGTTCCTTGAATTCTGCAAGCGTTGTTTGGATGTCTTTATTGCGCTGCTGGACGTATACGCCGCGGCCGGGCTGTGAATAGGGATATCGGGACTCCCCGGTCAACCACGGGTTCTGCATGGCCACATAGCCGGCCACATTGGCCATCAGGCGGCTTTTCTTTTTGGCCACGTCCGTGGCTTCCAGAAACCGCAGCACATTCTCTTCGGTTGGACGATGAACCGCATGTTTGAGCCTCGCGTCGATCACCACTTGAAATCGGTCCGGGTGCAACTCGAACAGTTCGTCATAGGTGTATTGATCGGGCCTGGCATCTTGTCCGGTATTGCCAATCATCGGTTTATCCTCAACCGGAACGTCTTGTTGCTCGTAAACTGGCAGGTCAGGGTCTTCATACCAAAAGTAACCTCTTTGGCGATCCTCCCAGAACGTGTCTGCAGCCCATGCGGGTGCTGCGATGAGAAGCAGGCTAAAAAAGAGGAGAAAGCACCGTCTCGATGTCGCTGATCGATTTAAGCCCGAAGTATCGTGAGTCATAGCTGTTATCCCTGTCACCAATCAGAAAAACCATGCCAGGCGGCACCTTGCCGGTGAATCGAAATGGCGCGATATTTTTGCCGGTTTTGCATTGACCCAAATACTTGCCATTGCAGTAGTAGTTCATATCCTCGCCTACCAATAGATCTCCCGGCAGGCAACCGACGCGCTTGACAATGCTGCACGGGTTGCAGCCCACACTCGGCTCGAACAAGGGAAGACGGACGTAATCGCCTATCTGGAGGGCCTTCCGATCGATCTCCCAAAACAGATGGTATTTGACGCTGTCAGTCTTGGTCATGGTCAGGCGGTCCGGTATGGCCATGCCGATGGCAAGCGATAAACAGAGCAGCGCCAGGCAGCATGAAAATTTGGCGTTCAGCTTCGGTTTATTCAATTTTGGCCACCCGATTTGCCGCCATTTTCAATTCGTCCCGGCCGGACTCCCGATAAAACAATGTCAATGCCTGATGCAGGGAGTCCGCCCCATAAACGAGCAACCAGTCATCGTGTGAGGTCATGGGATCGGGATCAAAAACCACGGCCGGTACCCGGTCCACGTGATAGCGATCGAAAATTTTCTCGCCGACGATGATCTTTGCCCTGACCACACCATCTCCGTTGTTACTGGACTGGTCTTTTTGTAAAAACGTATACAGGAAATTCTTCGGGAACGCCCTGAACACAAGGCGTAGCGTGTCGCTTCCAAGGGTATCGATGTCGGCGGCAAAGGACCTGAGAACGGCAAGGGGGATCGACCGGGACACGAAAATATAAATTCGGGATTTTGTATCGACATGGGGATCTGCATTTTCAGGCGCCGCCGCTTGGATGAGTCCGTTTCTTATTTGCTCATTGATGGCGTTGATGGAAACATTCTTTTCTTCAATTTTTTGTTGCACCTTGTGATGCAGCGTTTTTTCATTTCGTTTAACGGCCTGTTCAGCCCGCTGGAAATAGGGGCTTTTTTCAATCCCATTGACCATTCCTTCAATATTCTGCCCACTTGAAAGAAGGCTTGAAATGGCGATCAATGATATTGCCAAGGCGATTGATTTCATATTCACCTGCGATCAGCTGGCACAGCAAATACGCAGCCGCCATAGAAGCCATGCGAAATTATCCCCGCCCAGACCGACACGATTCAGGCCCTCGGACCAAAACAGTGGATCCATGCCGATGGGGATTTTAAAGGGGTATTCATTGGGACGTATGGGTTGCAGCTTGAAAT
Organism: Desulfosarcina cetonica JCM 12296; assembly: GCF_001311845.1. Classification (GTDB taxonomy): domain Bacteria; phylum Desulfobacterota; class Desulfobacteria; order Desulfobacterales; family Desulfosarcinaceae; genus Desulfosarcina; species Desulfosarcina cetonica. The sequence goes on along the minus strand of NZ_BBCC01000025.1, from coordinate 31,138 downwards.
AGCTTTTTATCCAGATGGGCATCGAAATGGCGTAGCAGTATACGGATGCCGCATCCATCAACAAACCACGGCGACCCATATGGGCGATGGTTCGAGCGGCGAGACCGACATTACCCGTGGTGTATTCGTCTTGGTTAAAATGGCCGTTCATGTTAAACAGGGTTCCCCATGCGCCCAAACACCAGTAAAGCGCATCGATGGGTATACCGAACTGAGCCGCTGCCGCATCGGCCATGCAGGTTTCGACCATGGGATAGGTGGCGAACAGCGAAGCTTCCGGCCACCACATAGAGCCGTAGATACCCTGCCATTCACTGTCGGTTTCCGATATGTATTCCATACCGTTGTCGGAAGACTCCCAACACATGTCGTCGAATTCATCGATCATGGCATCGAGCATGGGATGCGTGAGATAGTGAACTTGCGCGAAAACAGTGGCCCCTTCCGTGTTGGAATGATCGGCGTGGGTCCCGCCGAGAAACACTTCATCCATGAAACCTACATCGGATGATTGGCTGAGTAGCAGGGATTGGGAGGCGGTTGGCGAACAATACGGGTCCTTCACCGTTTCGATCACCCTGTGAGGCTCCCAGAATGCGATCAACATGCCTTGTCGACACCACTCACCGTAACAGCATTCACAGGCGCCGATCACCTCGAATTCGTAGTCGAATCCGCCCGGGTTCCATTCCTGCTCGATACACGCCCCACCTGCCAGCAAGGGCAGGCTGAGAATCAAAATCAAACTAATGGACAGGTGTGGATGTAACCGCAAGGACTGCTCCTTTCTGTTGGATGATGGTGGGTACGGTTTCGATCCCGAATCGTTGGGCCACCTGGGGATGTAATCGATAAACACGCCGATTGAATCGTCGGGATACGGCGGCAAGGTCGCCTTGGGTAATCACGATCCGCGTCATGGGATCGGCGGCGCTCTCTACATGATCGACCCAGTCAAGCTGATCCGGTTCACTTCCATCGATGACGATCATGGTGCGAAACCGGCGATTCGTTAGAGGGTTGTAGCGATACCCTTTCGGGTAGACGATAGTTCCTTCGGCATCGGTGATATCCCAGGGAACCGTGTAGGTTAGATCCAGAAATTGTTCCACTTCAACCGACGCGGTCCGCAGTGTCATGGGGGTGGGGGACTTGTCTCGTTGCGCCTGACTATTTCTTGAAAACGCGACACTTTTTTCAATGATCGGGTATACCGGTCCCACACGGCCCAGGTTTTTGGCCTGGAGATCGCCTTCGTTCATGAAAAGGCAAAGTATCAGGACGCCGATTTCAATAACGCCTTTGACCGGCGAGCTTTTGAATCGCTTCATGATATGGATATCCTTCCCCTAAAAGGGCGTTGATGCGGGCATTGTCCTGGGGATCGGAAGTAAAGGCATAGTAGGCCACCGGATCGAGGGACAACCGTGCCACACCGGTTCCGTTGGGTGTTTCCATCAAGAACTCGGAGTATTTGGGCTTCACCAGACGCACCGAGTTTAGAATGGCGCCCATGAATTCGCCATATTCGATGATTTTCTCTTCGATTGCCTGGGGATAGTCTCTGGATTGCAAGTAGAATTTGTAGGCCGAGTTGGAATTGATCACCCGGCCGACCTTGCCGAAATTGACGATGTCCAAGGGCGATTGCAACACGGTGATGAAGGATCCGAAATATTTGCGCGCCAGTCGGTACCCGGACTCGATGACCATGGCGATGAAGCTGTCCTTGCTGACCCACTGGGCCGTCTCCTCGAAGACGATCACACGCGGGCGCATACGATCGGAAAGATAGAGATTCTGGGTGATGTAGTGGATGATCTGCATGCAAACCACCCGAAACAGTGAATCCATGTCTTTCAGCGAGTCGACCTCGAGGACCACGAACTCATCGCTGCCGATGTTCAAGGTGGCGGGTCCGGCAAACCACTTGCCATAAGGACCTTGGTGGTGAAATCTTTCAGATTGAATCCCAGCTCGGCGGCAATGGAATCGATGTCCTTGATTTTGGACAGATCGATATCGGATTCCATGCGCTTGGACACTTCCGTGAAACGGTTCAGGAACTGGTAGATCGCATCGATACCGGCATCGTTCCCCTCCATTTCCCAGGCCATGCGCGCCGTGTTTTTCAAGATGGTCATTTGGGTTTCCGTGGGCATCTGGCCTGTTGCCGAGTAGCACATCTGGTACAGGATCGCCGAAATGGAATCGATGGATTCGTCGATATTCCGGATATGGGTGAACGGGTTGAGCGATACAGTGGAGTTTTCATTAAACTCGATAAAGGTGCCGCCCAATATCTTGGTCAGTTTTTCGTAGCTTCTGCCCAGATCGAAAATCCGGATCAATCCGCCATTGGAATAGATCTCCTTGAGAAGATAGTTCATCAGGTAGGATTTGCCCGCACCGGTCGTTGCGGTGACCACCGCATTGTTGTTGGTGGAACCCTCGTTGAACATGCCGTAGGAGACCACCTGGCCTTTACGCCCCAAAAACAGGGCCGTGGGCTGTCCGGACCCGGTAAAATCCCCTTGTACGGGCAGAAGGCGCAGGGCGGTTTCCGCCGGCATGATCTTGTCGCGCTCCATGAAATCGACATTGGTGCCGATGTTGTAAAGACCCAGTGGCAACGATGCGATTAAAAGCGGCGTCAGGATCCCCATATCCTCCTGGAGCACGAACCCGCCTCCCTGGGAATGCCAGATCCGACTGATCTGGGCGCAGTTGGTATCGATCTCCTCGGTTGAACGGCCGATATTCCAGATGATGGGGATGACGCGCACGAAGGTGTTGCCGCTGATCAATTCCTTGGCCGCCCAACGATACTCGGCTTCCCTTTCGTTTTCTTTCTGACCGCGAACGCCTCTTTTTTCCTGGCGGATCATCAATTCGGTTTTGGAGCGAATGCGTTTGGACAGCCCTTCGAAAACAATGTTAACGGTAACCCAGAACGGGCAGGTAATCTGATTGTTGTCATCATTGGCGCCCATGATGCCGCCCATGATGCGATTCATGGTGAGGGGCTCGATTTCTCCTATGGGCCATCCTTTTACGGTCTGGGCCTTTAAAAATTTTGCGTCACACCCGCCGCGTATTTCCACATGGGTGAATTTGGCATCGATCATACCGGCGCGGATAATTTGTTTGCGGATTTCCAGATCCGGGTCATAAGGGGAAAACTGTGGATTGGCCCCGTTGTTGAGAATCTTTGACAAAAGACCGATCAGGCCGCTGGGATCCAGGGGCATGGGATCCAGGCCGGCCCCCTTGAGTGCCTCGGCCACCGAAAGGGCGGCGAATTCGAACTGATCGCTCAGCTGCTCTCCCGGCGGGAACTTGAGGCTCACCAGCAATCGAAAATTTCTCACGGGAATGCTGTTGGTGCTCCTCAGTCCAAACTCGGCTTCGGAGAGATGATGAATCATGTTGTCGGTGAGGGTATCCAAAAATGGATTTTGGCGGCTTTTCAGCGACCGGTAATGGTCGAAAAGGCCGGTGCAGTCCGGGTCGGCGTACATCATGAACTGGAGAACGCTGCCAAAGGGAATCCCGCTGTGGAGGCACCCTTTCAGGTTCTCGAACACCTTTGCGGAGGCATACACCAGGGGGGTGCATTCCCACACATAGCCAAAGGTGTCATCGGCGCTATGGTAGACGCCGGCTTTCCTGTCCCAGGCCTGATAGGAAGGTAGTCCGACAGCTTGTCACGATTGGCCAGGTTGACAAACCGCTTTGCGTTGAATGCGTCGCCCACACCCAATATTTTATCCAGTAGCAGCATCATCCTACTCGTCGATGATATCCAGGATCCAGCGGGATCTGTCGCTTTCGAAAAAGATATAACGATGGCTGTAAAAGCGATCCTCGCGGTCGTATCCTAAAATTAAAACCCGCATCAATTTGGCGGGAATCCGGACGGGTGTGATGGGACGCCTCACCAGACCGGCGATCTCCTGATACAGTTCGTTTTTGTAAACCTGCTCCTGGAGATGTCGGGGTGCTTCCCCGGTTTCGTTTGTTTCGGGTCGATCTTTTATTAACGGTGAATCATGCTGTGGATCGATGTCGATGACTGCCGTGTTTTTTGGATCGGCCTTGGATCGTCGGTAGGCGGTATCCATGGGGACACAATCGCCGTTAAACGGATCCGGGCAGTCACTTACCTCATCATAAGGGTTCAGTGTCTGGCAGCCGGTCAGCGACAGGAAGACCGTTAGGATGAGCAATAGCCATATCGTTTTCATTTTATCCTTCCAGCTCCACCTTTGAGGTTTCTTGTTTCTTGATGGCGATATTCACCCCTTCGCTGATCACGATGGTGATATTCTTGGTGGGGTGAACCTCGATGACCGGCAGGCTTTGTTCGGCCAGATCCAGATAGAATTTTTGAAGATCCTGGGCCACATTGACAATGCCCTGGCCGATGCCGGCCTTGGAAAGGGTTCCTGGATCGGTATCCTTGAACTGGCCGGTTCGAACGCCGGTATTGACGCCGTAAGTGAATTCCTGCTGCCCCAGGCTCATGGCGTCTCCCAACCCTTCCAGAAAGCCGGCGACCGCCACCCGGGCGATCTGCTGCCCGAATTTAGCGTAAACATGGCCTTTCATTCCTTCCTTGCCGTCGGTATCGACCACAAATCCCTTGATGGCCTGATCGATCACGGTGCCCCCTTTCTGATTGATGCAGGACAAGGACAACAACCGGGCGTGAACCCGTTCGTCGGCCAGACTACCGTACCCCTCCGCCACAACGAAGCAGCCCTTGGTATTGCTTTTCACGTTGTTGGGCAGCACCGCCAGGTTGTTGACCCGGATCAGCATGGGGATCGGATTGTTCCTGCCCACATCCGTGGCCGGTGCGGTGACGCCATTGAGCAGGTTGGCTTCCATGAAGGATGGCGGCAGGTGAACCTCGATGTCATCGGTTTCCTGCGAACCACCTGCGGTTGAATGAGGATTCGCAAAAACCGCAATCTGTTTAACGGGAGGCTCATTTTTATTGTTGTAGGAGGATTTCCCCTGGATCCGATGTTCCTGGAAATAGTTACTTTCAGGGGCGGCAGCCTTCTGTTTTTGCATTTTTTCGACAACGGGCAGCGGTGTGGTAAACGACAGGTTCTTGGGTGGAACCTTGCCGATGGACTTGTCGCTGGCAGGGGGATTCGAAAGGAAGTCCGGCGTTCCCTTTTTCTCTCCGTACCGCTGTTTTTTTAGGGCCGCCTGGAAGTTCTCGGCGAGCATGTCCCGCACCTCCTTTTTGAAAGCCAATAGCTCGTTTCGCAGTTCTTCGACGTCCGCACGGGTCTTGTTATAGATGGTTTTCTCGAAGGTCCGCTTATCGAATTGTAGCGTGTTTTTCTTGACATCCGCGCGGGTCGGGATCTGCTTGTCTTTGTCCTTGGTGAATTGATAGGCGCTGAACACAACGACAACCAGCACCAAACCGATGGCGATTTTTACCAGCCGGCTTTTGTCCTTGCTTTTTAAGTCGCGAAACAGCTCGATGAGTTTTTTCATTGGATTCAATCAATCGGATGAATGTTCAACGATAAACAGGCGCATGTATTTGCCGGCGCGCAAGGGCGCTTTGCCGTCTGTAAAATGCGCCAGATCCCTTCCCAGGCAGATGGCCGTTGGATTGCGGGTCAGTTCCGGAACCAGAAAACTGGTTTCGTCTACCGTCATCTCTTTCATGTCCGCCGAAGGTGCGAAGCTCACCAGGTATTCGTTCAGCCGAAGGGGAACGCCATCGATAGTCACGATACGCCTCAGTCGGATCCGTAAATGCTCGATCCCATCGATTTCCTGATCCTTTGAAATCACATTGACGTTTTCGGGAAACGTGTCGGCAAAGGCGTTTCGAATCAGGTCCACAGCGGCCGTTTCCTTGTCCAGCCCGGCGAACTTGAGCTGGTTCTCCCTGGCTTTGCGGCTTTGCGACTCCAGCATGATGACCCTGGCCTTGACACCATTTTTGGGGATGATTTCCAGTGAGAATACATCCCCGCTTTTCGTACCGACGTAAATGACCCCCTGTTTTGCGTTTTTACCCAGGTAACGAAGGCATCGTTACCCTGGTACTCCACTTCCATTTGTAGCCTATGGAGGGCGTTGATGTATTGGATCGGCTCGCTGCAATGGATACGGTTGATGGCCCCCGGCGCCAGCTTGATCGGGGGCAGCGGTTCCGATCTCCCGTAACTGGTTGTCGGTGTTGTGATCTGCTCGGAGGCTTGGGAAAGCACCGGAAACAGTGAGGCGGCTAAAACGATGGCCAAAAATTTGGATAATTGGTTATGCACCATTTTTTTGGGATACTCCCGTAATCCTGAAGGTACCATCATCGATTTCATATTCGATGATGTGGTTTTCGATGGCTTCCTCGATGCGCACGTCATCGGCAAACTTACTTCGCAGGCCGATCAGTTCGATCCGGTCTGTGGTTCCCAATTTTTTAATCGTATTAATTTGAAACGAGGAGCTGATTTTCAGACGAATTACCTCTTCGATGATTTTATCGAGGTCACTTCGCATGGATCTGAATACGCGGGGGGACGCCAGTTTAAGAAAATCGGAAAAGTTCTGCTCTGCGTTGCTCGGCGTATAGTCAAGCAGCAGCTTGATCGAATATCGACTCATCAATTTGAGATAGTCGTCATCTGCATCATTGCCCCTGATCTCGATTTTATGATCCACCATTGGTGGCAGGATCACCACTTTCTGGTTGTTCATCGCGTGGTAGGCCACGAGTGAATTGACAATGGTGACACCCATGGTCAGCACCAGGCAGAACTTGAGGAGCCTGTTTTCGGCCATGGCATTGGCCAATTTATTGCCGTAAATGGATAACTTCATTCGATAAACCTGTTGGCAAAAAAAGCCGGATAATTGACGAACCTGTAAAATCCACTGAAATAGGCAAGATGCCGAATAAAACCCCTGGGGAAATTGCGATTGAGCCAGATGATGAAAAAAATCATTGCCAGGTTGAGCATCAGAACCATCCACTGAAATCGAAAGATCGTGCAAAAGTAGACGGACAGAAGGCACATGATGAACTCATCGCTTTGCAGCCCGACAAACCGGACCTGCTCGTTCAAGTAGCGGGGTATCTGGTATCGCATGGGGCCACCTCCACGAACCAAGGTTGTTAAAACAGAGATTTCGAGACGATGTTTCCAACCTCCGCGATGGTTATTCCAAGCGAGATCACGACATCCTCGATGAAGATGATCAACCCGGCACAGATGGCACAGACGATGGTGCCGAAGACGTTGCTGCGGACCGCCCAGAATATGGCGTAGAGCACCAGGCCGGCGGCAATGACGAAACCAATGGCGCCCGTCAGGATCTCGTTCATGAAAAGGTCATAGACGCTGTACGCAAAACTTCCGGAGGCCGCGCCTGGAAGGCGGATGCCACCGCCGGACAAAAGCCGACGGTTAAAACAATCAATGCGATAGTTAATTTTCGGACGGCTTGCATGGCTTTAGTCCTCCCTTTGGTGGTGTTGTTGATGGATGATTTTGCAATCGATGATATCGCTGCCATGAAAAATCCTCGGCTCGGCGACATTTATTGTGGCGTCCCTGTAGGTGGTGACCGGCTGTTTGGCGCAACCGACCAACACGGCAATAGCAATGATTGCGTAAAGGATGTGTTTCATGGTGACTCCCCGGTGCTTTGGCTTTTCAAAAGCCCGTAATTTCGAATGACCATGACTTTCAAAATCCGATCGGCTTCGGTCTTGACCCGCTTGTTCCAGAGGTCTGCCAGCGGCGTATGAAGGGGATACCTTTCCTGGATTTCCTTGAGCACCTGGTTATCCACCGCCCTGTGGAATCCGGGATGATTATCTCCCAACAGGTTGCCGATCGAGGCACGCACGGCTGCTTTGGCGACCTCAAAGAGGGTCTTTCGTTCGGGATCAGAAAGGGTGGACAGCTTTTCCTTTGCCGCTGCCAACATTTGGCTTTTCTGGCTTTTGAGGCAGGGTGTTTTCTTTTCGGCCTGTTCCCAGGCCTCTGTTTTGATGCGGTTCAGCTCCGTTGGGGAGATACACTCGAGGGTTTCTTGAACTTTCTGATCGATCTGCCGATCCCACTTTTCGATGTCAGCCAGGAGCTCTTGTTCGGCGCGTAGCGCTTCAAGATCGCTTTCTTTCTGCCGGCGCTCCAAAATACGCTGCTCGTTTTGGGCTGCCTGCCGAACCTTCAGATCCTCGGTGCCCCACCCACTTTCCAGCGATCGCTTCAGGAATGCGGGAAATCCGCCATCCTTGGTCGAATTGTGGATGGCATAATCGAGCTCAGCAGTGACATATGGCTTGCCGTGAGTTTTTAGATACGTGTCGATGCTATCCAACACGTCCTTGTGATCCTGGTAAATCCTGGGGATGCGGGAGCGGATGGATTTTGGAAAACGATTTTTAAGATCGACAGCCGCCGCTTCGGTGGTTGTTGTTGTGGTTTCTGTAGTAATCTCTGTAGTGGTTTCTGTATACGTCCCCCCATTTTTTGGGGGATGACCCCCAACTTTTTGGGGGGAGGTCCCCCATTTTTTGGGGGATATCCCCAAACTTTTTGGTGGGATATCCCCCAACTTTTTAGGGGGATATCCCCCTGCTTTTTGGGGGGATCTGGATTTATAGGAAATTTTGACGATATTTTCGATGTTCGGCTCGATATACATCACGTTCGTGATGGCAAGGCCGCTTCCCGTTTTGATATGGCGAAACTCGCGGGTGATCAGATTCTGGCTGACCAGATTGTCGATGGCGTTTTTAATCTGGTTTTTGGAGAAACCGAAAATGTCGGCATATTCCTGGTAGGTTTTCTGGAGCTTGTCGGCCTGGAATTTTTGCTGGATCCCGATCACATCGCCGGTGTGTTCGTCCCGGGTCATTACCGGTGTGTACCAATAGACGATATCGGATAAAAGGATGATAGCGACCACATCGGGCTTACCCGATCCAGTCAATATGTTGCGGAACCAGCTGATTGGCGTGATGTTCCCGGTCAACCGGCAGTTCAACATCTGATGACAAACAGGATTGATTTGGGCGTGATTTTCGTTCATAGACATGCCCTCCTCACGGACATTAACGCCTGAGCAAAATCAATGATGGTTTTATCTGCGTGTATTTTGCCGATGGAAGGCGCATCTCGCACCTACTCACTGAAACTTTTTGGTTCGGGCCAACCATTTTTAGGAAAACCATTTGCAATGGCTGGCATGTCATCGTATTGGCCCGGACATTCGGCTTTAATTCCATCAAAGAACCTTGAAATGGTAGATAGAATATCTATCTGTTCGATCACAAGGTCGCCCAGCTTGTCATTTCCTTGTCATTTTCTATATAGAAACCCCCTAAAAACAAAAAAGCGAAACCGGTATAACTAACCGATTTCGCTTAGTGTATTTTGGTGGGCCGTATTGGAATCGAACCAATAACCTACTGATTAAGAGTCAGGTGCTCTGCCTAGTTGAGCTAACGGCCCTCATTCAAGCCCGTGAAACAAAAGCGCTACCTAACAGTCTGAAGGCAAGTTGTCAATGTGTTTTTTATACTTAATCCAAAAAGAGGGGCGCTCACGATCTTGGTCAACGCTTTCCATTGGATCTGCTTTGGCGCTTGCGATCCCGCTTCCAGGCGTTCTTTTGTTTTTCCAAACGCTTGATGTTTCTTTTGGCCGGGGTTGCGGCCGAGGCGAGATCGGGAAAGTAGCTGCCCGGTGTCTTGGGCAACGTCGGGATCGGGGCGGCCTCGGTCGTTCGGGGCGCTTCCCGTGGCTCCGGCAGGGGCGGGCCGCTGAAACTTCCTACCGGAAGTGCGTCGGCCAACATCAAGTGGTCGCCGAAACAAAGCAGTTGGCTTCCTTTTTGTCTCAACTGCGCCGTATTCACCGTCAGGATGATCGGATCGCTGTCCATTCTTCGGCCGAGGCGTTGGGCCATTTGGCGGTCTCGGGCCAGTACGACATACGACATGGTGTCCCTCGGCCACGCCCCTTTCTCCAACGCCACGGGATACGCCCTGCGGCGAAGCGCATGGTACAATAGCTTGGGAATATCGCCGGCCATTTCCGCTTTTACCAGCTGGGACCGATCAATGGCCCGGATCAGATTCCGATCTATTTCCAACGGTGGCGGTGCCAATGTGTAGACCACTTCACGGATATGATTCTGCCGCACGTGACGCCAGCCGGCCTCTTCGTCCAGTGCCTTCAACAGGTCCTTGATTTTTACGAAACCCCGCTCATCGGGAACCAGACCGAATTCATCCGGCCGGCGGCCGAGGATGTAGGTGAGGAATTTAGCCAGTTTTTCGATTTGGTGGCGATGCTTGCTCAACGGCGATCCTGTACCCACCGGTTCTCATCAATGCATGGGGCGCGGGCGCCGGCATGGTGGGCAAAAGAGGCGGCGGTCGGCGGCAAGCCGGATGCACGCCCTCGGCTCGGCAAAACCCATTCGTCCCGAGTGTCGCCCGGCCCCGGTTTCATCCCGGTTTGCCTGCTTGACCTCCCGGGGCGGGTTTGATAGTTTCGCCTGCCATCACGGATAAAGTCAACCGGTTTCGTGAATTCAACAGAAAGGATCCGCTCCATGCAAACCGATCGTTCCAGGCAACTTTTTCAACGGGCTCAGAAACTGATCCCCGGCGGCGTCAACAGTCCGGTGCGGGCCTGCCGGTCCGTGGGGACCGATCCGCTGTTCATCCAGCGCGCTGACGGATGCCGGCTGTATGATGCCGATGGCAATACGTTCATCGATTATATCGGTTCGTGGGGACCGATGATTCTGGGGCACCGCCATCCAGCCGTGATTGCCGCATTGGCCGCGGTTCTGGAGCAGGGCACGAGTTACGGGGCGCCCACCGCCCTGGAAATCGAGCTCGCCGAGCTGATCGTTGCGGCCGTCCCCTCGGTGGATATGGTCCGCATGGTCAATTCGGGAACCGAAGCACCATGAGCGCGATCCGCCTGGCCAGGGGATATACCGGCCGTGACAAGATCATTAAATTCGACGGCTGCTATCATGGCCATGCCGATGCCCTGCTGGTGGAGGCCGGCTCCGGTGTTGCCACCCTACAGATTCCCGGCAGTCCCGGTGTGCCGGCTGAATTTGTCGGCCATACCTTGTCCCTGCCTTACAACGACAGCGAGGCCCTTCGAAAGGTCATGGACCAGCAGGGGGATCGGATTGCCTGTATCATCGTCGAGCCGGTCGCCGGAAACATGGGCTGGTGCCTCCCCTGGACGGCTTTCTCGAGACCCTACGGCAGACCACCGAGGCCCATGGGAGCGTGCTGATTTTTGACGAGGTGATGACCGGATTCCGGGTCGCCCTGGGCGGGGCTCAGCAATATTACGGGATCACGCCGGACCTCTCCTGTTTTGGCAAAATCATCGGTGGGGGCTTGCCCGTGGGGGCTTATGGTGGCCGACGGGAGATCATGGAACACGTCGCGCCCGTGGGCCCGGTGTATCAGGCCGGCACCCTGTCCGGCAACCCGTTGGCCATGGCGGCCGGGATTGCCACCCTCAAAGAGATCAACCGGCCGGGGTTTTATGCGGAATTGGACCAGCATGCCCAACGCCTGTTGGACGGCCTTTCGGCTGCCGCTGAAAAATCGGGCATTCCGGTCGCCTGTGCGCGGGTCGGCAGCATGTTGGGGCTCTTTTTCACCGACCAGCCGGTGCACAACTATGCCGATGCCAAAACGTCCGATCTGAAGCGATTTTCCGCCTATTACCAGGCCATGCTGGAAAAAGGCGTCTATCTGGCCCCCTCCCAGTTCGAAGCGCTTTTCCTTTCCGCCGCCCATGATGACCAGGTCATCGCTCAGACGTTGGCTGCGGCCGAAGCGGTATTTGCCATCCTTTAAAAACGATTCTTCAAAAGACCACCCCCCTTGTCGAACCCAGGTGCCGACAAGGGGGGTGTGTTTACTGTTCACCTTACCCATGGGCAAGGCATCGGTGCCACGGCGTCAGAAGGAAAAATGCAGACGGACCCACGGGATCAGTGCCCGCTGCCATTCTTGCAAATCGGTAAATGTGTTTTCCTCACCTTGGACGTAATCGAAGATGCATTGGACATTGATGTCCAGCGTCGAGTGATTGGAAAGCGCTATGCTGACGCCGGGCTCGTCGTCCTGGTCCAGAGTGGTCGGCTTGCTTGTTTGGACCACTGGATCCGGCGATGTCGCGGCGCCATACACGGGTTGCCAGCCACCGCTGAAAACGGTTATGAAAAATATGACGGCCGACGCCAATAAGGCCGGAACGATGGGTTCTCGCCGATCGATTTTGGAGGCAGACAATGCCATTGGGCAATCTCCAGAGTTTCTAATGGGCTGGGGATGTCATTCTTATATCTTGATTTTCCTCAATTGGCAACCGGCCGATGGACAAATCAGGCCAAGTCCCGAATGTTGAAGCGGGTAATCAACCTTGAGAGGTAGGTCCGCTGGATGTCCATGATCCGAGCGGCTTTGCTTCTGTTCCCTCCCGTATGTTTCAGGTTGAGCAGGATAAATGCCTTCTTGAATTCATTGAGGGCTTCCTCGAGGGTCAGCCCCACGCGCATCCCGCTGATCTTCGGCAGCGACGCCGTAATGGGCAGATCCTCCGGAACGATGCTTTTTCCATTCCCCATGACCACCGCCCGCTCGATGGCGTTGCGCAGTTCGCGGATATTGCCGGGCCAATCGTAACTCGCCATCTTGTCCATGGCCGCATCGGAGATGGTCAGGTGGGACAGACCGGTCTCTTTTTTAAAGAGATCCAGGAAGTGCTCGACCAGGGGCGGGACGTCCTCGAGACGTTCGCGCAAGGGGGGATGGTAAGCTGGACGACGTTTAATCGATAGTACAGATCTTCACGGAAGTTGCCCGCTTCAACCTCTTTCTTCAGATCCTTGTTGGTGGCCGAGAGGACCCGCACGTCGACGGTGATGGGGGTATTGCCGCCAACCCGATAGAAAACGCCTTCCTGCAGCACCCGCAATAATTTGGCCTGGATACCCGGGGCCATCTCGCCGATTTCGTCGAGAAAGAGGGTGCCTTCATGGGCGGCTTCGAACTTGCCGGTTTTCCGGCTGGTCGCACCGGTAAAGGCCCCTTTTTCATAGCCGAACAGCTCGGATTCCAAGAGGGTTTCGGGAAGGGCGGCACAGTTGAGCACCACCAATGGGTTCTCCTTGCGCGGACTCTCACGATGGATCAGGCGGGCCAAAAGTTCCTTGCCGGTTCCGCTTTCGCCCTGGATCAACGCCGTGGTTTTGGTGCGCGAGAGCTTCTGGGCATCCTCCAGCACCTTGGCGAGGGTCAGGCTTTTGCCGATGATCTGATGCTTTTCGCCCAACGCCTTTTTCAGATCCTGGTTCTCCTGGCGAACCTGCTCAAGGCTTCGCGCGCTGCCGATGGCCAGGGCGGCAAGGTTCGAAAACTCTTCGAGCACGTCCATGTCTGCCTGGGTAAAGCGGCTGGCATCGCGCTTGTTGAGGACCTGCACGACGCCGATGGTGCGATCGTTGATCTTCAGGGGCACGCAAGCCATGGAACGCGTCTCGAAATCCACCCGGTCACTGATCGTGCGCATCCAGCGGCTGTCCTGCTTGGCATCGGCGATCAACAGGGGCTGGCCGGTGCGGGCGACATGACCGGCGATGCCCTCTCCGATTTTGACCCTGAATTCCTTGACTTCGGCGCCCTTGGTGCCGGTGGCCACCTTGAAATAGAGGCTGCCTGTCTTGGCGTCGACCAGCAGCAGGGAGGCGGCTTCGGCGCGAACGACATTGGTGGCCGACTCGATTATCAACTGAAGCAGTTTGTCCAGGTCCTGAACGGAAGAGACCCAGGACGAAATGGCCTTCAGTTGCTCAATGGGGGCGGTGGCGTCCACGGTATCCGTATGTATCATTGTTGGCGTATCGCGTTGGTTGCCGGCAAATGTGAATGCCGGTGGGAAATAGTATCGCTTAATCCAGCACTACGGGTTGACGTGGTAAGCGTGTTGATCATGCGTGACGACCCATCCTTGACACGCATCCTTCGTGCCGGTTTACTACCGGCGTTCCGATGAAAACCATTCCGGCCGGCTTGCTTGGCCAAGCCGGTATAGGGGTTATCGGCAGCATAAAGGCCGATCAAAAGGCCTTTATTGCAAAACCTTGTGATGTTACCCCAAACAGGGTATTGTGGCGTTCAACCAAAGACGACACCGGCCTCTTGATCAAAGGATCATTCACCAATGATGCTGCCTGAAAACAATCGCATTCCCGAACGGGTGGACACCATCCACCTGATTGCCGTCTGCGGCACGGCCATGGGGGCGCTGGCCTGCATGCTCAAAAAGATGGGCTACCGGGTCACCGGTTCGGACAACAACATCTATCCGCCCATGAGCCGCTTTCTGGAAGAGCAGGGCGTTTTGATCATGAACGGATTCGATCCGTCGCATTTGTCTTCCAAGCCGGATCTCGTGGTGGTGGGCAATGCCGTCTCGCGGGACAACGCGGAAGTGGTCGCCGCAGGTCAGATGGGCCTGTACTACTGCTCCATGCCCCAGGCGGTGAACCGTTTTGCCGCCGCCGGCAAACACCAACTGCTGGTCGCGGGAACCCATGGTAAAACGACGACGTCGGCCCTGATTGCCTGGATCCTGCATTGGGCGGGCCGGGATCCTTCATTTATCATCGGCGGCATCCTGCCGAATTTCAACAGCAACTATCGCAGCGGGAGCGGGGACTGCATCGTGATCGAGGCGGACGAATACGACACCGCCTTTTTTGACAAGGGACCCAAATTTCTCCACTACACGCCGGACGCCGCCGTGCTGACCAGTATTGAATTCGACCATGCCGATATCTACCGCGACTTGGATCATGTGCGCGAGGCCTTCGGGCGGTTTGTTACCCTTTTCAGGCCCGAGGCCTTGCTGGTGAGCGCCGACGACAATGCCGACGTCATCCGCTTGGCCGGCAGGGCGGCCTGCCGGCGTGAGTCCTACGGGCTGCAAGCGGCGTCGGACTGGCAGCTGGCGGATATCCGCATCCAGGCACCGCTGACCCATTTTCGTATTCTGCATGGCGGCCGGGAATATGGCTGTTTCAAGAGCCCCATGATCGGCATGCACAATCTAAAAAACACCCTTGCCGCCGTGGCCGTGGCCCATGACCTGGGCGTGACCCCGGACCAGATCGCCGGTGCATTGGAACGGTTTGCCGGCGTCAAACGGCGCCAGGAGATCCGGGGCGAAAAAAACGGCATCACCGTGGTGGACGATTTCGCCCACCATCCCACGGCCGTCCGCGAAACGGTCCAGGCGGTAAAAACGCATTTCCCGAACAATCGTCTTGTGGCCGTTTTCGAGCCGCGCACCAACTCGAGCATGCGCAAGGTCTTCCAGCAGGACTATGCCACGGTTTTCGATGCCGCCGACCGGATCTTGATCCGTAAACCCTCGATGCTGCAAAAAGTCCCCGAAGGGGAGCGTTTTTCCAGCCTGCAGCTGGTCGCCGACCTCAAGTCCAGGGGGCGGGATGCCCTTCATTTCGACGATACGGAGGCCATCCTGGCGGACCTCCAACGCACCGCCAAACCCGGTGACATTATTCTGGTCATGTCCAATGGCGGCTTCGACAATATCCACGAAAGGCTGCTCGATCTCCTCTGAGGTGCCGGTTGGCATCCAAGAGGGAAGTCCCTTGGCGCAGGTATGGACAGCTCCTGCAAAATCTGGAAAATGGTGGAATCACAGTATGTTGTAGGAGTGGTCCATGACCGCGAAAAATAGAAATCGATCCAAATGCGATTGTCCTGGGGGATAACATCATGCTGCTCGATCGCTTCTTTGAAAAGGGTCGCCAATTTTTAGGATGCCGCTATCCGATCCTGTGCGGGGCCATGACCTGGGTCAGCAACCCGCAGTTGGTGAGCCATTTGGGGCGTTGCGGCGGGTTTGGTCTGCTCGCCGGCGGCAACGCCCCGGTGGCGGTATTGCAGCAGCAGATCGAGGAAACCCGGTCCCTGTCGGCAGACCCCTTCGGCGTCAATCTGATCACCATCGCACCGGCCTACGCGGAACAGTTGGACATGGTCTGCCGGATGAAATGCGCGGTGGTGGTCTTTGCCGGATCCATCCCCAGGGAAAACGACATCCATCGGGCCAAGGAGAGCGGGGCGCGGGTCATCTGTTTCGCCCCCACCGAGCAGTTGGCCCTGAAGCTGATCAAGATGGGCACCGACGCGTTGATCCTCGAAGGCTCCGAAGCGGGCGGCCACATCGGTCCGGTCTCCCTGACCGTTTTGATCCAGCAGATCCTGTTCAAGGTCGATTCCGTGCCGATTTTCGTGGCCGGCGGAATTGCCACGGGCCGCATGATGGCGCATTTGTTGATGATGGGCGCGGCCGGCATTCAGATGGGCACCCGTTTTGTGATGAGCGAGGAGTGTGCCGTACACCCGGAATTCAAGGAAACCTTTCGGCGGGCCAAGGCCCGCGATGCGGTGGCCACGCCGCAGTTTGACAGTCGTCTGCCGGTCATTCCCGTGCGGGCACTGAAAAACGAAGGGACGGACGCGTTCGGCAAGCTGCAATTGGATCTGATTCACAAACTCGAAACCCAGGCCATGGATCGCATGGAGGCGCAATTCGAGGTCGAACGCTTCTGGATGGGGGCCCTGCGGCACGCGGTTATGGATGGCGACACGAAAAAAGGCTCGCTGATGGCCGGCCAGAGCGTGGGGCTGGCCGACCGGATCCTGCCGCTTCAGGGTATCTTCGATGAACTGCTCGGCGACGCCGAAAACGAGCTGCAGCGCCTTGCCCAACAATTGGGCGAATAGCAGGGACCGCACGGCCGCGTTGTAGGGCAATCGCATTTGGATCGATTTCTATTTTCGCGGGCATGGCCCGCTCCTACAAATTCTTGTTATGTCAATGTATATCGTCGTTTGTTGTAGGAGCTGGCCTTGCCTGCGACCATTTTTTGGGTGAATAGGCTCCAAATGCGATTGCCCTGGGCCGCGTTGTTTCCACGGTTGACATCCATGGGTAAATCTGGTTAACCTTTTATACACAAAGGAGTTAACCAAATGACACCCAAAGACAAAATCATTTCCTTGTTGAAAAGCGTCGACGATGTGGTCTCCGGCGAAGTTCTCAGTGAACGGCTGGGGATCAGCCGCGTATCGATCTGGAAGCACATTCAGGGACTCGTCCAGCAGGGCGCGGCCATCGAGACCACCCCCAAGGGCTACCGGCTCCTCCAGGACCCGGACAGCCTGACGCCGTGGGCTTTCGGCGAGCGGCAGGCGCAGATCCACTATTTTCCCGAAACCACCTCGACCATGAACGAAGCCATCGAATTGGCGCGTGAGGGATGCCCCGATTTCAGTGTGGTGGTGGCCGAGCGCCAGACCGAGGGCCGGGGACGCATGCAACGTACCTGGGCGTCGGGCGATGGCGGCCTCTATTTCACCCTTGTGGTTCGTCCGGCGATTCCCCTCCAGCTGGTCGGCCTGGTCAACCTGGCGGCGGCCGTCGACATGGCCGAGGTGCTGCGGGAGCATTACGAAGTCGATGCCTGTCTGAAGTGGCCCAACGACATCCTGGTGGGCCAACGCAAGATTTGCGGCATCCTTTCCCAGATGGAAGCCGAAGGGGACCAGGTGGCCTACATGGGCATCGGTGTCGGCCTGAACGTCAACAATGCCCCGGAAACCGAAACGCCCGTTGCCGTCTCGTTGAAGCATTTGCTTGGCCGGCCGGTGCCGCGCCGGGAAATCCTGCTAGCCTTCCTCGATCGATTCGAACAACGTATCCGCACTTTCGATCCCGCGGTCGTGATTGAGCAGTGGAAAGCCTTCAACGTTACCGTGGGCCAGCGCGTGCGTGTATTTATTTTGCAAGAGACGGTCGAGGGCCTGGCCATGGATGTGGACGCCCAGGGGGGCCTGATCCTGAAACAGGACGACGGGACCCTGCGGACGGTGATTTACGGCGACTGCTTTCACCAATAACCACTGGCGCCGGATTGGCCTGTCAGCCTTGCAGCGCATGGCCGACAGGCATTGATTTTGACACCCAAAACTAACTCAGAGAGTACTTCCATGGATTCATCCACCCTGCAATTGAAACGCATGATCTACGCTTCCCTGATGGCGGCCCTGACGGCAGTGGGCGCCTATATCGCCATTCCCATCGGTCCGGTGCCGATTGTCCTGCAAAACCTCTTTGCCCTGTTGGCCGGCCTGCTTCTGGGCGGGCGCTGGGGCGTGATCAGCATCGCGGTCTATCTTTTGGCCGGTGCCGCCGGACTGCCGGTCTTTGCCGGCGGCACCGGCGGGATCGGCAAGTTTGTCGGCCCCACCGGCGGTTACCTGTTCGGGTATGTGCCTGCCGTCTACCTGGTGGGAATGATCGCCGAGAAGGGGCGCGGCCGCGTGGCGGTGGACCTGATGGCCATGCTGGCCGGTACGCTGACGATCTATGCCTTTGGTGTGCCCTGGCTCAAACTGATCACCGGAATGACCTGGTCCAAGGCCGCCGCCGTAGGCATGCTGCCCTTTCTGATTGGCGATGGATTGAAGATCGCCGTGGCCATTCCCATTGTCCGGGCCTTGCGGCCCATGCTCGACGGCCTGACCGGTCCGGTGAGGGTTGCCGGATAGGATGGCGCCGATCATTCAGACCCACCATCTGACCCACCGCTTTGCCGATGGGACCCTGGCCCTGGACGCGGTCAGTCTGGATTTCAATGCCGGCGAGCTGACGGTCATCGCCGGTGCCAACGGCTCGGGCAAGACGACCTTGCTGCGGCATCTCAATGGCTTGCTGATGGCCCAGAGCGGCGACGTCCGGGTGTGTGGCCGATCGGTGCGCGACGATCCCCTGGCCGCCCGCCAGGCGGTGGGCATGGTGTTTCAGGATGCTGACAGCCAGATCGTCGGCGAGACGGTGTACGACGATACCGCCTTCGGCCCCGAAAACCTGGGACTGGACCGCGAGGCGATCGATCGCCGGGTGAACCAGGCCCTATCGGCCGTGGATCTTGTCGGGCTGGAGAACAAGCGCCCCCACCACCTTTCCGGCGGGCAGAAGCGGCGTCTGGCCATCGCCGGCGTACTGGCCATGCAGCCGCGGGTTCTGCTCATGGACGAGCCCTTCTCCAACCTGGATTTTCCGGCCACCTGCCGCGTGTTGGAGCGGATCCTCGATCTGCACCGGCAAGGACACACCATCATCATTACCACCCACGATTTGGAGAAGGTGATCGCCCATGCCCGGCGCCTGGTGGTCATGGCCAAGGGCCGGGTGGTCAGCGACGGCATTCCCGAAGCGGTGGTTGCCGGCATCGCCCAATACGGGATCCGGCCACCCTGCTCCGTGCAACTGGGCAAGGGCATTCAACCGTGGGTGAGCTGACCGCCATCGGGTTCATCCCCGGCCGGTCGCTACTCCATCGCCTGGATCCCCGCACCAAGCAGATGCTGCTTTTTCTTCTGGGGGGACTCAGTCTCAACGCCGGCGTGACTTTCCTGGGGGTGGTGACCCTTGCATTGGGAATCCTGGGCCGTTCCGCGGGCCTCTCCCTGGGCCGCACGATCGCGGAAACACGCTACTTCCTTTACTTTCTTGTTTTTGTATTCGCGGTGCGCGCCGTGTCGTTCAGTGGCGGCTGGATCCCGTCGGTTTCTCTTCCTGCCCTGGTCGAGGCCGGCATGGTCTGCTGGCGGTTGCTCAGCGTGGTGCTGATGGGCATTCTGCTGATGGCCAGCACGCGTATCGCCCACATCCGCGCCGCCCTGGTCTGGTTCCTGAGGCCCATTCCCGGGATAAATCCGCGCATGGCGGCCACCATGGTGGGGCTGGTGGTGCGTTTTTTGCCCCTGATTCTCTTCCAGGCCAGGGAGATGTCCGATGCCCAGCGCGCCCGTTGCATCGACCGGCGCAAGAATCCCCTGGTGCGGCTTCGGCATTTCACCATCCCGCTGTTTCGGCGCGTCTTTCTGGGGGCCGATGAACTGGCCGCCGCCATGCAGGCGCGCTGCTATTCCAACGATCGCACCCTTCCCGCGCTTGCCTTTGGCCGCATCGATGCGGTGGCCTTGGGTGTCGCGTTGCTGCTCGCTGCAACCGTATTCATTCAATAAAGACGGATTCGTAACAAGCCCGATATCGGCGTTACGCGTATCCTTCGTCACTGCGGCGTACGCCAAGTACGCCTCATTCCTTAAGGATTCGCAAGCCTTGATCTCGGGCTTGTTACGAATCCGTCGGAAATGCGACTTTTTACGCGTTCATCAATAAAGGTCGCCACACCGGCCGCTTTCTGATAAAGGACCCATCATCACCTCCATCAATCCCTGTCCCAAAGGAGTGCGCCTTTGAAAATCGTCATCGTGGGGGCCGGAGAAGTCGGGTTCCATATTGCCAGTCGGCTGGCTCTTGAAAACAAGGATGTGGTCGTGATCGATGCCAATCCCGAGGCCTTGAAGCGCCTTTCGGAGAGCATCGACGTGCAGACCATCAACGGGTCGGGAAGCAGTCCTTCCATCCTCGAAGAGGCCGGTATTCACGAGGCCGAAATCATGCTGGCGGTGACCGATTCCGATGAGGTCAACCTGGTGGCCTGCCTGGTCGCCGATATTCTCGCGCCGACCACCAAGAAATTGGCCCGCCTGCGCGGCGCCGATTTCGATCGCTACCATAATGCCTTCAAGAGCAACACACCTCACATCGATACGGTGATCAACCCCGAAATCGAAGTCGTGCGCACGATTCAGCGCCTGATGAGCGTTCCCGGCGCGGTGGACGTCGGCGAATTCGCCGATGGGCGAATCAAGTTCGTGGGGCTTTACCTGGATCCCGGATCGCGGCTGGCCGATGTCAAACTTTCCGATCTGCCCGCCGTTATTCCGGAGGACCGCCCCTTGATTGCCGCCATCGTGCGCGATGATCGCCTGATCATCCCCAAGGGCAACAACCATCTGCGCGGCGGCGATCTGGTCTACTTTATCAGTGAGGAAAAGAAACTCTTCCGCCATCTGTCCATCTTCGACAAGCACGCGACACCGGTCAAACGGGTGCTGATCGTCGGCGGCGGTCGGATCGGCTACCGGCTGGCCCGCCAGTTGGAAGCCCAGTCGCTTTCGGTCAAGGTCGTGGAAAGACGGGCGGCGCGTTGCGAACACCTGGCCGAACGGTTGAACCGAACCGTGGTTTTGCATGGCGACGGTTCGGACCAGGGCCTTCTGATAGAGGAGAACATTCACGACGCCGATTTGGTGGTGACCCTTACCGGTGACGAGGAGACCAATATCCTCGCC
The DNA here is from genome assembly GCF_001311845.1 of Desulfosarcina cetonica JCM 12296. Classification (GTDB taxonomy): domain Bacteria; phylum Desulfobacterota; class Desulfobacteria; order Desulfobacterales; family Desulfosarcinaceae; genus Desulfosarcina; species Desulfosarcina cetonica. The sequence goes on along the minus strand of NZ_BBCC01000025.1, from coordinate 9,795 downwards.
GCGCTTCTGGCCAGGCGCCTGGGGGCCAAGAAAACCATCACCCAGATCAACAAGTTCAGTTATTTCCCGCTGATGTCGACCATTGGGATCGAACAGGTGGTCAGCCCGCGCCTGTCGGCCATCAACACGATCCTGCAGCACATCCGGCGCGGTAAGGTGCTTTCGGCCATTTCGATCAAGGGAGAAGAGGGCGAGGTGATGGAGGCGGTGGCCCTGCCCACCTCCGGTATCGTCGCCAAGCCCCTCAAGAAGATCGCCTTCCCCAAGGGGTCCATGGTGGCCGGCATCATCCGCCGGGAAAAGATCATCATCCCCACCGGCGACAGCATCATCGAACCCGAGGACCGGATCATCATCTTCGCCACCCGGAAAGCCATCCCCGGCGTGGAGAAGATCCTGGCCGTCAAGCTGGAGTACTTCTAGCATGCGCTGGCGCTATATTCTCAATACCGTCGGTGTGCTGAACCTTTTTTTCGGCGCCACCATGCTGGTTCCGCTGGTTTACGCCCTTTTCGCCATGGACGGCAGCCTGATGCCGCTGGTCAAGGCCATGGGGCTGACGCTGGTGGGCGGCAGCGTGCTGACCCTGGTCTTCCGGCATGAAAAGACCGAATCCATCAGCCAGCGCGAAGGCATGGCCATCGTGGCCGTGGGCTGGACGGCGATCGGCTTCTTCGGCGCCCTGCCGTTCTACTTTTCCGACCCGGGCTTTACCTTCGTGGACGCCTTTTTCGAGTCGGTCTCCGGGTTCACCACCACCGGATCCTCGATCCTGACCGACATCGAGGGGCAGAGCCCGGGGCTGTTGCTCTGGCGCAGCTTCATTCAATGGCTGGGGGGCATGGGCATCATCGTGCTCTCCATCGCCATTCTGCCCTTTCTGGCGTCGGCGGCATGCAGCTCTACAAGGCCGAGGTGCCCAGCCCGGTGCCGGACAAGCTCAAACCGCGCATCCGCGACACGGCCGTGATTCTCTGGCAGGTGTACGCGCTGCTCACCGTTGCCGAGGCGGCGCTGTTGATGGTTGGCGGCATGACGCTCTTCGATGCCTTGAACCACGCCTTCACCACCATGCCCACGGGCGGCTTTTCCACCAAGAATGCCTCCGTGGCCTATTTTGACAGCGTTTACATCGATGGGGTCATCACCCTGTTCATGCTGTTGGCCGGCATCAACTTCTCCCTGCACTACCAGGTGCTCAAGGGGCGTCCCTTGGCCTTTTGGAAGGATTCGGAATGCCGCTTCTACCTGGCCATGTGCCTGATCCTGACCCTTGTCGTCGGCGCCAACATCTACAAAAGCGTGTATGCCGATGCCGGCCAGTCCCTGCGCTATGCCGCTTTTCAGGTGGTTTCGATCGTCACCACCACCGGTTATGCCACGGCGGATTACGAGCTGTGGCCGGCCATGTCCCAGCTACTCATCTTTTTGTGCATGTTCGTGGGGGCCTCGGCGGGATCCACCGGCGGTGGCATGAAGTGCCTGCGCATCATGCTTTGTTTCAAGTTCTGCTACAAGGAACTGTTCCGCATGATCCATCCAAGGGCGGTATCGCATATCAAGATCGGCGGCAAGGGCGTACCCGAGGATGTGGTGCGCAGCGTGCTGGGCTTCCTGGCCCTGTACATGGCCTTGTTTGCCTTGAGCACGGTGCTCCTGGCCGGCATCGGGGTGGATTTCGTCACCGCCCTGGGCGCGTGGCCGCTACCATCGGAAACATCGGGCCGGGCTTCGGTCTGGTGGGACCGGTGGAAAATTTCGCCGGCATTCCGGCCCTGGGGAAATGGCTGCTTGCCTGGTGCATGCTGCTGGGGCGGCTCGAAATCTATACCCTGATCATTCTGGTGGTACCGGAATTCTGGAGGAAATAGAGGGCCTTGCCATCTTTTTACCAGACCGCCGATTTTAAGGTTGACAAAAGGGCTTGCCGCGTGTAGAAACGGTTTTTCTCTTTCGGGCCGTTAACTCAGTCGGTAGAGTATCTGCCTTTTAAGCAGAGAGTCGTTGGTTCGAGTCCAACACGGCCCACCAAAAAAGAGCTAAAGTTTGCGTCCCTATCGTCTAGCCTGGCCCAGGACACCGGCCTTTCACGCCGGCGACAGGGGTTCGAATCCCCTTGGGGACGCCACTTTTTTAATACATGTAACACCCCTATGTACTGGCCGTAATCGCAGACACCCTCTGCAGTTACGGCTTTTTTGTTTTTATGGTTCTGGGGGGTGAATGCAAGCTAAAAAACGATAGGCTTGTAAAAGGTGAAGCTTATGCTATTCTCAAAGCAATTGGCGGCCATTAGAGAAACTCGGATATGCCCACAGTAGGCCCTGCCGGTGAAGTCTGCATTTGATCGCGGGTGTGCTGATCAAGTGCGATGCCGAACGATAGAAACAGCCCCACGGGGCGCCCTTGCAGTAAAGGAGGTACCATCATGGGCCAAATTCAATACATCTCCGATGAAAACAACCGGGTGGTTGGGGTCATTGTGCCCATCGACCTTTGGCGGGAAATTGAGTCAGAAAAAGAGACGGCCTATCTTCTTAAAAACGAGGCGATGAAGAAACGATTGCTGGAGGCAAAAAACCGCAAGAAAGGCATCCCCTTTGACGAAGCCTGCAAAAAGCTTGGAGTTTGATCCGTCCGGGTTCGAGGATCTGGCTTGGTGGGTGGAAAAGGATCGCAAAAAGGCCCTACGCATTATCAAGCTGATCAAGGAGGTACAGCGCGATCCGTTCACCGGTACCGGCAAACCAGAACCGCTAAAGCATGAGCTTTCCGGTTGCTGGTCCCGCCGCATCGACCAGGAACACCGTTTGGTTTACCAGGTCAATGAAAACAACATCCGTATTTTAGCCTGCCGTTACCACTATTAAAGACCAAAAACCCGAAAAATGCCCCTAATTCTCTCCATGGGTGTAACCTATCTTCACAGCTATACGCTTCCTTAATTAGAATATTCGACACGAATCGTTACACCAGCGACTCTGCAAAAAACATAACCTCTTAAATTTAAACAGATATCTATATATATCGCTTATTGTATGATATTTGCATAGCCAAATTGCCACTTTGCCAATAAAAAAAGTAGATTTGCTTAAGAGCAAAGGAGGGTGGACCTTCAGTTCCACCAAAAGCGTTCCTATTCAAGCACATCGTAGAAACAGTTTGCTTTGTTGAAAATACAACTGGACTGAGCCACGTTGTGAAAGATGCTTCAGAACTGAAAACAAAATCGTTTCTTAATCGCCGGACGTAGGCGCGTTGGATACAGCATCGGGCTGTATTCCGATGTGTTTGTGATCCGGCTTTTTATTTCCAAGTGTGAATAAGAAAGTTGGTTTACTCGGCTACGATAGCCTTTGTTTGAGACACTGGTTTCTCCGCGCTGTAAATGATATTCATTTGATGGTGTCAAGTGCTTGAAAACGATGTGTGAGGTGGGCTTACCATAGATAAAAATTCGTAGAAAACATGCGGCTGTGTCAAGGGCAGACTTGATCCCTTTTTATAAGTTACTTCCTGTGAGCCACTTGCTTGGCTTGTCCCGAAAATGTAAAATTAAATATGAAAACAAAACATTTTTTTGTCATCCTTCTCTTTCTTTGCAACATTGAAGGTTGTTCTATTATCCAGTTCTGGGAATCTTCGGGATACGATCCAATATCAAATGCTTATATTTCATTTCCATGTTTTACAAACAAAGAAACTGCAGACGTTTATTGCAATAAAGTTATCGCGAAAATAGGTGATACCGAGATTTTGCCTGATAATGAAATACAAGTAAAAGCAGACAGATTACTCAGAAAAGTTAGTAGCGCTTACTTTAAACTTATTAGATCTTCAAGTGTGTTTTCATCGTATAGGGACTATGGACTATACTATATACCAAACCTAAAAATAAAAATTTTTTCAACTCAGATGCCTTTAGCTGCCTCTTATCCAAATGGTGAAATTCATTTTTCAAGAGCCTTGTGGGATAGTGATAGACCATATTCTGCAAAAAATGATAAGCAAAGAATTGCTTTAATCTCACATGAATTAATACATATTTTACATGGCCATATATGTTACCAATGGAAAGTGGCAGATGCATATAATCAATTCATAAAGGATAAATATTTATATGATTTGACTAAACTCACTCAATATCTTCCAGATATCATATATCTACACAATTTATAGTACTTGCAACTTAAATGAACTTGTTAATCTTGGGACATTTATCGAATTTCTTGCTGATTTCGGTGCCGCAATTCTATTAGATTATATGAATATAGATATTGAAGAATTTTGCCAATTATTAGAAGGATTGAATGAGTATCAGTTAAAAAACATCAACGATGTTAATCATAATATTTACTATAACGATTCATTAATTCACAGAGTCAAATGCTTAAGAAATATAAAGAGAATGTCAGAAATTGAATCGCAAGAATTCTTAGCTGTCCAATTTTCAAATTATTCAATTCACGGTCAAGAATATAATTACAATTTGTATAGTATAAATCGCTATCCAGATCTCAAAATCTTCTTAGGATACTGGGGATGTGCACTCCCAAGATTTGGAATAGTTCCATTTAATGCAAAATTTGTAATCTATAGTAATGGAAATAATATTAGGTTGGATAATAAAAATAGTCTAAAAACTCATATAAAAACTCAAAATGGATATGTGAATCCATCAAAAATAGTTACGGGTGTTGTTCTGCCATATAAGTATTTGCAAGTTCCAATATTTTCATTCATCAAATAACATAGGAGATTGCAGTTTTGAAAAACAAAAAAGAGTCCTCAAAAGTTAATATTATCATCTTGACGATCATATTTCTTACCCTTATAAACTGCACAATGAAGAAACAACAAGTAGCCCCTCTTTATATTGAAGAAGATATAGGTAATTATCAAATCCCAGACAACTATGATTCATATACACTGTTTTTTGCAACTTCATATTATTATACGGAAAATTTGACTCTAAAAGATAGTAATAACTTTAAAAAAAAGTTTGAAGCGTTTTGGGAAAAGTATTGGTAATAACAATCTGGTTGTTTGGGTAAAAAATCCTAAAACCGATGGACTAAATGTTGAAATGGGAAAAACTTATGCAGATAGATTATACAGGTGGTATGGCTATAATTTAGATTATAGCAGTGGACCCTATTTGGTTTACTTAACGCAGAATCCTAATCAACCTCCCAATGCTAATGATTTTGCAGCTATAATAGGATTTAAAAATAAGAATTATGAGGATTCAATTGAAGCAATTGAATACTTAGAATCGCAGATACGCAGAGAAAAAGTCAAAAAGGAAGATGTTACAATGATAAACTACTGGATTGATCTAAAATCAATTGCAAGATCAAATGTGGATATAATAATTGATATTGCTAAGAATATTGGAAAAAAATAATTATTTATATAATAGTCGAATGTGGTAACGAGATTCATTCTATGCGTTGCCGTATTCGGCGTGGCATCGGGCAAAACCAACTATTTAGAATTGTTTTAATTGACTTTAAAATACCCCCTGAAAATTTAGCTATATTGAGTTTTTTGAGGACAAAAAGAACATTATAAGGTTGACTTTTGGCAGGTGTCTCTTGCCTATATCCTGCTTTTTGGGGGGAACTCCGGGAACTCCGGGACGTCCTTAAATATCTAAATAAAATGTCACTATATCACCATATAAACGTATGAATAGAAACAATAGACGGGCAAGGCCCGTCAAACATTGCCCGTGCAGAAAGGAATCGACACAACAAGACTGAATTCCGGTCGAAGTGTTGGACTGATTGATAACAGTCAACGGTGTTGGTATTGTTCCCTAAATTGAGCGTTTCCCATTTTGGACATGTTGTAATCCAAAGTAGTGTGAGTGCCTTACGCCACTTTAAAACGCCAAAATGGGAAACCCTCCGGGATTGCCGATCTCACCCCATCTACGGCGTCAGATGACTCCCCGCATAGGAGACTATAGCGGAAAGCCATCTTCCTTGTATATGCGGCAAGCTCGGACAATCGCTCAATTTAGGTGTTTCCAACATGAAAGCCGTAAAACTCATTCACACACGTATTATATATTCCCAATCGGCATTTGCAGAACTGGTTTTGTGGTGTTTCCCAAAGCCGCTGATGGGGTCTTTACACGGGTTTAAATACAGGCTCGCGTATGTTGTGCGTGGCGAATGTGTTTTGCGCTACGATAGTGAGACCGGTAAGGGCGATCATCGCCATTTGGGTGGAAAGGAACGCGCCGATGAGTTCACGATACCGGAACAGTTGGTCGCTGATTTCCAGCATGATATCGAGAGGTGGAACCATGAAAATCGTAACCCTTGATGTACGGACGCCTGGCGATGCGATGGCGGATTTTACAAGGGCTTGGGAGACAGGAAAACCCGAAGGTTCCGCACGCATCAGCTTTGCGACGCCGGAATTGCTTTGGCGCGTATTAACTGATTGCCCTGGTCGGACCAAACTAATCCCTTCTTTTAAAAATAATACCAATGAATCCCCTTATTCGTCAATGTTTTAACTCATTGAAAAAATTATAATAAATTGCTTGCCTCCTGCATTTGGTTCTGTCATAAGAATGTGGAATCCTCTTCCATCTGCCAATCTCTTCTGTTTAATAGTTCCACCCCGAATGGGTGATAGTCGTCGGCCTTCTTTTTACGAATCCGTCGGAAATGCGACTTTTTACGGGTTCATCAGCTTTGGTCTGAACACAGATTCTATTTAGAAGGTGACGGGAGGAAGCCAATGGAGCCGCGATTGAACAAAGAAGGTGTCAGGTATCTGCTTGCACCTTTACGCTGGACGATACTGATGGCGGTTGCCTTTTTTCTCGCGGCTGGCCAACTGAATATCTTGAGAGCATGGCTTGCTTTTGGAATTCATTTTCTGGGGGCGATCGTCGGTGCTATATTGATGTGGAAGTTCGCACCCGGGTTGGCAAACCAGAGAGCATTTATCCGGCAGGGTACTAAAAGATGGGACAAGCTAATTTTGGCAATCTACTTTTTATTGGTTTTGTTGGCCATCCCAATATTGGCAGGGCTTGATGTCGGTAGATATCAGTGGTCTCAATTGAACATCAACTATGCGATTGTGGGTATTGTTCTCTATTTGGGGTTCTTTCTCCTTTTTTATTGGGCCATGTTGACAAATGAGCATTTTGAGGGGAGCTCAAGAATTCAAAATGATCGTGCTCACAGGGTCGTAATGAACGGTCCCTATGGTCTTGTTCGCCATCCCGGTTATGTGGCCATGATTTTTGCGTGTTTAGCGGATTCATTTATCATCGGATCGTTGTATTCATTGATCCCAGCAATTCTTGCTGTTATCATTACGATTATTCGTACATTTCTTGAGGACAGGATGCTACAGAACGAGTTGGACGGATATTCGGAGTATTCTCGAAAAATAAAATATCGGCTTATCCCTGGTATTTGGTAAATTCATCAAATAATCGAACCACGGCTTCCTTGGGAGGATAAAGAGCCTGTCGGTACCAATTACAATCCGAATATCAAAAGATAGTCAATATCCCGATTTAGATGCAAATACTTATTTTACTGTTAAAATGCGAATGATATACATACAAATAATCGGATGCGCGCTATTTTTTCTAAGTACAGTTGTTCTTGGCATCTTTCTAAGGAAATATCCAACGGAAAAAGTATGTGAAACAACAACGATGACTCTCCACTTTATTGTTGTTGTTGCTTTATTTCTTCCAGTATTGATTGGGATATTCTACCCGGGCCTTACTAAATATGATGAGCTTTTAGGGATTCAATCCCTGCCATATAGGGCAATAGGAATAGCACTTGGCGTGATATTTATCCCTATTGGGATATTTTTTGTGGCGGTTTCAAATTTGGCCTTAATGGAGAAAGGTCACGGTCAAGCCGCTTTTTTTCTGACAAAGAATGTAGTTGATGGATATGTATATAAGTTGTCAAGAAATCCAATGTCTTTTGCTTTTATGCGGGATGTTTGGCACTTGGCCTCTTAGCAGGTTCGACATTTTTTACTCTATGGCTGGCACTTGAAGTTATTCCAGCCCATATCTTTTATTTAAAATTCTTTGAAGAACGGGAGCTGGAATTAAGATTTGGTCGCCCGTATTTAGAATATAAGAAAGCGGTGCCGTTTCTTATCCCCATATTTCGTAATGTATCTGTACATGAGTCAACAAATGGAAAGTCTTAGAACTTTTTTACCATGCATTGCAGCAGACAACCAAGGCCGTGTCGTTATGGAAAAATTTGAGTCTTGCCGTGAAACATTAAAATTTACGATAAATAACTTGAAGGCGGGTATACTGGCTACTTTTCAAATAGTGAGCATGAGTCTTTTTATAATATGTTTTACCGCAACGGGCTGCTCGCTTATTAAATTGAAAAAAGACACGAATAAATTTCAGGAATACACAGCTATCGTCGGGCATATTGATGCAAAATGCTTGGGAAACGGGCCGATTATTGTCGCTGCTTGCTCAGTGGAAGATGGAATGAAAGCCGTAAACTATACGGTTTTGCACGATTCCGGAGAGTATGAGCTCGGCGTTCATCAAGGTAATTATTACATCTTTGCGTATCGGGATAAAAACAGCAACCTTATTTATGATGATGGTGAACCTGCCGGTCAATATGGCGACCCAACTTTAGTCCGAGCTCCTGCCGTTGGCGTTGTTTTCGATATTGATATCATCATTCCAGAAAAGTATCAAAATATAGAGATACCCCATGGGAAAATAATCTCATCGGTAAAGCCTCCACATCTCTATAGCCGGCAAGCGGGAATTATAACGGATTTAGATGATGAGCGCTTTGCTGAGGAGAATGGGAAAAAAGGCTTTTGGGAGCCGGGCTCGTTTTTCTCTCAATTTGGCGGAACTATCTATTTTCTCGAGGAATATGATCCTGATAAAATTCCGATTCTTTTTATACACGGCGCCACCGGAACGCCCAAAGGATGGCAGTATCTTGTTAATCACATCGATAGGTCCCGTTTTCAGCCTTGGTTCTTTTACTATCCAACCGGACTGCGCATAGACAGCATGGCATACCTGCTGCTCTGGAAACTATCCAACCTCCAGGCGAAATACCAATTTAATGAAATTATTTTTGCTGCCCACAGCATGGGCGGTTTGGTCGCAAGATCTTTTATCGTAAATTATTTTCCACAATTTCCTTACGTAACACTTTTTTTTTCAATGGCAACACCATGGGGCGGCGATCGGATGGCCGAATACGGCGTCAAGCAATCTCCGGTAGTCATTCCCAGCTGGTACGATATGCAACCGGATGGTGATTTTATCAAATCATTATACAGGAAAAAATTACCCGAATCCGTGAAGTTTTATTTGTTTTACGGTTACAAAGGAAGTCGCAATCCTTTACGATCGAACAATGACGGTACGATTACCCTATCCAGTCTTCTGGACGACAGGCCACAAGCCGAAGCTGGCATGAGCTATGCTTTTAATGAGGACCATGCAAGCTTGCTTTTCAGCGAGAAAGTGGCAGATCAATTTAATGCAATTCTTAATACATCTTATGAGCAAGATAGTATATCCCGTCAACAAGCCGGGGGATACCTTAAGATTCATTTTGCATACGACTATGATTGCAAGAGGGTGAGACCCAAACCAGCACTCCTGCTTTATCGTATTGGTAAAAAGGATGAGGAAGTCGTTACTTTCTTTAACCATGGAGACGATGGTAAAATAATTGGACCTATTCCTGTGGGAGAATATGTGGCAAGCATGGTCACAATGGCCGCAAAGAT
>NZ_BBCC01000024.1 GCF_001311845.1 Desulfosarcina cetonica JCM 12296 | reverse complement strand
TCCCCGGCCAGCGCGTTCAGCCCTTCCATGAGGCCCGTCACTTCCCGGGTTTGCTGGTTCAATGTTCGGGTCATTTCGGAAATATGATCAATGGCCTCGTGGTTGATTTCGCCGCCTTTGGCGATCTTCTCGAGTGCCTGCTCGGACCGTTCGGTCAGCCGGGTTCCGTCCTGAACGCGAAGGGTCGATTCCTTGATCAGCTGGCCGATCTCCTTGGCCGCTTCGGATGAGCGCTGGGCCAGCTTACCGACTTCATCGGCAACCACGGCAAACCCCTTGCCATGAACACCGGCACGGGCAGCTTCGATGGCGGCGTTGAGCGCCAGAAGGTTGGTCTGTTCGGCGATGTCGGTGATAACGGAGATGATGTCGGCGATTTTCTCCGAAGACTCCGCAATGGCCTGCATACCCAAAACGGTCTCTTTTACCGATTGGGCACCTTCATGGGCGGCGGTTAATACATCCTGGCCATGCTGGGTGGCCCGGTTTGCGGCAAGGGTCATTTCCGACACGATGGTGTCAATCTGCCCGACGGCGTCGGTAACCTTGCCCACCTGCTCACCCTGGCGCCCCGCCGTGGCCACAACCATGGCACCGGTTTCACCCATGGCGGTCACACGTTCGTTGGCGACATCGGCCTCTTCGATCTGCTCGGAAGAAGCCTGGCCCATCTGCCGCATATTCTCGATCAGGTTTTCAATGCGGCGGTAGGATAGGTTGGCGGCGTCTCGCTGGGATTGGGAGAACTGGGCCACTTCACCGGCGGTTCCACCCATTTGGGTGATGGTATCCTGAATGGCGGCCATTTGGCGTTCTTCCTCTGCGGCACGATCCTTGTTGGCCGTTGCCCGCTTGGACACCTCCGCGGAGTAGTTCTTAACCCCCACGGCCGAGTGATCGGCGACTTTCAGAGAGTCGCGTAGCGAAACAATCAATTTGTTGAATTCGTTGGCCATCAAGCGACCTCATCACGGCTTTGGACCGGTACCTGAAGCGTCAGGTCGCGATCGGTGGCGACTTTATTAACAACACCGGCGATTTCGACAACCGGGCGGGAAATTCCACCGGAAATCAGGTAAACAATCGCCAGCAAGCCCAAGAGCGCAATGTTGCCGACGATCAGGGTGGCATAAAGCAATTGGCGCGGCCGTTTGAGCACGTTTTCCAGGGGAACGTTGACGCCAAAACTCCAGGGATTTTTCGCATTACCGATTTGAATGGGGATAAAAATGTAGTCGGTTCTGAGCCCTGTGACCTTGGATATCATGAAGGTGTTGTCCTCACGCCCTTGTCTGATGTTGTTGAGCGTGCTCTGGCTGAAACCGTATTCCTGTGTGGATTTACCGAGAATGCTGTCGTTGGTGCCGTGTGCGACCAGGATGCCGCTGTTGGAAACCAGAAAACCATATCCGGTTTCAAAAAGTTTCACGCGTCGAACAATGGGTGCCAGGGTGGAAACAGGAATGTCGATCCCCACCACCGCGACCACCTTGCCCATGAAACGGACCGGAACCGACAAAACGGCTTTTAACTCGCGTGTATTGCCCTTCTTGAAGAAAATCGGCTCTGAAACGGTCTCCTGCCCTGATTTCAAGGTTTCAAGGTATTGCTCCTGATCCCCGGTGGCCATCTTTTCACTCAGCGGTTCGACATCGACCTCACCGCCCAGACGGTTCCAGTAGGGCATGTATTGACCACTTTCGTCATGGCCAAAGGCGTTGGCAAAGTCGGCGTCTTTACCATCCAGGGCATCGGGTTCCCAGCGGGTCCACACGGCAAGGAATCCGGGGTTGTCCAAAAGAACTTGCCTCAGAATACCATCCATCATGTCCCGAGGCGGCGTACCCTGTTGTTTCATCCCCTCGAAGGAACGGGCGATGGTTTTGGCGGTGTCCATGGCGCCCCCAAGATCGGCCTGCACCATGTTGGCGAAGCGGTGCGCCGATTCGCGCGCCTTATCGAAGGCATCTTCCTTGGCAATGGTGTTCGTGTGATAACCGATGTAAGCAATCGTAATGGCAAATGCCAGCCAGGCAACCGAACAAATGGATACCAACAGTTTGGTTCTCAGCTTAAGGTTTCGAAACTTTTGAAACATGGAATCTGTCTCCTCGAAAAATTAACAGGATAGTAGCCTATTTTCCTATCGGTAAATAACTTACATGCCCATGGCGTCGCGTTCCCCCCGATCCAGGCGCTTCATTTTTTCGACAAGCAGATGATGATGCCCGGACGAGAGAATTTCATCCAAGCGGAATGTCTGACACGCTGGATGAAAGCTATTTCTTTTAGTGATCATTGTTGCTATGAAGACGGGCTGTTGGGGTCATTTTAGATTCGACAACGGCCATGCCATTTTCGTAAGATCGCTCGTTCTGTTAAAAACGGCCAACGCATCCGTGACAGTTTTCTTCTGAACCAGCCGTTATATCGGCAACCCTGCAAAATCCATTAGGATGAATCGTATGTTTTTTACCCATGCATTGACCCGGCGCCCCGGCCGTGACCTGGCGGCGGGCCTTACCACGGCGAACCTGGGGGTACCCGACTACCCGGCGGCCCTTGCGCAATTCGATGCCTACGTCGACGCATTGACCGGCTGCGGGCTGACCGTAACCGTTCTTGATGCGCTTGAAGGCCATCCGGATGCCCATTTTGTGGAAGACACGGCCGTGGTGACGCCCGAGGTGGCGGTAGTGACAAATCCGGGTGCCGCGGCGCGCAAGGCTGAGGTGGAGACCATCGAAACGGCATTGGCGTCGTTCCGCGAAACCGTTCGGATCAAGTCACCCGGAACCGTCGATGGCGGGGATGTGCTGATGATGGGAAAACATGTGCTGATCGGCCTTTCCGACCGCACCAATGCTGAGGGGCGCTTCAACTGGGAAATGTGCTTGCCGACTTCGGCTACACGTGGGCAACCCTTCCGGTGGCAGCCGGCCTGCACTTCAAATCCAGCGTCAACGCCGTCGCTGACGATACACTGCTCACGACCGAGACCTTTGCCGACCATCCGGCCTTGGCCGGCTATCATAAAATTCTCGTCGTTCCCGAAGAAGCCTATGCCGGTAACACCCTTCTGATCAACGGCCATTTGATCATGCCCATCGGTTTTCCCGATACCCGTAAAAAGCTACAGGCCCTGGGAAAACCGATCATCATGCTGGATACGTGTGAATTCAGAAAAATGGACGGTGGGCTGACCTGCCTTTCCCTGCGGTTTTAGTAGATGGGCCACCCACCGGACAGCACCCCCGTTAACCCCTTCGTCCGGCGACCGGGTCTGCTCTGGCGGATCGGGCAAGTGCTGCTCACCGGCATTGCCGGTTTCTTTTATGAAGCATCACCACCGGCAGTGGTTTTTTTACCGCTGGCGCGATACATGCGCACCCACGCCTTCTCCACGGTTACGATTCCCTCGGTGATCGCGTAATCGATCGCCTGAAGGAAGGCTTCGATTTTCTCTGCTGAATCGATGATCTCCACGACCACCGGCAGGTCTTCGGAAAGCCGCAGAATCTTGGTGGTATGAATCAGGCTGTTGGCCCCAAATCCCTGGATGCCCCGCAAAACCGTGGCCCCGGCCAATCCCCGGGAGCGGGCCTGGCGCACGATCCATTCGTAAAGCGGCATGCGCTCGTGCTTGTTGGATTCACCGATGATGATGCGCAGGAGTTGCCCCTCTTCCTGGATTGCGTTCATTCTTTTTCTCCTTTTGATTTCCCAACGCCGGTAGCGGGCCTTAGACGGGCTTTTCAAACAGCCGCTCAGATCAATCGGGATAGCAGGTGCCCGGCAAAAACCGCGGCAAGCCCCAGCAAGAGGCTGATGCCGATATTTCCACAGGAAGATAGCCACTGGCCTTCTTTGGCCAGGTTGAACGTCTCCAGGCCAAAAGTGGAAAAGGTGGTAAAGCTGCCCATGATCCCAACAAAAAGAAAGGCGCGCCATTCCGGGGAGAAGAATTGACGGCTCTCCATCAGTCCACCACCGATACCGATCAAAAAGCATCCAACCACGTTCACGGTCATGGTGCCGACCGGAAAGGACGGTGTTTGCGCCAGCCGGTGAACCGCGCCGGCAACCAGATATCGCAATATGGCACCCACGCATCCGCCGGCACCGATAACGGCAATTTTCAACATCCTTTTGCTCCTGTCCGCCCCGCAAGCCTACAGGTGGTTTGCATCGGAGACGACCGTCATATGGAAAAAACCCGCGCCCGCGGAAGATTCCGCGCTTGCCCTCTTGCCCCCATAGGAAAATTGTTCGGGAACTGCAATCCCTTTCTCCATGGGGAGACTGCGGTGACATTCTTCCGCAAGGAAGAATATTCGAATAATATTCTTGACAATCTATAATTTAAAGAATATTTGTTCGATCAAAAGGAATTATCAGAATGATAGACGACATCAGCCTAAATATTCTTAAAATTTTACAGGAAAAAGCCCGCATTCCCAATGTGGAGGTGGCCCGGCAGGTGGGCATGGCCCCCTCGGCCGTATTGGAACGGATCCGAAAACTTGAAAAAATGGGCTACATCGACGGTTACGAGGTCCGCTTGAATCCGGAACGTTTCGGTAAAAGCCAGGTGGCCTTTATCCAGGTCCGAACCGGCGGCGCCATCGACCCCCAGGGCTTGGTTCAGACGTTGACCGCCCTGCCCCAGGTTCAGGAAATCCACTATGTGGCCGGCCAGGACGGTTATTTGCTCAAGGTACGCGAAACCGACACCCGGGCCTTGGGACGCCTGGTCCGGGACAAGATCGCCCCCCTGAACGGCGTGGTCGCCACCCACACCACGATTGTCATGAATACAATTAAGGAGACGGCCCGAATCCCCATCGACGACCATGACTTGATGGACGCGTAAAAAGTCGCATTTCCGATGGATTCGTAAAAAGCAGCTTACCCCCAATGCACGAAAATTGAAACGAGGCATTCCATGATTCATATCAATGCGCATTACCTGAAACTCAATGCATCTTATCTTTTTTCAGAGATCGCCAAGCGTGTGGCGGCCCATCAGCAACAGCATCCCGAGGTGCCGGTCATCCGTCTGGGTATTGGTGACGTGACCCACGCCCTGCCGGCGGCCTGCATTGCCGCCTTTCACCAGGCCGTCGACGAAATGGCACAGGACAGCACCTTTCGCGGCTACGGCCCCGAGCAGGGGTATGCCTTTCTGCGCGAGGCCATTGCGGCAAACGATTTCCAGGCACGCGGCGCCGACATCCATGCCGATGAAATTTTTGTGAGTGATGGTGCCAAATGCGATACCGGCAACATTCAAGAAATCTTCGCCACCGACACCCGTATCGCCATTCCAGACCCGGTCTACCCCGTCTACCTGGATACCAACGTCATGGCGGGACGCACGGGCACCTATCGGAACGGCCGCTACGAGGGCGTCGTCTATCTGGACGGCAGCATGGAAAATGGGTTCATCCCGGCCTTGCCGGAAGAACCGGTGGATCTGATCTACCTCTGTTTTCCCAACAACCCCACCGGGGCCACGATTACCAAGGAGCAGCTCAAGGCATGGGTGGATTATGCAGCGGCCAACAAGGCCATCATCCTCTTTGATGCCGCCTATGAAGCGTTTATCCGCGACGATCGCCTGCCCCACTCCATCTACGAAATCGAGGGCGCCCGTGAAGTGGCCATTGAATTCCGCAGTTTCTCCAAGACGGCCGGTTTCACCGGCACCCGTTGCGCCTATACGGTGGTCCCCAAATCGCTGATGGCCTATACCGCCGCGGGTGAGGCGCATTCGGTTCACAGCCTGTGGAACCGGCGTCAGAGCACAAAATTCAATGGTGTCGCCTACCCGGTTCAATGCGCCGCGGCCGCCATCTACAGCGATGCCGGCAAAGCCCAAATGACCGGGTTGATCGACGGCTACATGGAGAACGCCGCACTGGTCCGCAAAGAGATGCAGGCCCTGGGCTATGCTTGCATCGGGGGTGAGAACTCGCCTTACATCTGGATCGCCACCGGATCGGATTCATGGTCGTTCTTTGACATGCTGTTGGCCAAGGCCGGCGTTGTGTGCACACCAGGTGCGGGCTTCGGCACCTGTGGTGAGGGCTTCATCCGTATCAGTGCCTTCAACAGCCATGAAAACGTGTCCACCGCGATGTCCCGCATCGGCCAGGCCCTCAACACCTAAGGAGATCCGTCATGCCCATGTCATCCGCTTTTGAAAATCGGCTCTATCCACGCTTGGACGAAATTGTCGCACATTTCGGAACACCTTTTCACATCTATGATGAAGCCGGCATTCGCGATACCGGCGAGAGATTGAAGGCGGCCTTTGCCGGCATCCCCGGCTTCCGCGAATACTTTGCCGTCAAGGCCCTGCCCAACCCGGCCGTGTTGGAGATCATGGTCGACATGGGGTTCGGCTTCGACTGTAGTTCGATCGCCGAACTGGAACTCTCACGTCGGGTGGGGGGCAACGGCGACGATTTGATGTTCACATCCAACAACACCACCCGGCGGGAATTTGCTGCCGCCATGGCCGACGGTGGCAGTATCATCAACTTGGACGACATTTCGCTGATCGAAAAATTGCCGCAGATGCCCGAATTGATCTGCTTCCGCTACAATCCTGGCCAACGGCGCACGGGCAATGCCATCATCGGCAAGCCCGTGGAAGCCAAATACGGTGTCAGCCACGATCAGCTGCTCCGCGCGTATGCAATTGCCCAGGATCGAGGCGCCAAACGGTTCGGGCTGCACACCATGCTGGCCTCCAACGAACGGGACTACACCTACATGGTGCAAACCGCCGCCATGCTGCTCGAGCAAGTCGAGCGGATATCGGTGGCCTTGGGCATCGGTTTTGATTTCATCAATATCGGCGGCGGCCTGGGCATCCCCTACCGGCCCGAGGACGCCCCCCTGAAAACAGACGCCATGGCTCGGGAAATCACGACGTTGTTCAATGATTTTGCGATGCGCAACGGCAGCATGCCGCGACTCTATATGGAGAGTGGCCGATACATGACCGGCCCGCACGGCGTCCTCGTCACCCAGGTAATCAACCGCAAGGAGATTTATCGCACTTACGTGGGTGTGGACGCTTGCATGTCATCACTCATGCGACCGGGCATGTACAACGCCTATCACCATATTACCGTACCCGGCAAAAGGGAAACGGATTCCCCCCAAATCGTGGATGTGGTGGGTTCTTTGTGCGAAAACAACGACAAATTTGCCATTCAGCGACCCTTGCCGCCCATTGCCGAAGGAGACCTGGTGGTCATTCACGACACCGGTGCCCATGGTCATGCCATGGGATTCAACTATAATGGCAAGTTACGGCCCAAGGAATTGCTCTTCCGCCAGGACGGCACGGTTGCTTGATTCGGCGTGAGGAGCGGCTGGCGGACTATTTCGCCACATTGACATTCACGCCCGATACATTGCGGCCGGCCCCACCGAATACATCCCGGCAGTTGGCGAACTGACATTCGGCGGGTCACCGCCGATCGCGGGAGATGAATGATCGCTTTGAAAGCGGGTGCTGCATGCTCTTTGGATGCAGCACCCGCTTTTTGCTTGTATGCCGGTCATCGAAAGGTTATTAACCATTCTATGGAGAAGGCACTCGCGGCCGGTCGCGTCTTTCAAGATTGACGGATTCGTGAAAAGCGGCTTGCAGATGAAACCAAGCCCGGTACAATTATTTTTTTGCCGCGCCCCTAAAGTCGTCGCCTGGCCTGACCGATATTTTCGGTCAGGAAGGTAAGCCAACCGCCTTGCCCATTTTATTTCGACTGTCCTGCAATAACGTGATTCTCTATTCTTCATGATGAAAACGGCAAGCGAATGTTGGTTATTCGCAAGCACATGGTCTGGTCGCCATGCAAGACAAGGCCGCCAAAAAGGTGGCTGCGCGCTTACACGTCGTCAAGATGCCGTGAATCAGGATTTTAACGGGTCCGTCCAAAACATCATTGACTAATTCAAGAGTGCGGGTTTATATGCGCCCAGCACAATATAAGGAGACTCCATGGATGATTTTTTGCACAATCTGAGAAGTGGAAAACTGAAGCAGACGGATCGAAGCAGACGCGACTATACGGACTACAAGGGACCTCAGCGCCGTGCGGGCAATGAACGCCGCAAGCCCGACTATTACACCAAGGTCACCAACGAAAATTTTGCGCTGATCAAGGAAACCCTAGACGTACTTGCAGAAAATCAAACCCGCATCGCCGATACCATCGCCACGCAAAACATAACGGCGACACGCATCGCCAATTCCCTTGAAGCACTTGCAACCATGATCGGACGAAAGTGGGGGTACGAGGATCTTTTGCCCCACACCGATGAAGCCGATACGATGGCAAGCCGTTGCGAGACGGATCCGGCGTCTTCTCCATCCAGCCATTCGGTGGCCGCCCCGCAGGCCGCGCCAGCCGAGAAGGCGCCATCAGCGGAGGAAACCTCATCTGAGGAAGAAGAAGAGCCGAGCACGTTGGATGTTATCGCCGGCATGCGGGAAGAAGGTGAAAGCTGGGAAAAGATCGCCAGGTATTTGGATAATCACCAGGTACCCACCGTATCCGGCAAGGGGAAATGGCGCGGCCCTGCGGTTAAGAAATTATGGGAAGCCCATTTTGCCAGCAAAGCGTCATAGTGTCCGGCCCGTGTCCGGAACCGCCGGCACCGGCCAGGAGCAGTAAAAAAAGACGCGCTGTTTCTCGAGAATTAAGGGTTATGACCGGATGAATTGGCGCGATACCAGGCCAGGGTGTCGGAAAGCCCCTTTCGCAAATCAACCCTTGGAACAAAACCGAGGCTTCGGCGGATGGCGCCGATATCGGATATGGATTCACGGATATCTCCCGCGCGGGTGGCGCAAAACACGGTTCCACCGTCGTATTGGTCAGCTGGCCGATCATCTTCCAGAGTTCACGGATGCGGATACAACTCCCCGTGCCGACGTTAAACACCTGACCGACAGCCGTCTTCTCCGTAGCCGCCAACCAATTGGCTTGAACCACATCCCTGACATAAACAAAATCCCGCGATTGTTGACCGTCTCCGAAAATGGTCGGTGCCTGTCCGGCAGTCGCCTTGGTCATAAAAATGGAAATTACACCGGAATAGGGCGATGACGGATCCTGACGCGGGCCATAGACGTTGAAATATCTGAGACAGACCGTCTCCAAGTCGTATAATTGGCCGAACGTTTTTGCATAGAACTCCCCGGTCAGTTTTTGCACCGCATAAGGACTCAACGGATGCGGCGACATATCCTCCTTTTTGGGCAGGCGGGGATCGTCACCATACACCGCGCTGGAGCTCGCCATCACCACGCGCCGCACACCCTTTCGCCGGCATGCATCCAGCACCCGCACCGTTCCCAACGAATTTACCTCGCAGCTATACGACGGGTCCTGGACCGAGAGCGTAACCGATACCACCGCGGCCTGGTGAAACACCACATCACAGCCTTTCACCAACCGGCACAGAAGATCGGCGTCCCGGATATCCCCTTCGACGAATTCAAGATCGTCAGCCAGATGCGCAAGATTATGGCGATGCCCGGTAGAAAGGTTATCCAACACGGTTACCCGGGCGCCACGGGCCACCAACGCCTCTGCCAGATGAGAGCCAATAAAGCCGGCGCCGCCGGTTATCAAAACGCGTTTGATTGTATCCATTGAATATGGTCCTTTCGGCGGAATCGATCGGTCATTTGGGACCGAGCAGGCTGAACCGCATACCCGAGGGAAAAAGGCGCCCTGCCCCGAAATCCAGTGCGTCGGGCGATGATGCCATAAGGCCCCCACAAAAGCAACGCCGCCCTGGAATCAGCTCAGGGCAATCAGCTTCTTTTCTGCCCAAATGGCAGGAAAAATGATATGAAAAGAAATGAATACGATACGTGTTTTATTAACCACCTTACCAAAACGGGGGCACGACCATGCCTGAACACTACATTCAACTGAAACTGTTTGCCTCCCTCAGTAACATGGCCCCCGAAAACGCCAACCGACTGCCGATCAAGCCGGGCGCGTCGGTCCACGACCTCTTGGAGCAGCTTGGGATTCCCGTTGCCAAGGCGCATCTCATCTTTGTCGACGGCGTCAAGCAGTCCCTTGATGCTTGCCTGCAAGGTGGTGAACGTGTCGGTATTTTTCCTCCGGTGGCCGGAGGATAGTCCGGTTACGCGTTCATCAATCGATGGTACAGCTGTTGAGATGGTTCTCAAGGCTCTGTGTATTGATAGTCGATATCCGAACCGTATTACGGCCGTTGTGCTTCGCGGTATACAAAGCCTTGTCGGCGAAATCGACGAGAACGGATTTGTCGAAGGGCGGCAAATGGGGGCCGATGGCAGCCACCCCCAGACTGACGCTGATTCGGATGGGCGCGCCATTGATGGCGATGTGCATTTGGGACACATTTTCACGGATGCGTTCAGCCAGGCTAACCCCCCCGTCGATATCGGTCTCTGGAAGAATCAGGGCGAACTCTTCCCCCCCGTAGCGCGCAGGGATATCTTCACTGCGCAGCAACCCACGGATTTTATTGCTGACCGCTTTCAGTACGGCATCGCCGACAAGATGGCCATGGCAGTCATTGACGCACTTGAAATGATCCAAATCCAGAAGAATCAGGGACAAGTTACGTCGATGACGATGCGCCTCGCTGACTCTTTTTTCGAGCAGATCCTGAAAGGTGCGATGATTGTAAAGGCCGGTCAACCCGTCTGTGGTGGCCAATTTCCGTAGCTTGCAGTTCGCTTCCTGAAGTTCGCGGGAAAGATTCTCGGCTTTGTCCTTGGCCGCTTTATATTGGAGCAGCAACTGTTCATAGGTCAGATTCAATTTGCCCAATTGGGCATTGGCTTCTTGGAGAAGCGCCGAGAAAGGCCGCATGTCTCCCGGTGGAATATCGAAAAAGGAAAGCATTTCGATGGTTCGACGGGCGACCTCATCCACCACCGTATCGACCTTGTCGGGATCGACATTGAATGACTTTTCGCATGTCTGCTTTATTTTCTCAAGTACCATGGCGCCCTGCTGCCCGTGATAAACGACGGACAGCTGATTGGCGAGTTGAAGGATCTGCGCATCAAGACGACATTCGGCGACAGCGTTGTGGGGGTCATGATGGAATCCAATCGGCGCATAGATGTTCTGGGGAAAACCCCATTCCTTTAAAACAATGGCACCGACGTTCGGATGCGTGAACCCGAAGATGCGGGTCTCGGTGTCCTTCACAAACGCTTCAGTGGATTGCACCTCCTCCAGGACTTTCTGATATTGCTCCGGGTGAGAAAGAAACATAAAAACCATCCCAATATCCTGCAGCAGGGATGTAATAAAGATTTCCTTACACGGCAAACCGATCATATCCGATACGAGCTCCGCCCCAACGGCCGCGGTCACGGATCGCCGCCAAAACAGATCATAGTCGAAAATACTTTTTTCTTCACCGCGTAAATTCTCGGTCAAGACAAATGACAGTGCAATATTCTTAACGGCGTTCAACCCCAATATGGAAAGTGCCCGCTGCAACGTATTGACCCGCGTCATCGGGCCATAGAAGGATGAATTGGATATGCGGATAATTCTGGTCACCAATGCCGGATCGGTTTCGATGATAGCCGCCAACCGATCTAACGAGCATTCGTCTTTCTTGATTTCCTCCAAAATACGGACCGCGATCTCGGGTGGAGAGGGAAGTTCGATGCCTTTTCGTAACAATTCCTGAATCGAGTGAGTCACCGTATGATCCTTATTATCCTTTGAAATCCGATGAGACGCAGACTTGGTTCTTGCCACACTGTTTGGCCAGGTACATCATCTCATCCGCATGTCGAATGAGATCTTCCAGTTCGATGCCGTCATTGGGGCAGAAGGCAACGCCAATGCTTGCGCTTACCGGGAGCGTCGTTCCGTCCCGATTTCGGGCGATCACCTCTTTGTGAATCGCCGAACGAATTCGCTCGGCGATGCTTTTCGCATCTTGGCCCCCCGTGTAGGGAAGAATGACGGCAAATTCCTCGCCTCCATATCGTGCGGCAAAATCAATTTCACGGATGTTCTCCCGGATCTTTTTGGCGACTTGCACCAGAATGCGATCACCGGTCAAGTGTCCCAATGTATCGTTGATCTGCTTGAAATTATCCAGATCCATCAAAAGCAGGGCGATGAGGTGTTTTTGCCGCAGGGCGCGTTTTGTCTCTAACGCCAGGAAACGTTTGAAATATCCATGATTGAACAACCCCGTCAGATCATCATTGAGCGCACGATTCAATACATTCTCATAACGATTGTGCAGCTTATCGATATAATGTTTCTTTTTTAACAGCGCGTTAACGCGGGCCTTGAGTTCGCACGCGTCCACCGGTTTAACCAGGTAATCGTCCGTTCCCAGTTCGGCGCCCTGGATACGACAGTCCAGGTCACGAAGCGATGTCATCATCACGATCTGGATATTGCAGGTCCGATCATCCCCTTTGAGGCGCCGGCAGACTTCGAAACCGTCGATACCCGGCAACAAGAGATCCAGCAGAACCAAATCGACCGGCTCGTTCAAGACTTCACGAATGGCGGCTTCACCGGTAGAAACCCGCTTGATCGAATAGGGCTCATACTCAAGCTGTTTTAACACCAGCAAAGCATCCGAATCATTATCCTCTGCGATCAGAACCAATGGTATCCGCTCGTGGGTCTCAAGGGAACAAATGGCGGGACGCTCCAGTTGGGGCTCCGACAATTGGCGTCCTCGAATCTGTTCCTCGAAACGTTTGAGCCTCAACATGGAACGAACTCGGGCAACCAGCTCCGCACGTTGAATGGGCTTGGTCAGGAACTCGTCGGCGCCGGCATCCAGCCCCAGCGTTTTGTTCCCTTGCCCGGAAAGCGCCGTTACCAGGATGATCGGGATAGAAGCGGTTGCTGCGTTCTGTTTCAATCGCCGCGTCACTTCAAAGCCGTCGATGCCGGGCATCATCACATCCAACAGAATCACGTCCGGCGGATGCTGGTTGATGACCGCGATGGCGTCATGACCGTTTTCGGCCGTGAGGATTTCGTAATTTTCAGATGACAAATAGGCCTTGAACAGCTTTAAATTCATGACCTCGTCATCGACAATCAGAACCCGCGCCCGTGTGCTCGGGCCTAAAGATGGATTTGCCAAAGATGGTTTTGCCGGCGCCCTCCCCTGGTCCGAAAGCATGTCGGCGATAACGGCATCGAGGTTATCCGGGTCCAACGGTTTTGCGATGCAACGGTTATCGCCTTTATCGTCGATATTGCCATCTTGGCTCAAGGCTTCGGGTGCGGCCAATGCGATCGTCCGAATATCCACCAGGTTTGGATGCGTCCGCAATGTCTCAATCAACGGGATGCCATCTCGAACCGTAAGACCCGTATTCACGATCACCAGATCCGGCGTCATGTTTTCGATCAGCATCAATCCGTCATCCGCGTTCTGTGCCGTCAGCATCTGACAGCACCTGGAACGTAACACGCGGGTGATAAGGATCAGATCAGTTGTGTTATTTTCGATAACAACCACCAATCCATGCGGATGCAGAACGTCCTTGACGGGTTTCTGATTCAACGGATGATCACCCCTTATCATCTGTTGAAATGCATACTCTGTTTTTGCCAAACTTTTTTGCCAGGTACATCATCTCGTCAGCCTTTCGAATCAGTGTTTCCACCGTTGATGCGTCATATGGACTGAGTGCCGCGCCAATACTCACGGTAACCGGCAAAGTGTCATGGTCTTGCGCGTTCACGGCAACCGTATCGGCAATAGACCGGCGGATCCGTTCTGATATATCCTTAACGTCCTCGATACCGGCATAGGGCAGGATAACGGCAAATTCCTCCCCCCCATATCGGGCCGCGAAATCCACGTCGCGGATGTTTGCTTTTATGCTTTTGGCAACCTGCACCAGGATGCGGTCGCCGGTCAGATGCCCCAATGTGTCGTTGATCTTTTTGAAATTGTCCAGGTCCATGAGCAACAGGGCAATCGGATGCTTCTGTCGCAAGGAACGTTTAATCTCCAGTTCCAGGAAACGCTTGAAGTATCCATGGTTGAACAGCCCGGTAAGGTCATCGGTGATGGCCCGGTTGAGAACCTTTTCATAGCGATTATGCAATTTGTCGATATACCGCTTTTTCTTCAGCAGGGCTTGAACCCGGGCACGGAGTTCGCGTGGATTGACCGGTTTGACAAGATAGTCGTCCGTACCCAATTCGGCGCTTTGGACACGGGAGTCCAAATCTCGCAGCGATGTCATCATGACAACCTGGATATTTCTCGTCCGATCATCCCCCTTGATGCGGCGGCAAACTTCAAAACCATCGATCCCCGGCAGCATCAAATCAAGCAATACAAGGTCGATTGGCTCGTTGAGGACCTCGCGAATGGCCGCCTCACCGGTGGAGACCCGCTTGATCGTGTAGGGTTCAAGTTCCAGTTGCCTCAAAAGCAGCAGGGCATCGGTATCATTGTCCTCGGCGACCAGCACATTTTGGATGATTTCGTGCCCGGCAGCGGATTGCGCCGGCACGGGCGACAAAGTGTCTTCGGAACGTTGCCGCCCTTTGATCTGCTCCTCGAATCGTTTCATCCGGAGCATCGAGCGAACACGGGCGACCAGTTCCGTCCGTTGCACGGGTTTAGTGATAAATTCATCGGCACCGGCATCGAGGCCGGCGGACTTGTTTTCCCTACCGGAGAGTGCTGTCATCAAAATAATGGGGATTTCCGCCGTCTCCTGACTGCCTTTCAGAAGACGCGTGACTTCAAAGCCATCGATCCCCGGCATCATAATGTCGAGCAAAATCACGTCCGGAGGGGACACGGCAATACGGCTGAGTGCTTCCTGACCATTTTCAGCCGTGACAATCTCATACGCCTCCGATGCGAGGTAGGCTTTGAAAAGCTTGAGATTCATCGCCTCATCGTCAACGATAAGGACCCGTGCTTTTCTACACAGATTTGGTACCGGCAACGGCTGCACCGGACTCGCGCCACCAAACAAATCCCTGATCGTCTGCTTGAAGCGGTCCGGTTCCAGCGGCTTGCCGATCCACGCATTATAACCCGTGTTGCCGTTTCCAGCCTTTACCGTCGCGCTCGTGGCGGCGGCGAGCGCAATAGCGGGCGTATGGGCCAGTTTGGCGTGGCTGCGAATTTTCTGAATCAAGGGGACACCGTCCGCGCAGGCCAGATCGACGTTGACCATGACCAAATTCGGATTCATTGTCTCGATCAAGGCCAACCCGTCGTCGGCATTCTGGACGGTCAGGACCTGCCCTGAATGCGACTTTAAAAGCCGTGACAACAAGATGAGATCGGCGGTGTTGTTTTCCACCACAACCGTCAGTGTTTCCGAATTGGGTTCAGGGAATTTAGGCATCATGTCTGACTCCGGCCAGCGAAATCATGGTCTGTCATGACATCGCCAAAACGATGGTTTTCTGCCTCCCCGACGGCAAGGAAGTACTGATCATGGGAAATCGTATGCTCGAGATCAGCAGTACGCCGAGGCGCTTTATCCGTCAGCATATCGCGATTCATTGCCATGTTGTCACCGCTGGTTCAGGGTCGTTGCGCGTATACGGCCGTCGGCGTTGACCGGCTGCTGGGGAGCCGTTTTTTTTAGCCTGTTTTCGGCTGTCTGCAGCAACGCTTCCAATTCTATGGAATCGTTCGGACAAACCGCATACCCAAAGACAAACAGATCGGACGCACGACATCTCATCAACTGAATTTCTTTCAACTGCCGATCGATCAGTTTCTTCAACCGATGAATAAAACGAAAGGTCTTTTCTTCGTCCGTTTCCGGGAGAACGAAGAAGAATGTCTGATCCGAACGTCTTGAAGCGACATCCAGCTTGCGAATATTCTTCTTTATCAACGCACCCAACTTGATGACGAATGCGTCGAATTCATTCTGCGGCATTTTTCTCGCAGGGCTGGCGTTCATGTTAAATGCCATCATAACAATGGCAACATGGCTCGTTTCGCGAGAAAAACGCTGCAATTCGTGTTTGAGCACATGGATGCAGTACTCAAAATTGTATAGCCCCGTCGCGGGATCGGTGATCCACTGCCGAAGGGTGGGCTTCTTGCCCTTGCTCAGATATTCAAGCAATGCTTTCTTCTTCAGGAGCACTTTAATGCGCGCCCGAAGTTCGTATATATTGATGGGTTGCGTCAGGAAGTCATCGATATAGTCCTCGAAATCAGAAAAATTCGACTCGAGATTCGTTTCCGAGAGGATAAACAGGACCTGGCAGTTTGGCCGGTTTCCCCCCCCATTTTTCAGGTTTGCACAAAGCTCGATCCAGGCAGCCGGCCATGATTGGTTTTCCATAATCAGGATATCCGGCGGTTCCTGGCGAATCCGTTCGGCCGACCGTTCGAGATCCTCATTGATGTGGATGTCGTAGCCTTGACCAAACAGATACATGCTGATTTTGTTGCACTGTTCCGCGCTATTAACCAAAATCTGAACTCGGAAATTTCGGTCAACCAAAGCTTCCCCTGAGGGCAGCGCAAGCTCGGTATCGTGAGCACGACTATCCGTTTCAAGCAGCCGGTCCTGGCAAACCTTCATGTTTAAAAGGGACTTGACGCGGGTATGGAGTTCATGGGTGTTAACGGGTTTGTTTAAAAAGTCGTCCGCTCCGGCTTCACTCCCCATGACTTTGTAATCGTGCCCATCCAGCGCGGTAATCAAAATGATCGGTATTTGCCGGGTCTTCGCATTCGCCTTAAGTTGCCGCGTCACTTCAAAACCATTCAGTCCCGGCATCATGATATCGAGCAGAATCAGGTCCGGAAGGACATCTTTCGCCTTGGCTAGTGCCTCGTAACCGTCCACGGCCTTAATGATATTCGGGTACTGACGGCACAGCTTGCCATGCAGCAGTTTAAGGTTCATCGGATCGTCGTCAACGATCAGCAGGGTAATATCGGTTCTGCTTTGATCTGCGGCGGGCACCGCCGTGATAGGCCTTTTCTCAGGCAAGCAGGGTCTGATGTCATCGATAAACTGACGTGTGTTGATCGGTTTGGTGATGTACCCGTCGCAGCCCGCCGCCTTTGCTTTTCCGGCATCGCCTTCCATGGCGTAGGACGTCAGCGCGACAACCTTAATATGCTGCAGTGAATCGATGCTTTTGATGATACGCGTGGCCTGCAACCCATCCATTCCCGGGAGTTGGATATCCATCAAAATGAGATCCGGGGGGGTTTGCCTGGCGATTTGAATTCCGGTTTCTGCGTCACCGGCCTCCAGCACGGTAAAATGGTGTATCTCGAGCAGGCTGCGTACCAGTTTACGATTCTTCGGATTGTCTTCGACGACCAGAATGCGCCCTTGGGAAGTGTCTTCGGAAAAGCGGTGAGATGATATCGTGGAATGAGAATCATTCATATAGGGGACAAAGCCCTTTCAAGCAACCGTATCATGTTCCAAATCAACGCTGGCCCCGCTTTATGGATTGAGCGGACAACCATGCAGCCGCCTCACGAATGATGGTCGGGCGGAATCGCAACGGGGTCACTGTATGTTGCAGGCCGACCCTAATGAATGGCGACCTGGAAGCTTACAGCGACGTGTATCGGCTATTTTGTCTTTTTCTTTAACCACGAATCCATAGTGCCGGCAAACCGATCTTAACCCCGTGCAAATGCTAAAGTCCTACCCTTAATGACCGATGAGGTGGATGATATTGTATAATGGGGTCGGCCACTGCTTACCCATTACGGCAAAGTGATAATCATCTATCCCATGAATGCCTTCCGGAGGAATTGAAATGCCTAGCCTCAGACGATTCATCTTGTGCTTGATCATTGTAACGATCACGGTTGTCCCTTTAAGTGCCATCGCCGCGGATAAAGGCCATTTTTCGACGAAACCCACGACCCATGATGGAAAAAAATGGCGGATTGGCTACTACGAAGGGGGCACGTACATCGATTACCAATTGATCTTTGCCGAAACCGTTAAAGCCTTGATGAAAATGGGGTGGATTGAAGAAGAGCCGCTGCCGCCACTGAAAGGTGAAGAAACCGCCGGCTTGTGGAATTGGCTGACGGAACACGCAAAAAGTGAGTATTTGGACTTCGTTAAAAACGCCCATTACAGTGCCAAATGGGAAGATAACGAAAGAGAGACAACCGTTAACACTATTATAAAACGGCTGAACACCCGGAAAGATATTGATTTAATGATTGCCATGGGCACCTGGGCGGGCAAGGATCTTGCCAACGCTTCCCATACAACCGATACCATGGTCGTTTCCGCAAGTGACGCGGTTAGCGCCGGCATCATTAAAAGCATCGAAGACTCCGGGTTCGACTATGTTCATGCCTATGTGGATCCCTACCGATACCAGCGTCAGGTAAGGGTGTTCCATGATATGATTGGCTTCAAACGCCTCGGTGTCGTCTATGAAAACACGGTTGATGGAAGAAGCTATGCCGCGATCGACATGGTCGAGAAAGTCGCCAAAGAGCGTGGTTTTCAAATCGAACGCTGTTTTGCCGTTAGCGACATTGCCGATGCGGAAAAAAGAGAAGACGCATACGTTGGCTGTTTTGAACAATTGTCGATGAAAACGGATGCGATTTACGTCACGGTGCATGGTGGTGTCAGTTCGCGGAGCATCCCCAAAATTGTCGAAATCGCCAATGCCCACCTTATTCCCACATTTTCGCAATCGGGTTCCGAAGAGGTCAAGCGGGGAATTCTGGCCTGCCTTTCCCAGGCTGGGTTTAAATATGTGGGTCAGTTTCATGCGGAGACGTTTGCCAAGGTTTTCAATGGGGCCAAACCCAACGATCTTGACCAGGTTTTCGAGGAGCCTAAGAAGATCGCCATCAATTTAAAAACGGCAATCGCCATCGGATACGACCCGCCGATTGACGTGCTGGGGGTCGCCGATGAAATTTATGAAGATATCGTATGCGACACCGCAACAAAATAGGTATGTTTTATCAAAAGGATCTGTGCGATGAGTGAGAACAAGGATTTCAAGGCGATCCTCAAGGAAGGCTACCAATGCCTTGACCAAGCCCAATACGGCGACGCGATGGAATGTTTCTTGAGGGTCATGGGCGTCGAAGAGATCCGGCACGAAGCGACAACGGCCTATAACCAAGTGATCCAGATGGTCGTGCCACGGTATCATTTCAACATGCTCAACGATGTGGAACGTAACGAAAAGTATAATCGCGCCATTAAAAACAGTGTTGACGCGAGCACATTGGTGCTGGACGTGGGCACGGGCTCCGGGCTACTCGCAATGATGGCTGCCAGGGCCGGTGCAAAACACATTTATGCCTGTGAGATGGTGCGTCCCGTGGCTGAAACCGCCAAAACCGTCGTGGCCGCCAATGGATATTCAGACAAGATCACGATCATTGGAAAAAATCCGACAAATTGATTCTGGGGATCGACATTCCTGACCGTTTGGACCTTCTTGTTACCGAAACCATCGATTCCGCGCTGATTGGCGAAGGCATCATTCCCATTATCAAGCATGCGCGGCAACATCTTCTTAAGGAAAATGCCAGGATACTCCCCGTGGGTGCCCGTGTATCGGGCTGTCTAATCGAAAGCGACGTCATTTATGGCATGAATCACGCCGAAATGGCGGTCGGTTTGGATGTCCGCAAATTCAATGCGCTATCGACGCTGGGTGCATTCCCGGTACGTCTTAAGATGTTTCCCCATCGTTTTCTTTCAGCCCCGTTCGACGTATGCCAATTCGATTTTCAGTCGGGATCGCTCGAAAAACGAACCTTCCGGATCCCCTTGCGTGTGGAGCAAGACGGCCGATGCCATGGCGTGGCCTTCTGGTTTGACTTGGATATCGATAAAGATACGATGTTTTCAAGCTCGCCCACAAACGCGAAAACGCACTGGAAGCAAGCGGTTCAGTGCTTCCCCGCACCGGTTCCGGTCAAAAGCGGCCAATCGATGACATTGAATGTCGTTCAGGACCTGACCGCGTTTGACTTCACCATGGAGGGCTGACCCAAAATCCACACTACGTAAACGTAAAGGGTGGCAGGACGATCGATGCACGTCCTGCCACCCTCTATTTGAGAACGATTCTACCTGAAAGCAAAGATGCGTTATCCTCGGCCACGTCGTCTCTCCAGCTGCCGGAACACAACTGCTTCACTGCTGGAGGAAAATCCTGAATCGTTTCCGACAAAGCACACATGTGTGCGTCCTTGACACTCATGGATTGCATGCGCCGGATATCGGCTTCGTCGAGTCCCCCGCCGGCAATCATCTCCAAAGGGCCGGCCGGCACGAGGCCGCCGTTCTGCCAGCGGTGCATGACAGCGATCATTCCTGAAAGATATACCGCCGTCGGCACCATCGACACCTTCCTCGCGGCATCATCATACCCTCCGTATCGTTGAGCGCTTTGACGAGCCCGGCCTGCATCGATGGCAAATACTCACATTGGAAATATCCTCCGACGCAGGTAACGCCACGGGCCAATGAGATGACCAACAGACTGGTAAAAACTGACGGTAGAATCGTGTTGCTTGAAAGGGCCTCAAGAATCGCGTCAATGGAAAATGGCATTTCCAAAACATTCCCGCGATCGTCGATACCCCGAAGCAGTGCGGCATTGCCGGAATCGGTTTCCAGGTATAGCGGAACCCGACGACCGCGGGCGTCCAACCCCCAAAAAAGCATGGTGCCGCAACTGCAGGGCATGTCTTTCCAGTTCCCGGCCGTGTCGTCGGCGTGAAGCCGGCGTAACAGCGCCGATGTCTGCCAGCAGGCACGACTGCCGTCCAAATTCGTGAATACATTTCGTCTGAGTTCCGGATCGAACATCACACAGTGTGCCAAGCTGTTGTGATCCCTCAGATCTTTTTCCAGCAGCGCCATTGCCACTTTTTCCAATTCGAGAACCACCAGATCTGGAAACCGCTTCGGCGCCTTGAAAATTCGATTCCAGAGGGCATGGTTCATCACCACGGA
Organism: Desulfosarcina cetonica JCM 12296; assembly: GCF_001311845.1. Taxonomy (GTDB): domain Bacteria; phylum Desulfobacterota; class Desulfobacteria; order Desulfobacterales; family Desulfosarcinaceae; genus Desulfosarcina; species Desulfosarcina cetonica. The sequence continues at coordinate 31,682 of NZ_BBCC01000024.1, read as the reverse complement.
TTGTTGTGAATAGGTCGGCAGGTCAAGCACATCGGAGCGGGCATATTCCTTCTCCAGCAATGCGATGATCGATGGTTCGACGCTCACCGGCAAAATCCGGTCGCGAATCATTTTCCGGAGGCGTTTTTTCGCGCGGTGAATCATATCCATTTTGAATGGTTTCGCTGAACTGACCATCTGCCGCCTCATTTTATTGGAAAAGATCGGAATCTTATTGGGAATGGAATCCAGGCCGGTTTCCAGGGCTTGATAGCAGAGCATCCCCAATGGATAGGTCAAATTGTCCAACGGAACCGTTCCACAGGCAAAAACGGGAACGGTACGCAAGTCAGTGCCCTCCCCTTTTCGATTGAGCGAAAAAATGAGGTTTCCTTGAAAATCCTGGGCGAAATACGCGATTCCATGATGGTTTGCGGTCAGGATCATCGGAGACCGCTCGAGATCCGTTGCCAGTCGCCTTGCAATGGTTTCACCCAGAAGGGATCTGGCATAGTCCTCGGCAACCGCCAGTAAATCCTCGATTGGCTGCAATGGCCGGATATCCGATGGCTGAATCAGATCGAGATATTCACAAAGCGAGCGGTTTCCATGGTTGCGGATCGCATTTCCGAGAACCGGAAATTGCCTGCAGGCAAGATCAAGGTAGCGCTCGCTGGCACGCCGATGGGAAGCGTTGGCGGTTGAATAACACGCATGACAATCATCGCTCTGCCCGGCTATCTCATGGGGGATCAACATAGACGACTCTTCATGAAGATGAATGGTATGATCGCTGGAACATCGCTGCCTTGAAGGCACGATCAAGGAAAACGAACGCAAACAAAATGATCGTTGTGGAACACCGGCATCCTAAAATGCCATCTGTTGCTGGTCCCTCACCGTAAACACAAGAAAAAGGATTGCCGAGGCAAAATAGGCCAGGCCGAAATAGGTGATCCCCTGTTCGATGTTGGTCGAAACGATCAACCAGCTAAAGACGATGGGTCCCAGGACCTGCCCCCCCCGGCTAGTCGAACGGAAAATGCCGATCGACTTTCCGGCGCCCAATTCTTCGGTCACCTTCAGTCGTAACGTATAGGCGCTTTGTGAAGCCAGCACAAAGCTGCTGGAAAGACCCAACAGCAGCATCGAGACGGCAGCGGCGATGATGCCTTCAATCACGTTGAAGGTTAGAAAAGCGATACTCCCGAGAGCACATCCGATAAAGATATACAACCGCTTTTTATTCGATGCGTCGACATATCTACTGACCAAGGGGCCAATATAAATCAGGCAGATACCGTAAATCATCAATACTCGGCCAATGGTCGATTGGGAAGCGCCAATCCGATTAAGATAAATCGGGCTGAAATAATTTAAAAATCCAACCACTGCAATGGCCGCAGGCAAACTACTGAAGAAAACCAGCGCGATAACAATCCGGTTGCTCAGGAATCGCGTCAGCGTTTTATTGGGTACCACTACCGTTTGTTGGCTCGGTTTTTTGTAAGAACCGGGTTTGCGCATGCCGTCGCGCATGAAAATGAACGAATAAACGATGACCATGAATAAGATCAATGCACCGGTGAAGAACACCGAGCTGTACGCGTAACGATCCGCAAGCATGGCACCGGTAGCACCGCCACACAAACTTCCCGCGTAGATACCCGCAAATAGGTAGGCGAGCCCCTGTGCCTTGCTTCGGGCATCGCTGTATTCGATGACAAACCCCTGGGACGCCATCAGGGCAAGCCCGTATCCACTTCCGGTTATCGCGCGGGAAACGATAAAATTCATCACATCCGGTGCCCCCCAGGAATAAAGCGTACCCAAGGCAGCCATCGCGAGCCCGGTGATGAACGGTTCGTGCCAGCCGCGTTTGTCCAGCCATATCCCTGAAACCAGGATGCAGACACCGACGAAGAACAATTCAACGGAGATGGGAAGCCCCATGATCACATCTTTGGAAAGACCAAAGATAGGCGAGTACAACTTTTCCGTATGCAGTGGAAGAAATGACATGGAAATGTCATAACCGAAAAGCAACAAAAAAGCCGCCGGTCGCATCAACCCATAATGGATATCGGGCCGTGGTTCCATGGACGCGGCTGTTGTCGCTTGATCCTGTGAGGTGCGGTTGTGAGCCGTTATCCGTTTTATCGTTTGTTTGATCGTATTGAGATTTAATCGCTTCTTGAAGGCATCAAAAAAGCTGTAACTATCTTTTTTCTCATCAACGATGTGAAATATGAAAATCATCATCTCGACCAAAAAGAGAATCGAAATAACAAGTATCGTAATCGAATCCAACGCAATCTCGATGAGACGATCGTAAAGCGCCGGCTTGGAAATATTGGCTGAAATGTATCCCTGAATCGTTTTATCGTTGCCGTTCGTGATCGTCAGTCGAACGTTATACGCAGGGTCCCATTCCGGCAACGTTTTTTTGATATTTTCAACCTGTACGGTTGTCGCAGCCAGGCAGTTCAGGGCCTTCTGGTCCGTTGCAATGTAGAGCGGATGCCATTTGTAGTCAAAAATGGAAATATCGCTAAGCTCAGGCGAGTCCGCCAGGATTTCCTTTAAAATGAGTTCTGTATTGGGAAGATGGGTGTAAAAAACGCCCCTGTTTGATGTATTCAGCTCAATCTTGTCCTTGAGGAGACCAACCAGCAGTCTGGCCTTATCCTTGTTCATCACGAGATACTGGTCCGTAAAAGTTATGATGGTGACAGCGGTAAAGGCAATTTGAGCACTCAATATAACCGAGAATAGCAATAGCGATATGCGTGTCTTCGAAAAGGCGTGATGACGACAATCAGCATCTTTGATATTCTTACAGATCAATACCAATAGAATAATACCGAGAAGGAGAATAAGAATGAGCGATAAAAAATCCTGGTGAATAAGGATGTTTTTATTCGCCTGAACATAACCGATGGGGATGGAGATGACGATAGTGGCATTCAAATGCCCCTCATCGTCGTTCGATGGATATTTGACGAGATAAACATCGTTGCTTCGATAAAAACTCGCCTTTTCCGCTTCGATCTTATTGAGAAAGGCAATGACCGCTTGGTGGTGATGTTTGATTTCCGTGTTCAATACCGATGGATCCGTTGACGCCAGGGTTTCATGATCCGCGCCAAGGAGGGAAACCGTTATCAGCGATTCTTTCTCCTTCGAGACCAATGACGCACCACCGTTCGTCGTATCGGTGACCATCAACAACTGATTCCGGGTTTTGTTCAAAAGCGGTTGAATGTCGTACCCGCCGGAAAAACCATCCTGGGTGATAGGGACTTTCCGTAGTGAACGTTGAAAGTTTTGACCGATAATCTGGTATTGAGACAGGATGGCTTCTTCGCAAAGCTTGTCCACGGCGGATGAATTCAATATAACATTGACCCCAAACGCAAACGTAAAAAGAAGGATCGAGCCAGCAATCAGACGATAGGTTATTGATTTTTTCATTGTCATCAGCCCGTGGAGATTTTTTTCTTTCAATGGAACGACATCATCGATGCCAATCGAACATTCCGTTAAACAGGCGATACGGGACGCCCTTTATTGACCACGCATTGTCCGCATGTTCGATGACAAGTTCCGCGTCGGGGAGATGCCAGCGGCAGCGATGGGGGCGTACAATAATTTTATCGCCACCGACCCGGCCCGATACCTTGGCAATATATGCCGATGCCAGGGCACCAGTGCCACAGGATAAAGTCTCATGGTTTATCCCCCGTTCGAAGCAGCGGTGTTCAATGGTTTGCCTATCGGGCAGTACCCTGACAAAGTTTATATTGATACCAACGGGAAAGAGATTCGAGAATTCACGGACGAAATATTTACCAATAAAATCGATGAAAGCAATACTGCTGCCCGCCCGTTTTTCAACACCCGTGGCGGGTTGTTCCTTATTCGTTGGCGAAAAAAAAATTTGATTGGCGATGCCTTCGATATTAAACCCATCATCCGCAAAAACAACCAAATGCGGCTCCCCGGTAAACACGAGGCTCCGGACAACGCTACCGCCGTCGCATTGCTAAAAAAGCGTATGGAATCGGATCGTCTTATTTCATTCAATTCTATCCGGCTGATTCCATCGACCCGGTCGTTGATCGGTGTACGGGGCAGCTGAACGGCCATATCGTCGGGAACCCTGCGCGGATCGGGCATTCGCGCCCAACTGGCATGACCGTCGGATTCAGTACCGATGGCGACGACCGTCGGTGTTCGTGTGGGAATTTCAGTCAGGATCCTCGCCTGTCTAATTTGGTAGGTCTGGAATAGGTATTTTGCGATGGACATCAATCCATTTCCGCAGGAAAAGGCTTCCGTACCGTCAGATTCGAACATGCGGAAAATGAAGTCCGCACAATCCGGGTCCGGCGACTCGGTCCAATATGAACGATGTCCGTTGATCGTTTCCAGGGTCTGGTGGGTACACCGCTGAACGGCTAAAAAATTGTCGGCCCCGACGCCGAAATTGATGTCGGTCACTTCATGGGCAAAGCCCGACGTTTCCGTCTCATCCAGAATGCGCCCCTGAGTTTCATCAATCAGTACAAAATTATTGCCGTACGACGTATATTTCGAGATCGGAATAGACACCCCTGCCTCCGTGTCGCAATGTCTCTGAAAACCGGCCAGATACTCATCGCCCGACGGACAACATGTAAACCATCCGGTGGTTGATCACCTCCAGTACTTCTTCAATTTGAGATTCGGTAATATATCCCAGATCAAATAAAATCTGCCCGATGAGCCGGTGTTTTTCCGTTCCGATATTTTCTTCGGCTTGAAGTTTGAGTGCTTCGAGAAGTTGTTCTGTGGTGATGAACCGTTTCTCGACGGCGATAGTACCAAACCGCTTATGGATAGCCCTGCTGTTCATAGGAAACCTCGTTCAATGTGTCAGTATTGTCGAGCCCATTGTCATTGATGGGGATAATAAAACCAAACGTGCTCCCGTGTCCCTCACCATCACTGTGCACCCAAATGGCACCCCCATGAAGCTGAACCAGTTTTCGCGTCAACGACAGTCCCAATCCGGTTCCCTGGTATTTGCGGCTGGTCGACCCGTCCGCCTGTTCAAACGGCTCGAAGATGCGCTGTTGGTCATCGAGCTTCAGGCCGATGCCGGTATCTTTGACCCGCACGACCACGCAAGGTTCGGTGCGGTCGATCTCCTCTGCTGGGGGCAATTGATCCGGCTCGATGACCTTCAAGGCGATATCGTCCGATGCGGTCTCATCTCGATAAAAGGATGCGCAGTAGGCTTCAAGGGAAATTTCTCCCCCAGGCTCGGTAAACTTCACGGCATTGGAAAGCAGGTTATAGAGGATCTGCTTGATTTTGCGTTCATCGACCCACATGAAGCCAGGCATTTCCTCAATTGCCGTGGACAGCCGGATGCCGTTCTTCATGGCTTTTTCCTTAACCATGACAAGGCTGTTAAGAAGAATCGGTTCAATTTCAACCATGGATGATTCCAAGGAGAGTTTGCCGGCTTCAACTTTGGAGAGATCGAGAATATCGTTGATTAAGGAAAGTAGATGCAGACTGCTCTGGTGAACATCGGATAAATATTCTTCCTGCTGCTCGTTAAGATCACCAAGATGTTTGTCCAGGGCCAATTCGGTGAACCCGATAATATGGTTGAGCGGTGTTCGCAGCTCATGACTCATGTTTGCAAGAAACTCGCTTTTCAATCGATTGGACTCTTCGGCTGCTCTCTGCTTTTGTTCCGTTGTTTCGATGACTTTGAGTACATTTTTCTTGAGTTCCTTTTCCATGAAGGCAAACGACTTAGCCAGTTGGCCGACTTCGTCATTCTGTTTATTGGCAAGCTTGTCAATGAAGTCGTTGCTTGTTTCAGGCGTCGTAAAATCCATCTCTGGAATGTTTTGGGCGTACAGGGCCAGTTTCTTTAAAGGATCCGAGATTCTTGACATGAAGACATATGCGGCAGCAATACTGACGAAGAAGATGAGCCCAATGATAAGGCTCTGGCGTCCGAGCAGCCGCTTTGCGGAAGCCTGGATTTCATCCACGGGGAACACCAGCACAATATACCAGTCAAACGCTTTAAAATAACGTATATGCGCTTCAAGCAGTTGATGATCGTTTAACGCCGATCTGATATAACATATGGATTTATCACCGGTATGCGCAGCCTGCATGAGATCGTCAAGCAGTAGATTCCCGGACAGGTCATTTTTCAACGTTTGAAAGTCGATCCCATCGGTGCCTTTAGGCGCGATAAGCATGCTGCGGTCGCCATGAAACAGAAACGCCGTTCCGGTCTTGGATATGGTGATCTTGGAAAAGGTCCGGCCAAGGACCTGAACGATCTTATTGACTTTCTTTTTGGCTTCGGCTTCGATCTCATCAAAATCGATGATTGCCCCGACCGTCCATCCCCAGTTTGGAAGGGGTCGGAAATACCCCATCTTTTGTTTTTTGTTGCCCTGACTGGCGGACGGCCAATAAAAAACAGCAAAATCACCATTCGTACTTAATACATCCGGGCGCATGACCTCAAAAAGATTTCTGCCCTTCACATCTTCGACCCTACGGATTGGCGTCACATCGCGTTCACGCATCTGATGCATCAGCATTTGCGCTTCTTGGTCAAAGACAAAGATCTTGAGTTTGCCAAAGGTGGTTTCATGAAGCACCTTAGGGTTTTTTCTTTCGCCAAGGACGCTGGGATGCTTCCATTTTCGGCAAGGTTGGCCATATCGTTGGCGACAGACACGCAGATTTCGGACGCCTTTTTCAGATCCTTGGTTGCACTCAGCACCATTTCCATTTTATCGGACAGCAACTTATCGTATCCGCCCTGAATATTCAGTTCGACCAAATGGAGAATATTTCTGACGGATGAAACCTCTGCCTCCAGCATGGATTTTCCCACATAGGTGTGGGTGAAGTACATGATTGCTGCAGCTGTTGTCGCTAAAATCAATGTCGTGAAAAAAATAATCTTCGCTTTTAATGAGTAAAGCATCATCGATTACATTGACCTGTTACCGGTTTGGTGGTGTTGCCCCAACGAAGGCGTTGTTGCTGTCGGGTTCTACTGTGTCAAATCGAATGCGGATGTTTCGTCGCCTCAGTTTAAACAAAATGGTCAATGGCATTTATCGTCTGAACCTATTAAAACTTAAGAAAAACAATGGGTGGCAATCTAAGATCAGAGTGTTGCCCATTTAAAAATGGTGGTGAAATTATTTTTTATCGACATCCGAATGCCTTTCCTAGGGGAAAAAGATGTCCGTGGCGGCAATGATATCAGCACTCGGAATGTAACCGATACTTTTGGCCGTTTCTAAATTCAGGGAAATACTGAGCGGTTCTTCGAAGACCTGAACCAAGTCTCCCGGATTGGCACCATTGAATACCTTGGCAATCGTCATCGCCTCGAACTTACCCAATCCTTTGAAAGTGTTTCGGGATAGACTCATCAGGATGCCCTTCTCCACTTCTTCGGCACCGGACTGGGAAAAGGTTGGCGTACGCAAGCGATTGAGTTGCTCGGCGATCATCGGAATCGTCTTCTCGTTGACACCACTATGGACAGTGGTAAAAAATGCATCGATATTTAAAGAGATATTGTGTATGCACTGAAGATATTCCTGTTCACTCTGACCAATATCCGGGATGTCGCTTAACGCGATGCAGGACACGATGTTGAAACCCAATTCGGATGACAGCTTTTCAGCTATCGCAACGCCTGCATAGCTTCGGCCCGCGGCCGTATCTTCATAGATGAGCCCGAGTTTTTTGAACCGGATGATTTCATGAAAGAGTCTGAGCTGCCGCTCGATCAAGGTGGGATCAATGTAGACATGCAAGTTTTTCCGGCCGGATTCGGTAACCGATTGAATGATACCTGCGGCCAGCGGATCACTTGCCGTCATTACGATCACGGGCGTGTCGACGGGTGCTGTCGATAGATCCTGCCCGGCCCACGTCCCCATTGCCATTATCAGATCGATGTCACCGCTGCGCTGCAGCCGCTCAATGATGTCCTTGACGATGGATGTCCTCCGTGCACTGTCCCAGTTTTCACAATAAAATCCATCGCCGACAAAATCGATGTAGTCACTGTTTGCATGGTGGGCTAGCCACGTCCAGATTTCTTGCACAGAAAGGGTTTCAAGCATATCGGTATCGATCGCCGGCATCCAACCCAAATCTGCGAGCCCTTTCACCGTGGCCAGAAGGGTCCTTTTATAATCAATGTAATCGCCCCCCTGCAAATACCCGATACGCCATTTCTTGGATGGGGAAACGGAATGGATCGGTTCGGTATTGTACTTGGTATCCGCAGCAAACGTTGGCACAGAAAAAAACAAAGAAAAAGAAGAGGGATGATCGTCCGAGCGATAATTTTCTGCATGTTTTTCTCCCATGCCCATTGCGTCAAAATACCAGGCGATAAAATCGGCAAATATGGCGGCACCTTTAGCTACTTTTCGGCCCCGCCAGGCACCGTGGAAGACCGCTATGCTTGATGCGCCTTGTACCGGCCGCTGATCTGACCGCTTTCGCATCGATCATCAAAATGAATCTTTTACGATGCCGGCAAGACGGGATATCGTTTTTAAGATAATGTTTTGGCAAGGTTTAAGATAATGTTTTGGCAAGGCCAGAGGGAGGAAGCTGTATAACCCATACCGCGACGACCGATAACGCCGCCCAAAAACACGTTGGGCAGGGATTAACGACAGATCTGCCGATTGTCGGCGGGGATCTGCGCGGAGGATGCCGCCGCGCCCCAGAACTGGTCCAGCGCACGGGTCAACTGAGCAGGGGTATCGACGGGTTGCCTCCCCCAGTGTTCCGGCAGCAAGCGGTTGTACGCGGGGTGCCAAAAGCGCTGATCCACCAACAGAAGCGCGCCGCGATCCTGCTCGGTGCGGATCACCCGCCCGCCGGCTTGGAGCACACGGATGATTCCCGGATAACGGTAGGCAAAATCGAACCCCACGCCCCGCGGTTCAAAATAGGCCCGGATCAACTCCCGCTCGGGGCAGACCGCCGGCAAGCCCACCCCCACGATCACCGCCCCGCAGAGCCGTTCACCCACCAGGTCGATGCCTTCGCCAAAGATTCCGCCCATGACGGCAAAGCCGACCAGGGTGTGTGGATTGCGTTCCGAAAAAGCCGCCAGAAAACGGTTTCGCCCGGATTCGTCCATTTCCGGTTCCTGCACCAGGACGGTCACCCCATCCCCCGGCGATGCGTAACAGGCATGCACCAGGTGCAGGTAGGCATAGGAGGGAAAGAAGCAGAGATAATTGCCCGGTCGTGAGCCGATGAAGGCACGGATCAAATCCGCCACCCGCTGGGCGCTCTGAGATCGCCGGGCGTAGGTCGTGGGGACGCTTCGGGCAATGCGGGCATCCAGGTTTTCGCGGGCAAAGGGCGAGGGGATGGCCAGCCGGGTGGCTTCAGGCGCACAACCAAGAATCTGCTGAAAGTAGTCGGCCGGGGTCAATGTCGCGGAAAAAAACACCGCGGCCCGACAGCGGCGCAAGGCCAAAGAAAGCTGCCGCGACGGGTCCAGGCAGAAGAGCTTGAGGGTCAATTCCCGTCCGTTCGCCTGGCGGTAGCACACATAGCTGTCATCGAACACGTCCCAGACCCGCATGAAGCCGTTGACCCTGAAATAACATGCCAGCACAATCTCCCGAAACGGGGATGGTTCTTGCCGGGTCAGCCATTTTTCACAGGCACGCACGAATGCGTTTAAAAGCGGTTCGAGTCCATCGGGTAAATGGGCTTCGGATCGGAACCCATCCGCTTCCTGGGTGCGTTGGCGGGCCTTGACCAGCCAGGTATTGATCTTTCCGGCAGCCCGAAAAACCGATGGCAGATCTTCCTTGACCGAGCGACGCAGCTCGATAAAATCGCTTTTTTCCAGACTGGCCGAGAACATCTCACGGGCGCGATCGACCAGATTATGGGATTCATCCACCAAAAAGACATGTTGACCGGCGTCCTCGTCGAAAAACCGCCGCAGGTAAACGCGTGGATCAAAGGCGTAATTGTAGTCGCAAACAATACAATCGGCCCAATTGGCAAGTTCCAGTGAAAATTCGAAAGGACACACCTGGTGGCGGCGGGCGACCGTCTCAATGGTTTCACGATCGAGGTGATCCCGCCGAAACGCATCTTCCAAAGCGGCACCCAGGCGGTCGAAATGCCCTTTGGCGAAAATGCACACCACCGGATCGCAAGCCGCTTCCGGACAGAAACAGATCCGATCCTTGGCGGTCAGACAGACCCGTTTCAATCGAAGCCCGACGCCGCCGAGCAGATTCAGGGCCTTGACCGCGGCTTGTTTGCCGGTGTTGCGGGCGGTCAGAAAAAAAATCCGCTCTGTGTGTCCCTCGCCCAACGTCTTGATGGCCGGAAACAAGACCGCCAGGGTCTTACCGATCCCGGTGGCCGCCTGAACGAGCGCTTGACCGCCGTCCCGAAGGGTCCGGTACACCGTAATGGCCATCTGGCGCTGGCCGGCGCGATAGTGCGCGTAGGGAAAAGCCAGCGACCGGATGGACCCGTCCCGCAGCTGTCGCCAGGCGGAAAGCGCCGTGGCCCATTTCAAATAGCGATGGACCAGATCCTCGAAGAACGCATCCAGGGTATCCCGCTGGTGGACCTCGTTCAGCTCCAGGACCTCCCCGGTGTCCAACTGGTAGTACGTCAACTGAACCCGGACCGCCGGCAGCGCTTTTTCCCTGGCCAGCAGGCAGGCATACACCTTGGCCTGCCCCCAATGGCAGGCATCGGGATTTTGTTCGATCAGGTCAAGGTCCCGGGTGGTCGATTTGATCTCCTCGACGAGCGTCTCCCCTTCCGTTTCCAGCACGCCGTCAATGCGGCCGCCGACCACCAGGATCACCTCCGGCGTCTCTATCTCGGCAGCGACCCTGACCTCGGCCCGATAGCCTTCCGGCCGTTTGCGCTGAATGCGCTGATGGGCACGAATCCCCGCGAGAGAGCGACCGGGTGAAAAAAACCGACCGCCAGGTCTCCCTCCCGCAAGACAAATTCCACCAAGGCCCTGACGGCTATCCGATGACACTCCTTCAACCGCTCGATCCTTTTCGTTTGACAACGCCTTGCCAATTGAGAAAATACGCACTACTGTAAAAAGCCAAATCGTTTTGGTCAAGCATCTCCCATCGGCACGGTCGCGGGTTGCGGCCGGTCGACGGATCACCGGCACAAACCGCAAGCGATCGGTTCGGGTCGCGCACAAGGAAAAAGTCATGCAAACAACCGTTTTGGGAAAAACAGACATCCATCTGTCGGCTATCATCATGGGCACCTGGCAGACCGGCAAGGCCATGTGGACCGGCATTGATGACGCCGAAAGCGAAAAAGCCATTCGCGCGGCCATGGATAACGGTATCACCACCTTTGACACGGCCGAGGCTTACGGTAACGGGCATTCGGAAAAGGTGCTGGGCAAGGCCATCGGCGGGGATCGGGACAAAGTCCAGATTCTGTCCAAGGTCTTCTCCAACCATCTCAAGCACGACCAGGTCGTCGCCGCCTGTGAACGCTCGCTGAAAAACCTGGGCACCGACTACCTCGATCTCTACCAGATCCATTGGCCGTCGGGCAGTTTCGGTGCCAAGCCGGTTCCCCCGGAGGAGACCATGGCGGCCTTGGCGGAACTGAAATCCCAGGGAAAAATCAGGGCCATCGGCGTATCCAACTTCTCGCTCGAGCAACTCAAGGCGATCTGCCAGGTAGGCGCCATCGAAAGTCTGCAACCCCCTTATTCGCTTTTGTGGCGCCATGTGGAAAAAGAGAGCCTGGCCTGGTGCCAAGCCCACCAAGTCACGGTGCTGGCTTACTCGCCCATGGCTCAGGGGCTGCTCACCGGTAAATTCGGCCCGGACCATCAATTTGAAAAAGGGGACCACCGCAGCGCGAATCGCCTTTTCCAGCCGGATGTTTATCCCAGCGTGCAAACGGCGCTTACCGCCTTGCGTGCCATGGCCGAGAAAAAGGGCATCAGCATGGCCCAACTGGCCCTGGCCTGGGTCATCGCCAAACCCGGGGTTTGTGCCATCGCTGGTGCGCGCAACGCGGCACAATCCAGCGCCAACGCCCAAGCGGCCGCGGTTCACCTGGAAGATGCCGAACTGGCCGAGCTGGATCGAATCAGCCGTCCGGTGACGGCCTGCATCGATGACAATCCGGTCCTATGGGCATGGTAGCACCGGTGACGGATCCTTCGAAGGGCACGCGCAACAATGCCCTTTTGTGTCCCAACTGCCGCCGACTGGTCAGCGCGGACGAGCCCCGATGCCCATACTGCGGCATTCCCACGCCGGGTGCCCGCTGGAAGCAATCCCGTCTGGTCCAGGGGATCAACAGCGAATGGGGACTTTTGCACACCATCATCGCGGCCAACCTGGTCATGTACCTGATCACCCTGCTGTTGAGCCGCGGCAGCCTGCGCTTGTCCGGGAACCCGCTTCATTTCCTCTCCCCGGACAATCACGCGCTTCTGTTGCTGGGCGCCACCGGCGTCTTTCCCATCGATCAGTATCATCGCTGGTGGACGCTGGTTTCCGCCTCCTACCTGCATGGCGGCATCCTCCACATCGCCTTCAACATGCTGGCCCTGCGTCAACTCGCCCCTCTGATCATGCGCGAATACGGCAACCACCGCATGTTTATCATCTATGCCTTAAGCGGCGTGGCCGGTTTTCTGCTCTCCTACATTGCCGGGGTCAGTCTCACCATTGGCGCATCCGCCGCCGTCTGCGGGCTCATCGGGGCAGCGCTCTACTACGGTAAGCGGCGCGGCGGCGTCTACGGGCAGGCCATCTACCGCCAAGTGGGGGGCTGGGCCATGGGAATCGTCATTTTCGGCGTCATGGTGCCGGGGATCAACAACTGGGCCCATGGCGGTGGAATGGCGGCCGGAATTCTTTTAGGCGCCATCATGGGATATCAGGAACGCTGCAAAGAACGTTTTTTCCATCGGTGGCTGGCAAGTCTCTGCCTTGTGGCAACGGCCGGGATTCTGATGTGGGCGGTCTTTACGGCGCTGTTCTACCGCCTTTAACGGCGAGCTTTTTAAACTGTCTTTTAGCGATATTGATTTTTTTAGCCGCGCATACTACATCGGTCAGACGCTTGTTCATCAGCTGTTCATCCAAAGGAGACAGGAATGGCAAAGGCGCCGCTGAAGTACCAATTGATCAATCCCCTCAAAATCAGAACCGACCTCTCTGATCTTGATTTCAGCACGGCCAAGACCCTCGCGGAAAACAAAGTCAAATCCCTTTGCCCGGATCCGTGCTGGTGAGTTGGTATGACGCCACCACTGGCGATCATTATCCCGATATGGAATGTACCGCCGCCGGCAAACCGGGTTGGCTCGACTATGCCGAGGCCCGCAACTGTGACATGACCGTCGATATCAACGATGAACAGTTCATTTTCATCTACCTGTCGCAACGCTAACGCCATCCATTTTCATGAAGGAAAACGCATTTCCATGTTCGACCTGGATCATTTTGTACGCACCTACGACCCCGAAGCCATACCGATCAGCATTAACGGGACCACCCTGCAGCTCTTCAAACCCGCTACCATCGACCGGTTCCTCGACCATGACGACATCACCCTTCATTTCCCGCTATGGGCCAAGCTCTGGGAAGCCTCCGGCGTCCTGGCAAGTTATCTGACCAGCCTACCACCGGAGGGAAATAAAACCATGCTGGAGATCGGCTCCGGGTTGGGGCTGGTGGGCATCGCCGCCGCCCGGGCCGGCCACCGGGTAACCATGACCGAACTCAACCCCCACGCCTTGAATTTCGCCCGTGCCAATGCCCTGGCCAATGGCTGTGCGGAGCTGCCGATTAGCCGGCTGGATTGGAACGTACCCGACCTTGAGGGTCGCTTCGACTATATCGTCGGATCCGAAACGATCTACCGCTCCGAGGACATCGACGGGCTCGAAGCCCTTTTCGAGCGCTACCTGAACCCCGGCGGTACGATCATTATGGCCGAGTCCGTCCGTCGCACCGGCGTTGAGTTCTGGGAACGCATGCGTCATCACTACGACATCCAGGTCCGTCGCCAGCGCCTTTGTACCGACGGTGAGGAATTGCATATCGTTCTCTTCCGCATGCGACATAAAACCGAGCATTAATCGGGAAACGTGAACTTGAGACCGGATTGCGATTAGTTGCCACCGCCTTCATAGGCGATGTCGGCCATCAGATGGGCGCCACCCGCCGCCCGCGTGGCCAGCTGGTCGCAGCGTTCGTTGCCGGGATTGCCCGCGTGGCCCTTGACCCAGACAAACATCACGTCGTGGCGCTCACAAAGATCGAGCAGACGCGACCACAAATCGACGTTAAGGGCGGGCTCACCATTGCTCTTGCGCCATCCCCGACGACGCCAGTTCCTGGCCCAGCCCTTGGTGATGCCGTCCACCACGTAGCGCGAATCGCTGTACAGCGCCACGGCCGTCGGTGGGTCCAACTGCTCGAGCCCCACGATGCAGGCCATCAGTTCCATGCGGTTGTTGGTCGTGCGGCGATAGCCCGCCGAAAATTCCCGATCGCCGCCAGCAGTGGGGATGACCACCCCATATCCGCCGGGACCGGGATTGCCCAGGCTGGAACCATCGGTGTAGACCACGATTCGGTCGCCTAGATCGATCGTGGAATCTTCTTTTTTAGCTTTAGCCGCTTTAGCTTTAGCCGCCTTGGGGGAGGGTTTTCCAGGCTGCATCCGGCCGCTGTTGTTCGTATCGCGATGGGCCTCAACAAAGGCGCGGGCCTCCTCGATGGTGGGGAACCCTTTGTATCGGGCGCCAACAACCCCATCCACCTGGGCTTTGGCGCCTGCCGGCCCAAACCATTGGGTATAGATCCCCGGCTGGCGGCCGACGGCAACAGCATAGTATTTCTTGATGGGCATGACGACAATCACCTCTTCTTACGCGTTTCGGCAGGCGGCACACGAGTCCCCCAAATACCCATCAGCACCCCGCCATAGGCTGCCAGCAACCCGACGCTGACGAGAAATCCATAAAGAATCGATCCGGTCCATTTCATGATCAGGGGAAAAAAGAAAGCGTTCACCATGGTGACGATCACAATATGCACCATGAGCATCGGGCCTTTGGACCATTCCCTCATCAAATCCTCCCCCCAAAAAACAAACGATCCCGATCACGCATCGTGCCCCAAAGCCATGCTGTGGAATGTGCTTACAGGAGGCTGGGTCATGCGTGCCAAGAATCGCCTTGAACGGTCGCCATATTAACGGTTATTGGTATTTTGCGCAAGCGGACGTTGATTCCTCTCACCGTACAAACGCGTTCGGCAATGGTCACCACCCGATGCACCGCGTTCATTTTGCATGCATCCGCAGTCTGCCCGTTTACAGGGGAATCACCACACCCAATATCTTGTGCTTTTCCTAAAATCTGATAAACTACAACAAGTTATTCCTGAACAAGGGATCGTGCAAGGATTCATGACATAAGGCTGGCCGTTCTTGTGGTGGAGAAATCCCGATATGAATATACGGATCAGGTTCAGTAACGCTTTTTGGGCTGCGGTTGTAAGCGTCACGGTCACTTTGACATCTGTCGCTGCAGAAAACCGGTCTTTCGGAAATATCCTACTCCTGAACTCGTATCATCCGGGTTTTTCATGGTCGGATGAAGAAGAAACCGGTGCTATCGATCGGTTACGTGAAAAGTGTCCGTCAATGGATGTTCCCATCGAATATCTTGACGCAAAACGATATCCCGACAAGCACCATCTGGCCCGCATGAAACGGTTGCTGATGGACAAATATCGCGGGAAAAAGATTGACGTGATCATCGCCTTGGATGACGCCGCCGTGGAAATGCTCACAGACGACCATCCGGCGCTTTTCCCAGGCATTCCGATCGTTTTTGCGGGGATCACCCGTTTCAACAAATATGCGCACAGGGGACGCGACCGCATTACCGGCGTTCTTGAAACACAGGACATCAAAGCGACAATCGATACGGCGCTCAGGCTCCACCCGGAGACAAGCGAAATACTATCGATTAGTGACACGACCGTCAGCGGCATCTCAGCGCAACGAATGCTGGAAGCGATTATGCCGGCGTATGGCGATCGCGTGAAAATTCGCTTCCTTCCGAAATGCACATTTGCGGAAGCACGGGCCGCGGTTGCCACGCTTCCAACCGATTCAATCATATTGCTAAATTCTTTCACCACCGACAGCGCGGGCAACACGCTTTCCACGAAAGACAGCACCCGCATGATCGTATCCGCGACAAAAGTACCGGTTTATGGGGTCCATGAGAACAGGCTCGGTGATGGCATCGTCGGCGGATATCTGGTTAGCGGCCGCGAACAGGGTAGAAGGGCGGCCGACATCGGGCTTCGTCTCCTTGCCGGAGAAAATCCCGACGCGATACCGATTGAGGAATCCGGGACCGCCCTTGCGATGTTTGACTATAAACAAATGGAGCGCTTCAACATCTCCTTGTCGGAACTCCCCAAGGGAAGCATCATTATCAACAAGCCGGTATCGGTTTTCACGACACACCGGGAATTCGCCATCACCATCACCGCAATCCTCATCATACTTGCCATCGCGGTTTTGCTTCTTGCCTTCTTTATTGTTCGCTTACTGCAAACACGGGCCGCGCTAGGGGAAAAGACAGAAGAGCTGGACCGCATCTTTAGTCTCTCCCTTGATTTACTGTGCGTAACGAGCCTTGACGGCAGGCTCATAAGACTGAATCCGGCCTGGCAAAATGCATTCGGTTACCGCCTGGATGAACTCGAGGGAACCATGTTCATCGATTTGGTTCATCCGGAAGATGTTGCCAGGACAAATAAGGTAAATGAACTTGCGGCGAGTAAAAAAGTGATTGACTTTGTTAACCGCTATCGATGCAAAGACGGCTCCTACCGATGGATTGAATGGAGATCAACACCCTATCAAGGATCGTTGATCTATGCCGCAGCGAGGGATATCACCGAACGAAAACAATCCGAGGAGAAATTGCGGCATCTTTCGGAAGCATGGCGTCTGGCGCAAAAGATGGCAAACATCGGACACTGGAGTCACGACGTTGAAACCCGAAAACCGATTTGGTCTGACCAGATGTTTCTGATCCTGGGCTTTGATCCGGGAAAAACCATTCCGGATTATAAAACCTTCATCGAAACCCTTCACCCCGATGACCGTGAAATGTTTGATGAAGCCTTTCAGAGAGCACTAAGCGGGACACCCTTCAACATCGAGGCGCGTGCGATTTTTCCTGACGGTTCCATTCATTGGTTTAACTCACAGGGATTTCCGCGTTACGACGGGGATGGAAAGATTTCTGAGCTTTTCGGGACCTCACGAGACATTACAGCGCATAAGCAGGCGGAAGAGACATTGCGGTTCACCCAATATGCCATCGACAAAACAATTGACCAGGCCTTCTGGATGACCGAAGATGGCAGTTTTTTTTATGTCAACGATGCCGCCTGCCGGGCATTGGGGTATTCACGCGAGGAACTGTTGAAATTATCGATACCGGATATCGGCCCGACCGTTTCGCTTGAGAGTTTTACCGAGCATTGGCGAGATTTGCAGGAGAAGGGGTCCCTCACCTTTGAATCGTTGCATCGTGCGAGGGACGGCCGTGTCTACCCGGTGGAAATTCGGGCCAATTTCGTGGTTTTTGACGGCAAGGCGTATAATTGCGCCTTTGCGACGGACATCACGGAACGAAAACGGATGGAACAAAGCTTGAGGGAAAGCGAAAGCTTTCAGCGTGCCCTGTTGCAAACCATCCCCGATTTGATCTGGCTAAAAGACCCGAATGGTGTCTTTCTATCCTGCAACGCGATGTTTGAGCGTTTATGCGGAGCCAAAGAAGCGGAAATTGTAGGTAAAACAGACTACGACTTTGTGGACAAATCCCTGGCGGACTTCTTCCGTGAACGGGACAGCATGGCCACTGCCGCCGGCAAGCCCATCAGTAATGAGGAGTGGGTCACCTTTGCCGACGATGGGCATCGCGCACTGTTGGATACGATAAAAACGCCGATGATCGATAACCAGGGAGAACTTGTCGGCGTATTGGGTATCGCCCGTGACATTACCGAGCGTCAAAAGGCCGAAGAGGAGAAATCCAAACTCGAAAATCAACTCCGGCAGGCTCAGAAAATGGAATCCGTCGGACGCTTGGCCGGCGGGGTGGCGCACGATTTCAACAACATGCTCAGTGTCATCCTCGGATATGGAGAACTGGCTCTGGCTCAGACGGACCCCGCCCTTCAACTACATGCTGCCTTGATGGAAATCGTGAAAGCGGCCCAGCGCTCCGCCGATATTACCCGCCAACTGCTGGCCTTTGCCAGGAAACAGACCATCGCTCCCCAGGTGCTCGACATCAACAAAACCGTTGCGGGCATGATGCTGATGCTGAGGCACTTCATCGGGGAAGATATCGATCTGGCATGGCTGCCGGGCGAGGCGGTTTGGCCGGTGATGATCGATCCTGGCCAAATCGATCAGATCCTGGCCAACCTTTGCGTCACGCCCGGGACGCCATCACGGATGTGGGCAAGGTCACCATCGAAACGGGCAATACGATATTCGATGAGGACTATTGCAGCCAGCACCTCGGGTTCAGGCCGGGTGAATATGTGCTGCTGGCCGTCAGCGACAACGGCTGCGGCATGGACGCCGAGATCTTGAATGAAATCTTCGAACCTTTTTTCACAACCAAGGAATCCGGCAGGGGCACGGGACTGGGACTGTCAACAGTATATGGCATCGTCAAGCAAAACAATGGTTTTATCAATGTATACAGCGAGCCGGGCCAGGGGACGACATTTAAAATCTACCTCTCGCGTCACAAAACCCGGGCAGACGAGGCGCCAAAGAAAGAAAAAGAGCCACCGGCCGAAGGCGGCAACGAGACCATCCTGCTGGTGGAGGACGAACCGGCAATTCTTGAAATGACAACCATCATGCTCGAAAGCATGGGGTATCAAGTGAGGCCATCCAGCACACCGAATGAAGCCATTCGCCTGGCCGAGGTGCATGCCGGTGAGATCCATCTGCTTGTGACGGATGTGGTCATGCCCGAAATGAACGGGCGGGATTTGGCCAGCCGCATCCGGTCTATTCATCCGAATATGAAGTGCCTGTTCATGTCCGGATATACCGCCAACGTTATCGCCCATCACGGCGTTTTGGATGAAGGCGTGAATTTCATACCCAAACCATTCTCGATGGAAAAGCTTGGTATCAAGGTGCGTGAAGCGTTGGACGGGGATGAAGCGTAACGCCGATATCGGGCTTTTTACGAATCCGTCAAGGTTGAATCTGACCTTGCGCTTCATCCAGGATCGTTCTAACCATTTCAGCCATCTTGGACTTGATGACCGGTTTTTTCAAAAAGCCCTTGATACCGATCGCATCGGCTTTTTGCTTGTCGATTCTTTCACTGAACCCGGTACAAATCACGATGGGCATGCCGGGACGGATCTCGAGCATTGCCCGGGATAATTGGTCGCCGGTCATATTCGGCATCGTCATGTCGGAGATGACCAAGTCAAAGGCATGCGGACGCGCCTTGAACGCATATAGGGCGTCCATGCTGCTGACACGCGTCGTCACACGATACCCCAAGCGTTCAAGCATGATCTTTTCGACTTTCACAACCGGTTCTTCATCGTCAACCAATAAAATGTGTTCGTTTCCGCCGGGCTGGTGTTCATCCTTATCCACAAGGTGATCATTCTCATCCTCAGCCTCGATGATCGGCAGATAAATATCGAAGGTCGTGCCCTCCCCGGGTGGACTGGTCACCCGAATGTCACCCCCATGGTCTTTGACGATGCCGTAAACCACCGAAAGACCGAGGCCGGTTCCCTTCCCCGGTTTTTTGGTGGTGAAATACGGCTCAAAGATCTTCTCCAAAATGGCCGGCTCGATTCCACAGCCCGTATCCGAAACGGATATCACCGCATATTGGCCCGGCTCCAGCATCGATCCTGTCAGCATGGTTTTGTCGATGGTGACTTCTCTTAACGAGAGTGCGATTTCACCGTCATTTTCCTCAACCGCGTGAAAGGCGTTGGTCACCAGGTTCATGACGATCTGGTGGATTTGCGTCGGATCGGCGAGAACCTGACCACACGCCACCTGGATGGCCCGCTTGATCGGAATATTGGAGGGAATCGTCGATCGCATCAACTTGAACACCTCTTTCAGAATCTGCTGAATCCGAATCGGAATCCGTTTCTTCTCGGACTGCCGACTGAAAGAGAGAATTTGCTGTACCAGATCGGAGGCTCGTTTGGCAGATTTCAAGATGCCGTTCACATGCTCACGTTCGAAGCCGCCTTCGGGAAGGTCCATCATCAACAGTTCCGACAAACCGATGATGGGCGACAAAATATTGTTGAAATCGTGGGCGATGCCACCGGCCAGATTGCCCAGCGATTCCATTTTCTGGGCTTGCCGGAGACGCTCTTCCGCCCCCTTGATTTGGGTGATATCGGTGTAGATGGCCATTTTTGAAATGACGCCGTCCCGGTGCTGGATCGGCGAATTGGAAACTTGGTAATAGCGACCGTCCAGCGGGCTTTTGACTTCCGTTTTCAGGCTCGCGCCCTGCTGGATGGTGTCCATGGCGCACCAGGGGCAGCATTCATCCAGATGGTTGATCGCTTGATGGCAGATTTCACCGGTTGCGTCACGGCCGATTCTTCTGGCCATGGCAGGATTCAGATACTCGATGTGGAAATCCGGTGAACAAATGAAGGCCGCATCATTCATCGCCTCCATCATGGATCGATATCTTTCCTCGCTTTCACGCTGGGCGTCCCGGGCGCGCTCGTAATTGATCGTCTCCCACGACAGCTCGGCAAACTGCTCAATGATGTCAACATCATTGCTGGTGTAGGCGGTGGTTTTATTCCCCACGCCGAAAATCGCCTGGATCCGATGGTTTCGAATGACCGGCACGACGAGTTCGCGAGTAACCGGCACGTGACCCGGCGGCATCCCCTTTTGGTGTTCAAGCCTCGCATAATCGTTGTGAATGGCGGGTCTGCGCTGCTTGACGCAGTCAGCCCACACCCCTGCTTGGGTAAGGGCGGCGTGTTTAGGCGCCCCTTCCACGTGGCAGGCGTTGTTCAGGGTGTTCGTGGACCAGGTTTGGTGCGACAGCGTTTTCTGGTCTTCATCAACGAAATGATAGAAACCGATTGAACTGTTGGTGAGGGCTTCGGCTTCGTCCAGGAAATTTTGCAGCAGTTCCACACTGGCGTGCGTCGCGGAAAACTCGATCAGCCGCAGTTTGGCGGCCTGGATTTTTTCCTTCAATTTGCGTTCGGTGATATCACGAGCGATTCCCAACACACCCATCAGCCTTCCGGCTTCCGTATAGATGGGTGTTTTTATGGTTTCGAGAATTTCCCGATGACCATCATCGGCATAGGTGACCTCCTCCTCGTTGATGCTCGGGGCAGCTTTTTCAATGGCGCGTTTGTCATGGTATCTGAAAGCATCGGCCTGCTCCCGTCCCATGAAATCATAATCGGTCTTCCCGATGATGTCTTTCTCCGCTTTCCCGAAAAACCGTTGAAATCGGGAATTGAAGGCCAGGTATACGCCATCCGGGTCCTTCAACCAGACCAGATCCGGCAATGCTTTGATCAATATCGTCAGGAAGGTTTGATTTTCGCGCAACTCCTGTTCCGCCTGCTTGCGCAGGGTGATGTCGATGAGTGTGCTTTGGATGCCGATAACATTTCCATCGGCATCCAGAATCGGTACGGAGTTGCTGAGGACGGTA
Source organism: Desulfosarcina cetonica JCM 12296 (assembly GCF_001311845.1). Classification (GTDB taxonomy): domain Bacteria; phylum Desulfobacterota; class Desulfobacteria; order Desulfobacterales; family Desulfosarcinaceae; genus Desulfosarcina; species Desulfosarcina cetonica. The sequence continues at coordinate 9,826 of NZ_BBCC01000024.1, read as the reverse complement.
ATGACACGCCCGTCTTTGCGCTTCAGCCGATGCTCATAACTGATGGCCTTGCGTCCCTTCAAGAGTTGCGCGTGGGCCGCAAAAACGCCATCTGGATCGCCATAGACATAGGGAACACGCATGCCGAGCAGTTCTTCCCGAGTGTAGCCTAATAGGTCCAATCCGGCTTGGTTGGAATCCAAAAAATACTTGTCTGTGTCAACGATGTAAATGGCCGCGACCGACGCGTTGAATATCCGCCGGTACTTGGCCTCGCTCTCGATCAATGCGTTCTTGGAAAGCCGATGACGAATCCTCAACTGCTGGTTCAACCGCTGCATTTCAAAGCCTACAAAAGCCAAGCCGAACAACCAGAGAAGACCATGGGCGATGGATGAACGCACGATATTGGCGTGCTCGACAAACACGAAGGGGGCGGTGGGGATCGATATACTGATGCCACCACGAATGTCGCCGACGCGGTAATGCTGTTCGGAATGGCATTGCAGGCAACCCTTTTCCGTAAATAGCGGCTGCATCAAGCGCAGGTATTCGATGCCGCCCATCTTCTCCACCGAGCTGACTTCCGCATCGCCGCGTTCAAATGCTTCCAAAGCCTTTACCTCCCATTTATCGGGCGCGTTTTTGGGACGGATGGGATTCAGGCTGGTGATATGTCCGATGACCCCGGCTGCTTTGCTGGCCATTTCATGGACCTGCCGCGTCATATAGGCCGGGTTTACCAGGGTCAGCACCAGATTGGAATTGACCGGAATATCCCGATAGCACTTTCAAATATGGGTTGGCCGGCGTCGCTGGCGTGATGGGAACATAAACGCCGCCGTGTCCGGCGTTCCAGCGGCGGTAAATAATGTCTTTCTTCAATGATTCCCGGGCCTGGATGGTTGCCAGATCAAGGCTTCCTTGTTTGATCTGGATCACATCCCAGGCCCACAGGCCAATGACAAGGGCCGACCAAATCAGCGTCAGTGCCAAGATATAGGGTTTAATCCTGACCGGTGGCAGGTCTTTAACGTGGTAAGGATTCATGTGGCATCTCTCCGCGGATTGACGTCAACTTCATTATAGCCGAACCGCTGACATCATCCAGGATTTTCTGGTCGATCGTTTTTTTTCAGCTGATTGGCGATATCGACACTTTGCGGAATATATTGACGGCACACCGGCAGGCACGCGACATCCCCATGTCCCAATATATTTGCAGCCTTCAGAGGAAGGATTCGGATGACGGGCCAGGGTTTCATTCGTAATCGGAAATACGTCCGGCCATTCACGGTTTCAAAAGCATTTCAGATGGCCGGTTGGGTTATCTGCAGGAGGCTCCGGAAGGCAGGTGTTGGTGGGGGAATGGATCGGTAATACGATTCATTTGTTCGCTTTTGTCTCAATCGCCACCACCACGGGCAGCTTTTCCAGCATGGGCGGGCCGGTGGTGTTCTCCTGGTGCAGGCTGTGCTGGCGGCAATTCTCGACACATACCCCGCAACCGATGCAGCGATCGGGTTCGATGATCCACTGACCGGCATGGCGATCCACGCGGATACAGCCGCTGGGGCATTTTTGCGCGCAGATACCGCAGCCGATACAGGTGCAAGGATCGTTCACCACCCGGCCGCGGACGGCGGCAAAGGGGGCGCGGACCTTCCGGGGATAGTCGCGCGTCACCGGCCGGCCGAAAAGGTTGTCCAGAATGCGGGGCATCATCTTGAGCATGCGCGTCGGCCTTTCACCAGATAGGCTGCATGGTTATCGCTCCAGGCAACTGATACACGGGTCGATGCTCAGCACCACCACCGGCACATCGGCCAGGCCCAGTCCGGGCAAAAGATCGATGAGCACGGGGACATTGGCAAAGGTCGGGGTACGGATGTGCATCCGTGCAAGGGTCTTGCCGCCATCGGCGCGCAGGTAGTACAGGACCTCCCCCCGGGGCTGCTCGACCCGCATCACGGTTTCACCCGTGGGTTTGCCGTGCACCGGGTTACGGATCGCCCCCTGGGGCAGGCGCGCCAGGGCCTGGCCGATGAGATCGATGCTTTGGTGGATCTCCCCCAAGCGCACCATGCAGCGGGCGTGGCAATCACCGGCGGTCTCGATGACCGGGTTAAAGTCCAGTTCGCCATAAGCGGCATAACCGGTCTGGCGGATGTCCTGGGCGATGCCGCTGGCCCGCAGCACCGGCCCGACGGCGCCCAGTTCACGGGCCTTTTCAGCCGAAAGGATCCCCTTGCCCACGGTGCGGGCACAAATGGTGAAATCCTCCCGCAATACCGGCGCGATTTGGCGCACCGCCCGGTCGACGGCCGCAAGGGTGGTCTGGATCCAGCCGCGCTGGGCATCGTCGATATCCCGGCACACGCCGCCGATACGGATCACGCCGGAGATGACCCGGTTGCCGGTGGTGGCCTCCTGGATGTCCAGCACCTGTTCACGAATGCGCCACAACTGCATGAAAAGGCTTTCGAAGCCAAGGCTGTCGGCAAACAGCCCCATCCACAGCAGATGGCTGTGCAACCGCAGCAGCTCACCCCAGATGACCCGCAGGTAGCGTGCCCGGTCGGGCACCGCGATCCCCATGATCTCCTCGATGCCCTGGCAGTAGCAGATGGCATGCAGCACCGAGCAGATCCCACAGACCCGCTCGCACACCTGGACCATCTGGTGGAAATCGCGTTTGGTGGCCAGGGATTCCAGCCCCCGGTGCACATACCCCAGGGCCGGCAGGGCCTCGACGACCACCTCGTCCTTGAGGCTCAGCTTGAGCTGCAGGGGCTCGGGCAGGACCGGATGCTGGGGACCGAAGGGAATCACCGCCCTACGCATGGCCACCTCACGCCGGGTCCGGCGCCGATGGCGCCGTCCCGAAAGAAGGGTCATCGGCCGTTTCCGCCGTCCGCAGCATGCAGCCCCGGTAATCCATGGGCAATCCGCTGAAACGGATCCGGAAGCCGTCCTGGATTTCGTTTTCAGCCAGAACGGCGGCCGGAAAGATGGAGGCGATACTGGGTACCGTTGCCGCCATGGCGGCGCTTAGGCGTAAGTGGCGCAAGGTCAGGTCCTTGTCGAAATGGTAGAGGATTTCCACCGTATCCGTTCCCGTGGCCACGCCGGTGAGGGTCACCAGGCGATAACCGTCGATCTTGAGCCGGGTGACCGTGCCCAAGAGATCCTGCGGGCTAACCATGCGGGTCGCATCGATCATGGAATCCCCTTCCCTTTTGCCACGTCTTCCTTTGGATGGCCGGTGCCGAAACGCTCCAGGACGCGCATCACCCCATCGATGATCGCCTCGGGCCGTGGCGGACAGCCCGGCACGTAGCAGTCCACCGGAATGATCCGGTCGATCCCGCCGATGACATTGTCGGCCTCCCGGAAGATGCCGCCGGAAAGACCGCAGGCACCAATGGCCACCACCTTTTTGGGGGCCGCCATTTGCCGGTAAAGGTTGGCCAGCACCCGTGCGTTGCGCCGATTGACCGTGCCGGTAACCAGCAGCAGGTCCGCGTGCAGGGGGTTGCCCACATTGACGATGCCGAAGCGCTCCACGTCGTAGAGCGGCGTCAGGCAGGCCAGCACCTCGATGTCGCACCCGTTGCAGCTGCCGCAGTCGAAATGCAGCAGCCACGGCGAGCGCACCCGGGCATGTTGGATCAGCCTTTCCAGCCACCCCCCGCAGCGGCGCGGTCGTTGTTCAATGCTCATCCCGCCCCCCGGAAATGCCAGATCAGGTTGATCAGCGACAGGGTCATGCCAGCCAGCCAGCCATACCCCAAGAGCCAGCGCCAGTTGAGGCGCGCGGTGGCGTTGTCCATCAAGATCACGCCCATGACGGCCGCTAGGGCCAGCGTGGTCATGGGGAGCAGGCCACCGGCCCAAAAGAGGCCGCAGAAGGCCAGCATCAACACCGTTTCATACCAATGGGCAATTTCGATCAACCCCAACAGCGGCCCGGAAAAATCGGTGAACAGACCCCGCACCAACTCCTGGTGGGCATGGGTGGCGGCCGACAGATCAAAGGGCGATTTGCGCAGCTTGATCACCAACACCAGGCAAAGGACGCCAAACAACAGGGGCAGCTGGGTGATCAAAGGTACCGGCCACTGGAATACCGCCGTGAGCCGGAAGGATCCGGTTTCCAGATAGATGCCGATGGCCACCAGAAAAAGCAGCGGCTCGTAAACCAGGATCTGCAGCAGTTCCCGGTGGGCACCGATCTGGCTGTAGGGTGAGGTGGAGGCCATGGCGCCCATGACCAGGAACACGGCACCCACCGCCTCGGTGAAGAGAATCAACAGCAGATCCGCCTGCAGGGCGAAAAGCACCACCGCCAAAACGGTGGCAAAAAGATGGCTGTAAACGCAGAAGGCCTGCCAGGCGTTGACCACCACGAGTTCCTTGGCCAGCAGCTTGACCACATCGTAATAGGGTTGCTGCAGTGGCGGCCCTTGGCGGGCCTGCAGCCGGGCGGTAAGGATGCGGTCCAGGCCGCTGGTCAGGCCCCCGAGCAGCGGTCCGGCAAGCAGACCGGCGACCCCGCGGAGGATCAGGTCGCTCATCGCGCACCTCCCAGAAACAGGATCAAAAGCGCGATGGCGGCGGTATTGAGCCAGGGGGTCAGGGTCGCCTCGCCAAAAATGGACTGCAAGTAAAAGTTGCCCACATGGGCGACAACCGGCTGGTCCATGGGCCCGTGGAAAGCATCCGGCGCGCCGGCCTGCTCGCCGCACAGGTAGGGCGAAACCGGTCGCCCCCGACTGGCGTGGTGAAAGGCCAGTATCGAAACGATACAGCCGCCGATCATCAACAGACTGAGGGGGAAGACGGCAAACCGGCCGGCGGCGTTTTCCATGGCACCGGCATGTACGGCATAGGTGGCCATCGCGCCCGCCGCTCCGATGGCCTTTCCCACGAGCGCTTCGTAAATCCAGGGAGCGGCGGCGCTCATGGCGGCCCGCTGGCGCACAGCGCCAAGAGCGCCGACCAGGTGGCCACGGGCATCTTTTCGACCCGGAAAGGAACCGTGATGGGTTCACTCATGAGCAAGCCGGCCCATCGCGCCCAGTAGATCACCGTCAAAGCCGAGCCGGCCGCGATCAGCAGAATCACATCGACGGCCCGGGCCGCCGCTTCCATGGCCATCCATTTGCCCAGCAGCATGCCGAAGGGCGGCATGATCATCATCAGGACGCCCGCCACGGTCATCATGGCGGTGGCCGGCATGACCGCGTAAAGGCCACGCATGTCCTCGATGTCGCGACTGTGAATGTGCTGCTCGATGGTGCCCACGCACAAGAAGAGCAAGGCCTTGGTCAGGGCGTGAAAAATCATCAGCAAGACGGCGGCCGTCAGGGCCGCGGGCGTGCCCAGACCGATGCAGGCAAAAATCAGCCCCAGGTTGCTGATCGTGGAATAGGCCAGAATTTTCTTGCCGTTATGCTGCCCCACGGCCAGGCCGGCGGCCCCCATGAAAATCAGCGCGCCGTAAATGGCGGTACAACGCCCCATGAAGGTACCGGAAAACAGGGGCGCCAGGCGCAGCAGCAGATAGACGCCCACCTTGACCATGGTGCTGGCATGCAAAAGGGCCGAGACCGGCGTGGGCGCGACCATGGCGCCCAGCAGCCAGCGCTGGAAGGGAAATTGGGCCGATTTGACGAAGGCCGCCAGGCAGAGCAGGGCCACGGCCGGATGGAAAATGGAAGAGGATGCCCCTGCCCCTTGGGCAAGCAGCCCGGTCAAAACCGGAGGGATGCCGCCAAAGCGCAGCAGCAGCAGAGCCAGGGCAAAAGCGACGCCAGCGATGCTGTTGATCCACAAAGCCCGCACGGCGTTTTGGTTGGCTTCGTCGGTTCCATCGTGCCCGATGAGCAGAAACGAACACAGGGTAGTCAGCTCGAAACAGAAGTAAATGTGGTTCAGGGCATTGGCCAGCACCAGTCCGTTCATGGCGCCCAAAAAGAGCAGCATCATGAAAAAGAAGCGGGGTTGGGTAGACGCTGCCGGGGAGAGATGTTTTTCATGGTTGTGCATGTAGGGCAGCGCATGGCAGCAGATCAGGGGGCCCACCAGGTTGACCACCAGCAGCATGACCCGGGTCAGGCCGTCGTCGTGCAGCACCGACAACGTGGTACCCGCTGCCGCCGGTGGCAGCAGTTCCATGGGCAGGTGCAGCAGAAGTTGCACCCCAGCCAGCACCAACACCGCCCGGCTGCGGTAGCGCCTTCCGTAGTAGAGAAACAGCAACAGCAAGCCGATATCGGCCACCTGGATCAGGCCATCCATCACTTGCCCGGCGCCCGTGCCGATCTTCACGTCCGCCGGAGGCATGACCGACAGACCCAGCGCGGCCCATGCCACTGCCAGGCCGGTGACGGAGATAACACCGCTACGCAGCCGATCGGATCGGCACCAACGGCATGCCACCGCTGCGACGGGAGGCAACACCAGCAAGACGAGGATCAGGTAGGGGGTCATGGGATGGGGGCATTCCTCCAAGGTTGACGGATTCGTAAGAAGCCCGATATCGGCGTTACGCGTATCCCTCGTCACTGCGGCGTACGCAAAAGTACGCTGCCTACGGCACCCGCGATAGCGGTATTCTCGGGATTCGCAAGCCTTGATCTCGGGCTTCTTACGAATCCGTCGGAAATGCGGCTTTTTACACGTTCATCAGCGTGCATCCCATCGGTTCCGCCCTATTCCTCCAGGCGCGATCGGATCAGGAGCAGCGGCCGGTCGATCTGGTTCAGGACGCCCACGGCCACGCTGCCGTAAAAGGTTCGATTCGTGCCGCCCTGGCCATGGCTGGCCATGGCCACCAGATCCACGGCCTCCCGCCGGGCCACCGCGATGATGCCGCTGACGACATTCCCGCGTTCGATGATCACCCGGGCGATGATATCGATGCTGCGCCATTTGTCGGCAATGGTCTGCAGGTAGGTTTGGGTTTTCTGGTGTCGTTTGTGGCGCGCTTCGAGCACGGTATCGACGTCCACCACCTCATCCTTTTCCAGCAGCAGATCGGCGGTATCGTCCATGCTGAGCAGGATCACCGTGGAGCGGAAATGCAGGGCCAGATGCTCCACATGGGGCAAAATGGCCTCCGCGCGCAACGATCCATCCAAGGGAACCAGAATCTTCTTGTACATGGTCTGTCTCCTTGCTTTCAGGTTCCATCGGGTCAAGCCTCCTGCAGGGCCGGCACATAGTACTGCCGGACGTAGGACTTGACCATTCGCCGGGCCGAGAACCGGGCCCCGCTGCTGCGAATGGTCTCTTTCATCATGCGCACCCACCCCTTGGGAAAGCCATCGTCCGAAATCGCGTAGTAAAGGGGAATGATTTCCTGCTCCAGAAGGTGATAGATCGATGCGGCATCGGTGTCGGTGCGGTTACTCTCGCCGGAGACATCGCCGAAGGCCCAGCCGTTTTTGCCGTTGTAGCCTTCGATCCACCAGCCATCCAGGATGCTCAGCTGGGGAACGCCGTTCAAGGCCGCTTTCATGCCACTGGTGCCGCAAGCCTCCATGGGGGGCAGGGGGTTGTTGAGCCACAGGTCCACACCATGTAATAAATATTGGGCAATCTGCTCGCCGTAATCTTCCACAAAGGCGATGCGCCCGCCCATCTGGGGATCACGGCAGGTGTTGAAAATCTTCTGCAGGATATGCTTGGCCGGATCGTCGGCCGGGTGGGCCTTGCCGGCGAAAATGATCTGGATCGGCCGCCAGCGGTCGTTGAGCAGGCGCATGAGCCGCGGCAGGTCATGCAGGATCAAGTCGGCCCGTTTGTACGTGGCGAAACGACGGGCAAACCCGATGGTCAGAATCGACGGGTCCAGCATGGCGCCGCCGGAAAGCAGAATCGAGGGACTGCCCTGCTCGGTCACCCAGCGTTTGCGGCAGCGTTCGCGGATGGCATCGATGAGTTTGATCTTCAGCCAGTAGTGGGTCTCCCAGAGCACCTGATCGGGGATTTTCTCGACAAGCTCCCAGATATAGGGGTTGTCGTGATTGTCCCGCCAGGTGGAGCCGAGATGGCGGTCGAAAAGCATCTTGATCTTGGGGTCCACCCAGGTGGGCACGTGGACCCCGTTGGTGATGGCGTCGATGGGCACATCGGCCAGGGCTTGGTCCGGCCACAGGGCGTGCCACATTTTGCGCGATACCCCGGCATGGTTGCGGCTCACGGCGTTACGATAGGCCGAGCCTTGAGGGCCAGCACGGTCATGTTGAAACCCTGTTGGGGGTTTTCCGGGTGGACGCCCAGTTCGAGAAAACCATCGCGGTCCAGCCCCAGGTCGGACCAATAGGAACGGAAGTATTTCTCCATCATGTGGAAAGGATAAATATCGTGACCGGCCGGCACCGGTGTATGGGTGGTGAAGATCGTGTGACGGCGCACTTTATCGAAGCTTTCGGCAAAGGCGAGCCCCTCAAGGCGAAAGTCCCGGATCCATTCCAAGAGGGCAAAGGCGGCATGCCCCTCGTTGAGATGGATCAGTTTGAAATGCAATCCCAGCTTTTCGAGCATTTCTGCTCCACCGATGCCCAGCACGATCTCCTGGCGCAGGCGTTGTTCCAGATCTCCGGAGTAGAGCCTCGCGGAGATGGTGCGGTTCCAGGGGTCGTTGGCATCGATGTCCGTATCCATCAAGTAGAGATCCGTGGTCCCCACGGCGATCTTCCAGACGGCCACGTGGATCGGCGGGTCGATCAACGGCACCTTGAAAGTCAGCTGCTGGCCGGACTCGGTCATGACCCGCGAAATGGCCGCCGCCTCCCGATCGAAGTGTTCGTTGAGGTTCTCCTGCCATCCGTCCTCGCGGACCCTTTGTGACAGGTAGCCTTCGGGATACATGAATCCCACGCCGACCACGGGGAGGTTCAGGTCGCTGCACTCTTTCATGAAATCGCCGGCCAGAAAACCGAGCCCACCGGCATAAAACGGCAGCGATCGGTGCAGACCGAATTCGGCCGAAAAATAAGCGATGGGTCCGCTCTCGGAAGGGGCGATGCCATCCAGCAGCGGGCATCCCCGACGGGCCATGTAATTCTCAAAAAGCGACATGACCACATGGTAATGACGCAGATAATCCGGGTTGGCGGCGGCCTGTTTCAGAATCGCAGGGTCGATTTCGCGCAGCATCTTGTCCGGATTGTGGCCGCTCTCCTTCCAGGCCTGCCGGTTGATCATCTTGAAGAGCATGCGCGCCCGGGGACGCCAGCTCCACCACAGGTTTTCGGCAAGCTGGGTCAGCCCGGCAATGCTCTCGGGAAGGTCGGGAAATGGCGAATGACTCGTCGATAGCGGCATTCTCACCTCCGGTCGTGCGGCTCAGCCGGGGACAGCAAGAGATTTTCCCATGACGGCCGGGAGCACTTCCTGCCCCACGGATCAGGCCGCGATGCGATCGTGATCGCCGGAATCGGGGGTAAACTGCACCGGCCCGCCGGCAAGGGTCCGGGAATAGAGCGCAACGATGCCGTCGATGGCCTCATCGGAATTGACCTGCGCCAGGCTCGCCTGCATCACGCGTTCAACCTCACGGGCACGGATCTCCGGCGGTTGCCGGTAAAAGGCCATGGCCTGGTCGATGGCCCACAGAAAACCGGTGGCGTCGAAGTAACGGAAAAGAAAGCCGTTGCCCTGGCCGGTATTCCAATCCAGATGCGTGGTGCAGTCATGGATGGCGCCGGCATCAAAGGCAATCGGCAGGGCACCGTAGCGTTGTCCGATGCGGCAGGGCAAGGCGCAGGGATCGAGCCGCAGCGGCATGAGCACGAAATCCGAGCCGCCATAGGCCAGGCGGTAGCGCCGGGCATCG
>NZ_BBCC01000023.1 GCF_001311845.1 Desulfosarcina cetonica JCM 12296 | reverse complement strand
GGTCGGTCCTTCTGGGCGGGGTGCTGGTGGTGGCCGGCATGGCCTGGCGGTTGGCGCGACGGCTGCGGCCGTGACGGGTAAATGAATGGTGGTATTTTGTCCTTCTACAACTCTGATGGACCCGTAGAAAGTCGCAGTCTCGGACGGATTCGTAAAAAGATCGAGATCAAGGCTTGCGAGTCCCGAGGAATGAGGCGTACTTTTGGGTACGCCGCAGTGACGAGGGATGAAGCGTAACGCCGATATCGGGCTTTTTACGAATCCGTCAATTTTTGTTGACTTTCGGGTGCCTGTCATAAGAAATAACCGCACGATTTATCCTATTAACAACGTTGATCAGGGACCGAATGCATATGAAACAAGTGAACGTCGCCATTCTGGGCTGCGGAACGGTGGGCACGGGGGTGGCCCGGCTGCTGCTGGAAAACGGGGATATCATCCGCGACCGCATCGGATGCACACTGCATCTCAAGTATGTGGCCGATATCGACACCCAGCGGGATCGCGGTCTCGACCTGGCGCCCGGGGTGATGATTCCCGACGCGGCGGTGGCCATTGCCGATCCCGAAGTGCAGATCGTCGTTGAGACCATTGGCGGAGAAGGTATTGCCAAACAACTGATCCTGGACGCCATCGCCCAGGGCAAACATGTGGTCACGGCCAACAAGGCGTTGTTGGCCAAGCATGGCAACGCGATCATCGCGGCGGCCACGGCCAAGCGGGTGGACCTGGCCTACGAGGCCGCCGTGGGCGGCTGCATGCCGATCATCAAGACGGTGCGCGAGTCCCTGGTGGGCAACCGCATCAGCGGCATGACCGGAATTCTCAACGGTACCTGCAACTATATTCTCTCCAAGATCACCGACGAAGGTGTGGATTTCCAGACCGCCCTGGCCGAGGCCCAGGCCAAGGGTTATGCCGAGGCCGACCCCACCCTGGACGTGGAAGGGTTGGACGCGGCCCACAAGCTGGCGATCCTCTCGGCGCTGGCCTTCGGCATGAAGATCAATTTTGACGACGTCTACATCGAGGGGATCTCGCGCATCACGCCGCTGGACATCGAATTTGCCGCCCAGTTCGGCTACCGCATCAAGCTGTTGGCCATCGCCAAATATAACGGGGCGTCGGTGGAGGCGCGCGTGCACCCCACGATGATTCCCTTCGACAACCTGCTTTCCAATGTCAACAGCACGCTCAACGCCATCAGCGTGCGGGCCGATGCCGTGGAGGAGATTCTGTTGCACGGCCACGGCGCGGGGATGATGCCCACGGCCAGCGCGATTGTCTCGGATCTGGCCGACATCGCCCGGAATCTGGCTTCCGACGGCGCCGGTCGGATACCGGTGATGGGTTTCCAGGCGAACACGATCCGCAGCATCCCGGTCAAGCCGGTGGACGAGATCGTGACCAACTACTACTTCCGCTTTGACGCCATGGACCGCCCGGGCGTGTTGGCGGCGATCGCCGGAATCCTGGGTAAATACGGCATCAGCCTCAAGTTCGTGCACCAGAAGGGCCGCAAAACCAACGGTTCGGTGCCGGTGGTCATGCTCACCCACCACGCCCGCGAAGCCGATGTCTCCCGCGCCCTGGCCGAGATCAGCGGCCTGGATGTGGTGGCCGGCACGCCCATGTTGATTCGCATTGAGGATGAGGACGGGCAGGATTAACGTCTACCGTTCCGTAAGCGCACCAACTAAAAAGAGGAATCATGCACATTATCTGTTCAGACCTGGAAGGCGTTTTTATCCCGGAAATCTGGATCAATGTGGCTGAGCGGACGGGGATCGCCGACCTGCGGCTGACCACCCGGGATATTTCCGACTACGATGTTCTCATGAAGCGGCGCCTGTCCATTCTGGATGCCAACGGCCTCAAGCTCAAGGACATCACCGACGTTATCGCCACCATGGATCCCATGCCGGGGGCCAGGGAGTTTCTCGACTGGCTCAGGGCGCGCACCCAGGTGGTCATCGTTTCGGATACTTTTGTCGAGTTTGCCCGGCCCCTGATGGAGAAGTTGGGCTGGCCCACGTTGCTCTGCCATGGATTGACCATCGATACGCGCGGGGCGATTGCCGACTACAATTTGCGGCAGGCCGATGGCAAGCGTAAGGTCGTCCAGGCCTTCAAGACGCTCAACTACCAAGTGCTGGCCATGGGCGATTCCTACAATGACGTCAACATGCTCAAGGAAGCCGATATGGGCGTGCTTTTCCGCCCGCCCCAGAACGTGATCGACGAATATCCCCAGTTTCCCGTGGCCACCACCTATGCGGAATTGAAGAAGATTTTCGGAAAGGCGATAGGGAAAGGGATTTAGGCTGAAGGCTGTAGGCGTTTAGGTGGTCGGATGGATATCGATTTTATGTGATCCGGGTGAGCCATGAACAGGGTTGAAAGGCCTAATCAAGAGAGTCCGACAAAATGAGTGACGAAACGAAAAAAATCAGCCACCAGACCACCTACCGGGTGATCTACGGCGATACCGATACCATGGGGATCGTCTACCATGCCAATTACCTACGCTGGTTCGAGATGGGACGTACCGAACTGTTCCGTCACCTGGGCCTGCCCTACCGGGAGATCGAGGCCCGCGGACTGATGCTGCCCGTCTCCGAGGTGACCTGCAAATACCTCACCCCGGCGCACTACGACGATATCCTGGTGATCGAGGCCACGCTGAACACGGCCTTTCGCGCCGGTATGCAGTTCGACTACACCATTACCAGCGAGGATGGCAGTGTCACCCATACCACGGGATTCACCCGCCATGCCTTTGTCAACGGTGAGGGCAAAGTGGTGCGGCCGCCGGACTTTATCCGGGAAATGATCAAACAGGGTCTGGCGAACGGCGAGGGGTGAACGCCATTTTCCGCTGAAAACCGCAAGAACACACTGGAATATTGCATGCTTTCAGGTCGGCGAAGATGTTTCCTTGATCGGCGATCTGCATTAAACCCGCATCACCGTCGTTATTGCCAACCCCGCCTTTATCCAAACACAATTATTTAACCATATCAGTTTTTTGCTCCGCTTAAGGGGACCTCTCCGGTTGTGTGATACTGCGGGCAGGGGTTCCGCCTGTCAAATTTACGCTTGACCTTGACGACGCATTTTTATTAAACACGTTTAATTAAAAAACACGTTCAACAAAGGAAAGTCCATGAACCGACGGGACGTCTCCAAAGGCGAAACCCGCAGACTGATTATGGCGGCCGCCCGCAAACTGTTTTTGGAAAAGGATGTGGACCAATGCACCATGCGGGCCATCGCCCGGGAAGCCGGTGTGTCGCCGGCATCGGTAGTGGTGCATTTCAAGAACAAGGGCGCACTGATGGAAGCCGCCCTAACCGAGGATATCGAGCGCACCACGGCCCAGGCCCTTGCGACCATGCCCTCACAAGGGGACCTGGCTCAGCGGCTGAACCATATCTGGCGGGCCATGTATACCTTCTACGATGCCAATCGAAGGCTCTATCGCGTGTTGATCCGCAGCACGGTCTTCGAACCTGAAGAGGATACGCCATTTCTCACCTGGCAAACGATCACCTTTTTCAATTTTTTGGAAAAAATGATCGATGATGAGAAAGCGGAAGGAAAAATGGCAAGCACGGTGACCAGCTATATTCTGGCCACTGCGTTGTTCTCACACTATTTTGGCGCGCTGGTCATGTTTTACCGCGATCCGTCCATGACGCCGGATATGGCCGCCGATCTGGTTTTAAACATGAACCGGCAGGCCTTGGCTGGTCTGACAACGCATCCGTCGGAACTGTGACTTTTTACGCGTTCATCAAGGATTTAGCTATGACCACCATCCACCGCCGGTTGGAAGACCTGTTTAGCGCACTTGCCGCATGGGTCTATGCGCACTGCTACATTACCCTGGTGGCTGTGTTGTTGATTACCACCCTGCTTGGCAGTCAGCTTCCCAAATTGACCATCGACACCCGCGAAGAGAGTTTTTTCCACGAAGACGATCCGACGCTGATCGCCTACAATGATTTCCGGGACCAATTCGGCCAGGACGATATGTTCTTTATCGCCCTGAAGCCGGAAAACGGCCTGAGCCCGGCCTTTTTCAAAACCATGGCCCGGTTGCACACCCAACTGGAAACGTCGGTGCCCTATCTGGATGAGGTCACCAGCCTGATCAACGGGCGAGTGGTAAGGGCCGAGGGCGATACCCTGATCGTGGAGGATCTCATTCCCCGGCCCCCACAATCCATGGCTGACTACCGGCGTATCCTAAACCGCATCGACCGCTATCCGCTCTACGAAAACCTGCTGGTGTCTCCGGACCGTTCACTGGCCATGATTCTGGTCAAGGCCCAGGCCGTCATGCCAGCGGCAGGAGAGGATATTTTAGATGGTTTCAGCCAAGAAACCGAGACGAAAACGCAGCCGACCCGCCGCTACCTGAGCAATGATCAGAACGTTGAAATCGATACCGTGATCCGCGGCATTGTCGACAACTATCGCGGAAAGGGAATCGATTTCTACTTTGCCGGCAATCCCGTCTTCGTGGCCGAACTGCAGCGCGGGCTGGAAAAAGATCTGAACCGGATGATTCCGCTCTCTTTTCTTTTGATCATCATTTTCCTGGCCGTTCTTTTCCGAAGGGTTTCCGGTGTCATCTACCCGCTGACCATCGTGTTGTTGTCCCTTGTCGCTTGCCTGGGCATCATGGCCATCTGGCGGATTCCCATCACCAACGCCATCATGATCTTGCCGACCTTTCTGATTGTGGTGGGCGTCGGGGATTCGGTGCATATCCTGACCATTTTCTATCGCCAACTTCGGATCACCGGCAACAAACAGGCGGCGATCGTAAACGCCGTGGCCTATGCCGGGCTGCCGGTGCTCATGACCAGCCTGACCACTGCTTGCGGGCTGCTTTCCTTTGTTTGGGCCGATGTGGCCATCATCGCCCAATTGGGTTATGTGGCCCCGGTTGGGGTCATGCTGGCCCTTTTCTACACCCTATTTTTGCTGCCGGCCCTGATCGCCATTTTCCCGTTGAAAACGCCTCGTCCGATTCCCGAGGGAAAGCGCGCCATTGCCGATCGGCTGTTCGATGCCATCGCCCGCACCACCACTCACCGGCCGCTCGCCGTCACCACGATTTGGGCCGTTGTCGTTCTGCTGGCCGGCGTGGCAGCCGGCACGGTCCGTTTTTCGCATAATGCCATGACCTGGCTGCCCGAAGACTCTACCGTTCGGATCGGCACCCAACTCATGGACAGCAAGAACGGGGGCACGGTGATGCTGGAGGTGCTGGTGGATTCAGGGCGTGAAAACGGTCTGCATGATCCGAACCTGATTTCGCGTATGGCCCAGGCGGGCGAGGCAATCCCCACGCTTAACGCTCACCAGATCAACGCGGCCAAGGTGGTTTCCGTGGCCGATGTGCTCAAGGAAACCCACCGGGCCTTGAACCAGGACAGCGACGCCGCTTACATGGTTCCGGATAACCGTCAGCTGGTCGCCCAGGAATTGATCCTTTTCGAATCCAGCGGCAGCGAT
Source organism: Desulfosarcina cetonica JCM 12296 (assembly GCF_001311845.1). Taxonomy (GTDB): domain Bacteria; phylum Desulfobacterota; class Desulfobacteria; order Desulfobacterales; family Desulfosarcinaceae; genus Desulfosarcina; species Desulfosarcina cetonica. The sequence continues at coordinate 47,260 of NZ_BBCC01000023.1, read as the reverse complement.
GATCTGGCCGAACTGACCGATTCCAGCTATCGTACGGGCCGCCTGTCGATTCTGGCGCCCTTTACCGATTCGATCCTCTACAAAGACTACGTCGATAAAATAAAAACCTATCTCAACCGTCAGTTCCCCCGTGAAACCGTCACCCTGACCGGTCATATGGCGCTGTTTATCGGTATTACCAAAATGTTCATCACCAGCATGGCCAAAAGCTATCTGTTCGCCTTTTTGATCATTACCCTGCTGATGGTTGTGATGATCGGACGCTTGCGCGTGGGATTGATGAGCATGATCGCCAATATCGTTCCCATTATCCTGATCTTCGGCATCATGGGGATTGCGGGTATCCCCATCGATCTGATGACGGTGCTCATCGGCAGTATTGTGTTGGGACTGGTCGTGGATGATACAATCCACTTCCTGCACCATTTTCGCAGGTCCTATGAAACCTGCGGCTGCGTGGAGACAGCCGTGAGAGAAACGCTTTTCAACACCGGCAGGGCGCTGGTGATCACCAGCCTGGTGTTATGCGGCGGATTCATCATCTATACGAGCGCCTATCTGTCCTGCTACGTCTATTTTGGCGTGTTGGTGGGCTGTGCGGTCCTCTTTGCCCTGGCCGCCGATCTGCTTCTGGTGCCGGCCTTGCTGGCGTTGTTATACGCCCCCAAAAGAATGGTGGATGAATACTACCAAGAGGACCAAGGACTGATGGAGAACAGCAATTGAAAAGAAACAGGGGACGAACGGAAATGAGAAAAGGGGACAGCAATATCTTACTTTGGACCATTTTGATCGTCGGCCTCGTGTTTATGGGGAGCGTTTCGATCACCGTGGCCGCCGACGATCCCGAGGCCCGCGCCATCATGCAACGGGTAGATGCCCGGGATGACGGTGACAACCAAACCGCTGACATGCAGATGGTCCTGATCGATAGAAGCGGCGGGGAGCGACTCCGTAAACTCGCCACCTTCACCAAAGACAAGGGACCGAACACCCTGCGACTGATGTTTTTCTTGCAGCCGGCCGACGTCAAGGACACCGCCTTTCTGACCATTGATTATGACGATCCCGCGCACGACGACGATCAGTGGCTTTATCTGCCGGCCCTTAAAAAAACCAAACGCATCGCCACCACGGATAAAAGCGGCAGTTTATGGGATCGGACCTGAACTATAGCGATCTGACCGACCGGGAACTGGAAGACTGGGATTATCACTTTTATGAAAAGGGGCGTGAGCAGACCTTCGACGGCGTGAAAACCTGGGCCATCTGGGCCACGCCGCGTTCGAAAAAGGTGGTGAAGGAAACCGGCTACGAAAAGGAGTTGCTGTTTGTCCGCCAGGACAACGATTTCATCGTCCGTTCCATCCACTGGGTCGAAAACAGTGCCGACCTCAAATACATGCTGGTCGACCGATTGGAGCGGATCGAAGGCATCTGGGTGGCCACACAGCTGCGGGTCACCCGCAAGAAGGGCAAGCAGACCGTTCACAAAACGATTTTGACGCTGGACAGGGTCCGCTTCAACCAAAACCTCGACAAAGCGATGTTCTCCGTCCGCAAGATGGAGAAGGGGCTGTAGGCCAAAAGATGGTCTGTTGGTGCCGATGGGAGGGGGGCGGCATAAGGCGGTGCTGCCTGCTGGCGGTGCTGTACCTTTTCTCAGGCATTGCCGGCGATCCGGCCTGGGCACAGGACGACCTTCTCGGTGGATTCGACGCGCCGGTCAGGGGTTATGACGAGCTTTTGAATGGCTTCGAAGATGCGGGATCGGCCATGGATCCCGAGACAACGGCCGAAGGGCCGGATGTCGATACGGTGGATCCATTGGTGTGTCTTGGCGGCCATCTCAAGGCCGCGGCTTCAATCAATTTCGCCCATGATTCACCAGACGTGGGAGAGACCGACTGGCGTGGTCTCTCCCGCCTGAAAGCGCAGCTGTTGCTTGAGCTTAACGTCAAGCCGGTAGCCGACTGGCGGGCATTTGCCAGTGGTGCGGCGGATTACGATTTCGCCTACGGGATCAATGGCCGCAGCCAGTATGCCGACGCGGTGCTGGACGATGATGAGCGTGAGGTGGAACTGCGTGAAGCCTACCTGCAGGGACGCCTTTCCAAACAATTGGACGTGAAGGTGGGACGTCAGATCGTGGTCTGGGGAACATCGGATAACATCCGTGTCGTGGATGTCATCAACCCACTGGACCTGAGGGAACCGGGAGTGACCGACATCGAGGATCTGCGGTTGCCGGTCACCCTGACCCGGCTCGATTATTACTGGGGCGATTTCAGCTTGACGGGGATCGCCATCCATGAGGTGCGCTTCAATAAGAACCCGCCCGACGGGTCGGATTTTTCTCCGTCGGCAACCCCACCACCGGTGGAAAATGATCCTGACAGCGATGTGGCCAACACCCAGTTTGCCGTTGCTCTGAACGGAATTTTTTCCGGCTGGGATTTAGGGTTCTACGCCGCCGATATCTACGATGAAAATGCCCATTTTAAAAGATCGGTATCCGGATCAACCGTACTGGAAAGCACCCATGCGCGCATAAAAATGGTGGGTGGCTCCGCCAATCTAGCCTGGGGCAATTGGCTGATCAAGGGGGAGTTCGCCTGGCTGGATGGGCTCGAATTCACCCATTTGCCGCACAACACCTACTGCCGTCTGGACGTGATGGCCGGCCTGGAATACGCCGGCTTCGACGATACCCAGCTCACCCTGGAAATCGTCGACCGGCATTTGTTCGATCACGATGATGCGCTGAAACAAGACCCGGATGGCTGCAATGCCGATCAGATCCAGTGGGTGGCCCGGATGGACAAGGATTTTCTGCACGATACCCTGACCTCACCGTTCTGATATCGGTTTATGGGGAAGCTTTTCAGGATGGCGCCTATCAGCGTCTTTCGACCGAATACGAAATCGCCGACGCGTTTACGGTCAATGGCGGCATCGTCTTTTATCAGTCGGGCCATCTGCCCGCGTTCAAGGATATCAGTGATAACGATAGGTTGTTTCTTGAACTCAAGTACAGTTTCTAAGTTTTGACGGATTCGTAACAAGCCCGTCGGGATAGCGACTTTTTATGCGTGCATCAATTTTTGCCGATTCTTGTTGATTCTTATTGATCTTTTTCAAGAAGAAGTCCATAAAGAGCAGTTTTGTGTAGACATCAACATTTGGGTAAAGTTGCGATTTAGCGGCCGTCCGTGCAACATGCTGGACGGTCTTGTTTTTTTAAGGCTGGCGGAAAGAAATAATTCCCCCAGATCGCGCCGGATTTGTGGTCGTCTACAAGGCGCCGCCACCGGTGCATATCGAGAATATGTGCCTGTGGCGGTAACGCGGTAGACGGGCACAAAGACAAGCAGGATGGTGGAATTATTTTTTTCCGCCAGCCTAAGGACGATAAAAAGATGACCTTCGATGCGCTGGGGTTACATCCCCATCTGTTAAAAGCCATTCACGCGTTGGGATTTGAAACCCCTACACCCATCCAGCAAACCGCCATTCCCAGACTTTTGGAAGGCCGGTCTGACCTGGTGGGCCTGGCCCAGACCGGAACCGGCAAGACGGCCGCGTTCGGGCTGCCGATGCTGCAGTTGATCAATCCAAACAAGGCCGCGGCGCAAGGCGTGGTGATCTGCCCGACCCGTGAACTATGCCTGCAAATCACGGCGGATTTGACGCGCTTTGCACGCCATCTGAAGCAAATGGAAATCGTGGCGGTCTATGGCGGGGCCGGCATGGCGGATCAGATCCGACGAATCAAGCGTGGGGCGCAGCTCCTTGTGGCGACCCCCGGCCGGTTGCTCGATCTGATGCACCGCGGCGTTGTATCCACCGCACACGTTCAATTTGTGGTCCTGGACGAGGCGGATGAGATGTTCAGCATGGGATTCCAAGAGGATATCGACGAAATTCTCAAGCGTACACCTGGCACCCGGCGGACCTGGCTTTTTTCCGCCACGATGCCGGCAGCGGCCGAGCGAATCGCAAAGACCTATATGAAAGACCCCATCGAAGTGTCCACGGGACGACGCAACATGGGGGCTGAGAATATCGGACATATTTATTATGTGATCAAGGAAGCGGACAGATATGCTGCCTTGAAGCGGTTGATCGATATCGAGCCCGACATCTACGGACTTATTTTTTGCCGTACTCGGGCGGAAACCCGAAATGTGGCGGAAAAACTCTCCCAAGAGGGTTACCCTGCCGAGGCGCTGCACGGCGATCTGTCCCAGGAGCAGCGCAGCCGGGTCATGCGGGGCTACCGGGACCGCGCCTTGCGGATTCTGGTGGCCACCGATGTGGCCGCCAGGGGCATCGATGTGGAAGACATCTCCCATGTGATCCACTACAATCTTCCCGATGAAACCGAACGCTATACCCACCGCAGTGGTCGCACCGCCCGGGCCGGAAAATCAGGCCTTTCCCTGATGTTGGTCAATTCCCGTGAAGTAAGACGATTGCCTGAGCTGGAGCGGCTGTCGGGCGTGCGATTTGAAAGGGGAGAAATTCCCCAGGGACGGGATATCTGCGAGAAACAGCTTTTGACAATCGTTCAAAAGATGGCCGATGTTGAGGTCAAACACGGCGATATGGCCGCTTATCTTCCGCTGGCGCAGAAGGCGCTTTCAAGTCTGAGCAAGGAAGAGTTGATCCAGCGTTTTGTCTCGGTGGAATTCAATCGTTTCTTGAAGGACTACCACGACAGCCAGGATTTGAATGTTCGCTCCGTTAAACGGGAAAAAAGGGCGGGCGCGTTTACCGATAACGCGGAAAGGGACGTTCGGCGCTTTTTCATCAATATCGGCCGGCTGGACAAGATCAACGAAGGTGCCATTGTCCGATGGGTCTGCGACAAGACCGGCATCCGGTCAAAAACAATCGGCCAGATCCATCTGAAACGGGAATTTTCCTTTTTTGAAGTGGATACGCGGGTGGCCGACAAGGTTCTATCTGGCCTGAGAAATGCCAAACTGGACAATCGCAGCGTCACCATAAAACCGGTGGACAATTCCCCCTCAGAAGGCAGGCGATCCGTTGCAAAACCAATATCAAAAAAATATTCATCCCGGACAAACCGTCGACATTGTGCTAAAAAAAGACCAGCGAACCGGCACGCTGACCCGCGGCGTGGTTAAGCACCTGTTGACCAAATCGCCGTACCATCCATGGCATCAAAGTGCGCTTGGTGGACGGGCAGGTGGGCCGCGTCAAGCAGATTGTCGACACGTAGGCGCGATTCTATGATTGGGTGCCTCATTGCCCACCAAATGGCGGCGGGTGATCTTGACGACCGGAACCGGTTTGTTGCTTGGTATCAAGCGCTAACACATCATCTCCTTCACCGCTTGCCCCAGTACATGAATGGTCACCGGCTTTTTCAAATACTTGGCGGCGCCAGCCTTGAGTGTCTGTTTGACATCTTCGGTTTCTGAAAAACCGCTTAAAATAATCGCTTTCTGGTCAGGCTGGATTTCTTTTACGCGCTGGTAGGTTTCCCGTCCGTTAATCCCGGGATCCATGATCATATCCAGAAGTAATAAATCGACCCCGCCACGTTTCCTGATATAGTCAACGGCCCCTTCACCACATGAAACCGAATCCGTCATGTAGCCGAGCTTGTTCAGCATCAAACAGGTGATTTCCCGCTGGTTTTTGACATCGTCAACCACCAGAATCCGTTCGCCTTGACCCAAAAAGTGCGCCAATGAAAGATGGTTTGTCATTTCCGCAGACATCTCGCGAGTGGTGCGGCAATAAATGTCAAAGCGTGTACCCTGTTTATTGCTGGTGACGTCGATGTGGCAATCGTGATCCTGGACGACATTCCAAACCAGGGTCAGGCCCAAACCGGTGCCGCTTCGGCCCATGACCTTCTTGGTGTAGAAGGGTTCGAAAATCCGATCAAGACCGTCCTGGTCGATTCCCGGGCCGTTGTCCTCAACCGTCAAAACCACATATTCGCCTTCGGGAATGGTGCTATACCCATTCACGGCCCGGTCAAGGTACCGGTTGGCGGTTGAAACGACCACCTTCCCTTCGTCTTGGATCGCCTCCGCAGCGTTGGACACCAGGTTCATCACCGCTTTGCCGAAATGCAACGAAGACCCTTTAATGTTTTGGAGTTGGGCATCAAGCTGTGTTTCAACCTTGACCCGGGGATGAAACATGAGCAGTTTTTTGTGCTCCGGAGAGCTCACGTAGTTCGTTATGACGCGGTTTAGGTTGATCACCTTTTTTCAATGGCCGCCCCCCGGGCGATGGTCAGCAGCTCATTGACAATGGCCGTGGCCCGCGTGCCAGAATCCTGTATCGTGAGGAGCGGTTTTTTGAGCTTGCTGTCCTCGGGCAGGTCCATCAGGATCAACTCCGGGTAGCTGACAATTCCCGAAAGCACATTGTTTAAATCATGGGCAACACCACCGGCAAGCAATCCCAGGGATTCCATTTTTTTCAGTCGGGCAACCTTTTCCTCACTCTCCTTGAGTTCTTTCTCCTTGCGAATTTGTTCCGTGATGTCCCTTAAAACGGCCAGAAAAGCGGTCCCGGATTTATACGCAATGGTATTGGCCCTGATTTCGATAACCGATTCGAAGTCATCTTCCTTGCCGACATTGAGTACGATCGAATTTCCCTGATCCCTGGAATGGACCAACGAATCGTAAAAACGTAAAAGTTTTTCCTTTTCGGAATTGCCAAGAAGCGTCGAAAAATCCTCGATGGTCCAACCTTTTACCGACTGGCCGACCAGGGAGCGACAGGCCGGATTTTCAAAAACGGTGATTCCGTCCTGCAGCACGAGGATGCCGTCGTTAACGAATTCGGTAACGATGCGGTATTTATCTTCGGACAACATTTCATAGAATCTGCTGCTAACAATCCAAAGAACGATAATCGCGAAGAGCAGAAAACCGTATTCCATAAGATATTGAAATGTTATCACACCGAGTGCCGCCATGCCGTCATGGATGCCAAGCACCGTCCAAAGGATGATGCCCAAAAGAAAAGGGCCTTTATGGTGGTCGTTGGGGTCCCTGTGCCTTACCCATATGAAAATGGCAACCCAACATGCCAGGAAACCATACAGCACGAAGAATGACCCCATTGGACCCAGGTCCGGTTCAATGAAGGGTTGGGAGAGGCCAATGAAGTTGCGGGTGACAAATTGGTCGGAGATAAAAATGTCGGTACGCCAAATCATGGCGATCAGGATAAGATGAAAAATGCCTGCGATTTGGTGATAGTGTTTTCCATCGATTTTAAAATAGGTAAACGTGAAGCCGTATAAAATATGAATCAGGAAAAGAATGGCCGTCCATTCAAGGCGACCCGCCCATTGATTGATGGGTCCTGGGGGCGCATTGTATTCGAAAAATATTCCGATGGCATAGAGCATGGCGGAAAAAGAGATGCCGACACTCCAACCATAAAGTGCGAATCTGGTTTTTTTGAGGATAAAGATGAGTTGCGCGATCACCATGATCAGCGCTGTCACTGCAACTGATAATGAACCGGCCGATTGCAATACGATTTTTCCGACGGTCACGTCCACACTCTCTGCCGTTTTCAGTCAGAACCCAATGCGATCATCAACGCAACACAGTTTGCTATCTCTTTTTTAAATGCTTTCGAGAAACAATTACAACCTTTAAAAGGTTGTAACCTTGTTCCAATAGATTTGTATCTGTCTAATATTGAAAGTAATAACTGATATCCAATGAATCGTTACCGCGACTTCACCAGGTTGACCCTCGGCCAGGCGCCCCATGGGCTGGTATCCACCCGTAGACGACAGCCATAGGCCGGACAGAGAACCCGCTCGTCGATTACCGCACGGGGAGGTCCACAGGCGGCGATCCGGCCTTCGACCAAAAGCAGGATACGGTCGGCATACATGGCCGCCAGGTTGATGTCGTGGGAGACCATCACCACCGTGGTGTCCTGGGTTCTGCTTAGGCTGACAAGCAATTCCATGACCCGCACTTGGTGGGCCAGATCCAGTGCCGCCGTGGGTTCGTCCAGCAGGATCAGGTCCGGTTGCTGGCAGATGGCCCGGGCGATCTGCGCCCGTTGGCGTTCTCCGCCGGAGAGATGACTGACCGGACGCGTCGCCAGGTGAGAAAGCCCGGTGAATTCGATGGCCTGGCTGGCGATGGCGATATCGGCCTGGCCTTCGATACCCAGCACGCCCAGATAGGGTGCCCGCCCCATGAGGACCAGTTCTCTTACGGTAAACGGACAGTCATCGGCGATCGTTTGGGCCACGTAGGCCAGTTGGCGCGACAGTTGTCTCTGCTTGATCCGTTCCAACGGGTGACCGGAGAGGAGAATTTCTCCCCTTGAAGGGGGCAGCAGGCCGGCCAATACTTTTAACAGGGTCGTTTTTCCGGTCCCATTGGGACCGATGATCACGAAGACGTCGCCTGGCTCCACGCTGAAGGTCAGATCTCGCAGCACCGGGGTGTTCGGGTAGGCGCAGTGCATCCCGTGAACGTGGATGGTTGGGCTCATCGTTTGGACCGCCTGAGGAGAATGATGAACAGCGGGGCGCCGATCATGGCCGTGATCACGCCGCCGGGCATTTCCCCCTGCGCGGGCAGGACGCGGGCCAAAAGATCGCACACCACCATGTAGGCGCCACCGCCGAGGATACAGCCGGGGGCCAGCACCCGATGATCCGGACCGACGATCAGCCGCAACAGGTGGGGAATCACCAGCCCGACAAAACCGATCAGCCCGCACTGGCTGACCGTGGCGCTGACCATCAGCGAAGTGGTGACCAGCAGCACGAGGGTCACCCGCCTGACGGGCACGCCCATGGACGCGGCCAGGTCACTGCCCACCTGCAGCAGGTTCATGCGGTTGGAATAGAGGAAGATGACAGCGAAGCAGGGCAGCAATACGGCCGCCAGCATCCCCACATGTCGGATTTGCGACGCCGAAAGGTCACCCATGAGCCAGAAGATAATTTTGTGCAGGCGGGCGTCCTGGGTGATGGAGAGCAGAAACATGATCACCGCGGTGCAGAAGGCATTGATCATGACGCCGGAGAGCAGCAGGGCGTCTTTGACCAGGATGGCACGGCCCGATGAGATGATCAGGATCAGCAGCAAGGTGGCCAGGCTGCCGAGAAATGCCGTAATGCCCACGCCGGGGATACGGGACAGACCCAGAAGAATACCGATGATGGCACCGATCGCCGCACCGCCGGAAATGCCCAGGATGTAAGGCTCGGCCAGGGGGTTTTTCAAAAGCGCCTGGAAAACGAGACCGCCCAGGGAAAGCGCGGCACCCACCAGTGCGGCCAAAAGCACCCGTGGCAGGCGGATCCGCCAGATGATGGCCGACTGCATGGCATCGCCGCCGTCCTGGAAAAGTGACGACCAGACCGTTTTCAGGGCGCTGCCCGACGACCCCATGGAAATCCCGGCCAGGATGGCGCCCAGAAGAAAAAGGAGCAGGACCGCGCAGACCAGTGCAATTTTCATCGGAAGGCTGCCGGAATGGCGGGTCATGGCTGCGCCTTGGGGGAAGGAGGCTTGAAGCCGTCGGGGTGGATCAGGCTGGCCAGGAGCTCAAGGCCGTCCACCAGCCGCGGGGTGGGGCGGTCGAGGACATTGGAATCGACCAGATAAATGCGTTTGTTTTTCACCGCGGGCAATCCCTCCCACTGCTGCCATTCTCGTTTGACGGCCTCGAATACCGTTTGTCTGGCCATGGAGGTGATGATGATCACCTCCGGCCGCAGGTCGATTACCATTCTTTGGAGAAACGGGGGTAGGGGATCGGTCCCCGGGCCAGGTTGGTCCCGCCGGCAAGGGTGATCAGTTCGTGGATGAAGGTGGGCGTGCCCGCCGAAACGATCGGCGATATGCCGATCTGGAAAAAGACGCCGGGTCGCCGATCGGTGCCGGCCACCTGCCGTTTCACCGCATCGATGCGTCGCTGCATTCCGCTGACAATTTCGCTGGCCCGTTGGCGCGCATCCAGTATCCGGCCCAGCTCCAGCAGGGTTCCCATGACCGACCCGAGATCGCGCGGATCCACGGCGTAGACCGGGATGCCGACGGATTCCAGTTTGCTGACCACGGAGACGGGATTGCCGTCCTTAATGGCGATGCACAGGTCGGGACGCAGGGCGACAATCTTTTCCACGTCCAGGTGGACGTAGGAACCGACTTTGGGCAGGCGTGCGGCTTGCGCCGGAAAATCGCTGAACTGGGTCACCCCCACCAGCCTATCGGACAGGCCGAGGGAGAAGAGGATTTCGGTGATGCTGGGGGCCAGTGCGACGATCCGTCGGGCATGCTCCGGCAGACCGACCTTTTGTTCCGGCGGATCGGCAACGGTTCCGGCCGCCAGCCAGGATGGCAAAAGCAGCGTCAGCAGCAGTGTCATCAACCACCGGCCGGCCCACCGGATAGATCCCTGGACGTGCCGGGTCGCCGGTCGGTATGGCAGTGGACAAACGCGCGGATTCTCCATGGGACATTCCGAATCAATCGAGACAGTCTCGTAAACTGTCGTTTTTCGGACGGCGTCGTAAAACGTTCAAGATCGAGGCTTGCGAATCCCGAGGAATGAGGCGTACTTTTGCGTACGCCGCAGTGACGAGGGATGAAGCGTAACGAAGATATTGGACGTTTTACGACGCCGTCAATAAAAAAAGCCCTGCCCGAAAACGGAACCAAGGCAGGGCAACACGTCTGTCTGTCGCCGGGTTGAATCAGCCTCGACCGCGAAGGCACATGGGATTCTGTCATCCTTCGAGGTTTCCTGGCTTGTGGATCATCCTACCGGCCGCCCCTTCCCGCCCCATCGAATCAGGCCGTGGGCTCCTCGCGGCTTTCGTCTTCACTCACAGTGGCGGGTCCGCAGCGGATTCGCACCGCTTTCCCTCGTCAAACGCCCCCAGGGATGAATCCGCCTGGATGGCAACCGGATGAACGCTTTATCTTTTGGCGTCAATAAACCCAAAAGCCGGTTTGATGTCAATGGGTTTTCGGTTTTCCCAAAAAGGGATCCGGTACGACATGAAGTCTGTTGCGTGTATCGGCGGGGATCTCGTTGCGAAAACACACACGGTAATTTAACTTGTTGATCTAGCTCCGCTTGAGTGATTGAAAGCAGCGCTCGAGGCATCGATCCCGCGCAGGTGGAGATCCCGTTGCGGAAAGGCGATTTCGATTTCTTCCTCCCTGAATTTTTGATCGATTTCCTGGTGAATCTCCGATTGGGCCATCAACCTGTTTTCGGCATCATACACCCAAACGCGGAGTTCAAATTCGAGTGCACTTTCTCCGAAATGCAGAAAAAGCGCGATCGGTTCCGGTACCGGAGCCACCCATGGGTTGTTTTTACCGCAGGCCGTGAGAAGATCAATGACCTTGGCAACGTTTGAACCATAGGCAACCCCCACCGGGACATCAATCCGTGCGCGGCGATTACTTAGCGTCCAATTGGTGACCTCATTGTTGACCAGATTCGCATTCGGAATGACCAGATCCGATCCACTGAAAGTGGTAACGGTCGTGGATCGAAGGCCGATTCTTCCGATGACCGCCCATTGTCCGTCGATTTCGACCATATCGTGCACCCGTACCGGCCGCTCAAAGAGCAAGATGATTCCGCTGACAAAGTTGTTCACAATGCCCTGGAGTCCGAAACCGATCCCCACACCAAGGGCGCTCAACAGGATCGTAAGCTTTGTGAAATCCAGGCCAAGCACCGATAACGTGAATAAAATACCCATAAACACAATGAGATAATGGACCAATCGTTCGATCGCATGCCGAACGCCAATTTCCACCTGGCGCGTCGAAAGCAATTGGGTCAATACCGTTTGTTGTAATACCCAGGACACGAAAAACGTGACATATAAAATGGCTGAGGCGGTAATCACCAGGCCGAGGCTGATCCGCTGGGAACCCATTTCAACCCCCAATGAGAGATATCCTTTAATCGCCAATCCGAAACTATCGTATACTTTCCAGATGACAAGAATGGTCGGGATGAAGAAAAACCCCCATAAGATGATGTCGACAACGATCGTGGTCTGGCGGATGATCCGGTTCGTACGCTTAAACAATCCTTCGGCGCCTCGAAAGAACGAGGCACTCAATACCCATTCCACGGTTCCGCGAATCAAGTGTCTGAAAATCGCATAGGAAATCAGGACCCCGACCGTGGTTATAAATGATATGAGAAGATAAAGCGCCAATTTGGTCCTGCCGATCAGTTCGGCAACGATGATAAAGGACAGGAACAGCGCGAACAATCGAAATGAACGAGAGTAAGAAGACAGCTTTCTCTGGTCACTTTTTCGCGCGCAGTAAATACAAAAAGCCACGCCGACAATCGCGGTTGAAGAGAGATACAGGCGAAGAAGCGGAAGCGGCAGGTGGATCACCTGCATGAATTGCGTGACGATAATAACACTGACCAAACCGTAAACAAACTGGGTGCCTTCTGGTGATTTGCTTACGCTTCCCACGAGACGGCACATGGATGCCAGGCTGACCGTAAACAGGAACAGGCGCCACACATCTGAATTTCCAACTGTTTCGTATAACGCCAAGGTTGCCATGCATCCTGCAAACAACGCCACCGACAACGGCCGGGAGGAGACGAATTGCCGGTAGCTTTCCGTTTTGGCCGTTTCACGGTTCCGCCAGATGGCGGCAAAGAGGATAATCGAAAAAAGCGCATGCAGAACCAGGATCCATCCCATTCGAGCAAAAAAACGGCTGTTGGGCCAGTCGATCGAATCCATCCCTGCTTTCAGTTCATGCCATAATGCGCCATTGAATTGACCGAAAAAGCGGGGCGAGAGCAACGGGAAAGACCTGCCGGCCAGCCCCATCCGGCGTCTATTCATGATCTGGCTGGCGATCTCGTCTTGCATGGTGAAGAGTGTTGTCTCTATCCGACCGGCATTCTCCTGCATCTTCAGCATCGTCTTGAGCTGCTGAAGAATGTGATGGAGAGCCCTGTCGATCGTCTCGTCCGTTTTGATGAAAACCGGTTGAAGTTGATCGAACACGCCCTCCTGCATGATGGCCGACCGCCATTCATGCCAATGCGTCTTCTCGGTGGACCATTCTTTTCTTAACATTCCAAATTGACGGATATTATTTTTCAGTGGGCTGCCGATGCCCGCCAACCGATCTTTTTCTATCTCAACGGCCTCTCTGATGGACACGAGTTTTTTCAGCTTATTGATTTCCCACGCTTTCACCTGAACCAATTGATCCGCTAAGCGCCGCAGGCGCTCTTCTATGGCAACCAGTTTGATTTCGAATTCAGAAGCGTCAAGAGACAGATTGTCAATCCGTTTTTCCAGCGTCTCAAAACGGCCCGACAGTTGGGCCGCCATGGGGATGATATCTGACAGGCCCGGCAACGGTCCGGAATTTATCTCTTCGTCAATGGACACGTCATTTTCCCGGGATCGGGCATGGGCCATGGGGGCCGTCTCTATACAGAAGATCCAAAACACGGCCATCAAGACCATCACCATGGGTACCGTTTTTTCTCTTATTCGCATTGTCGGTTAGCCAACGGTCACTTTATTCCGGCCGGTGTTTTTCGACCGGTACAAGGCTTTATCCGCCCGATTGATAAAGTCCATTGCATCTTCCCCCCGCCGATATTGCGTGACACCGAAAGAAAGTGTTATTTTATCAATCTTTTCTCCGGTGTTGCGTTTCTTGAAATCCATGAGTTCAAATGCGAGCCGCATATCATTGGCCAGTTTCGCGGCCCCTTCGATGGGCGTATCGGCCAACAGGATGGCAAACTCCTCACCCCCAAAGCGTGCCACGGTATCCCGACCTTTTACGGATTCCTTAATGGTGGCCGCCACCATTTTGAGAACATTGTCTCCAACCAGGTGGCCGTGGGTGTCATTGACCCTTTTAAAATGATCGATGTCGGCAAGAATCAGGCAAACAGCGGTTTCCGTCGTGTTCGATCCAACAATGACCTCAAGAAGTTTTTTTTCAAATGCCCGGCGATTGTCCACCTGGGTCAACGGATCTTTATGTGCTTGCTCGTGGTATCGGGACAGCTTCCTGTTCAGGTCTGTTATTTTTTGGTCGGCCTGTTTCAGTTGTGCCTGGAATGCACCGTTGGCGGACTTGAGCAGGCCGATTTCTGCCTTTATATCCTTGATGATCGTTCCCAGTTCCGTTTCCGACAGATTCTGGTCTATATATGCGTGGATGGCATTCAGGTTTTGACTCGCCCCGTCAAACTGATGGTCGGCAGATGCGATGGCGGATACGATTTCGGCAAGCACCGCTTTCAGTTGTTTGGAAACCAGCGACGTAATATTCTGCTCCTTCGTCGCAATATGCTGGTTGAACATCTGCAGGATCACATCGTCGGACAAGAGTCCCCTCTCCTCGACGTGCCTATCGATGTCCCGCTTGAGCGTTTCGTTGTCTCCCACTGCATATGCATACCAGACGTGGTAGTTTACAGGATCGGGAGAAAGTCCATGCTTGCCGATCATCTCAAGTGCGATTCGTAAATATTGTTTTGATTCAAACTGGTTTTTCATGGGGACAACTCCGATTGCCGCGTGTTCTTTTTCAAAGACAGAAACGCCATGACACGCTGTTCCAAGTAGGGATAGAACGGATTCCAGCGCAGCCGCAGGACCTCGTTGGCGGGTATCCAGATCAGGCCCCTTTCACCACGCGGCGTGATGTTGCCCAAAGAGATTCCCGGATTGACCGCGGAAACCGAATTCCCGTAATAGGGATCGTCTTCCGGAAACGACAACGCGATATGGGATAGGGAATAGACATCCTCGGGCCAACGCCAGGGAAGGAGAAGCGGCGGAGCAAGGCGCTTACCGTCTTCATAAGCGGTCACGGCCACGCGTCTGCTCCGCGGGTTCTCATTGGTCACCAGGCTGAGGCGGTATTTTGTACCCGTAGGCGCCATCAGCGCCTGCATCCTTTTTAACGGGTCGTTGATCAACAGACTGCCGACACCGGCATGGCGATTGATGTCGAAGAAGACCAATTCATTGCCCGCGTTGGTCAAATAATTGTACAGGCCGGTAAATAGGGCCGGTGTCGACACCGTCGCATCCACCACCGATTGAAAGGTCAATACCGGCGGGAAGCGCACCAAGCTGCCGTTTGCAGAGGCCCTTTTCAGCCGTTTTTGAAGCGCGGTGGTCAGGCGAAACACCTGGGCGCCCGCATTGATGGCAAATGAATTGTACTTGAAGCTGTTGTATTCCGGCTGGATGCTGTTCCACAAGAGCGCATCGACCCCCAGCCAGCGACCGATGCGATCCTGCCAGACCGCCAGGGCGGCCATGCGGGTCACCCCGATCGCAGGAGAAATTAGAACGATCCTTTCAACCGCGGGCAACTGATCGTTTCCATCGATCTGCGCCATCGCGTATTCCACGGCGAGGGCGCCGCCGGTGGAATACCCGATGATAAAAAGCGGTTTGTCGCCCAATTGCTCACGCAAGTGCCGCATGGCGAGGCGGACCGCCGCGGCCATATCTTCCCAGGTTACCCGGATCAGACCGGAGGGAAGCGTACCATGGCCGGGCAGGCGCAGCCCCAACACCCATGCGTTGTTTTCGTTTAGCTGTTGCCCCAAGGCCCTTAAACTGTATGGGGCGTCGGACATGCCATGCAACAGCAAGACACCCGCAACCGGCTCCACTGCCGCGAACTCAAAGGTCCGGTTCCAGTTGCGATCCCACCGGCCGGGATCGGTCAAACTGCCGCGATGGTAACGACTGAGGGACATCTGTTCGGCGGATGGCAACCGATCCACGATTCCTTGCTCAAGCTGCCGAAAAAGCCGATCTTCAATGGCCAGGTAGCCGTTCATGTCCGACACCGCTGAGTCGGCGCTGAACTCGGCATCCAGGTGCACCGCATGCCAGGGCTGGAGATCCGGTCGATTTCCCAGATGGACCACCGCCACCAGGATCATCGTGCTCAATCCCCCCAACAGCGCCCATAGAGCCGCGAAAAAGACGCGCTTCATCATGGGGGCGCCTCCGGGCGTGCCGTCCGTCCCACGAGCGTCGGTCCTTAACCAGCGCAGGCACGGCAAGGTAGCCATCCTTGATCCCTCAATGACCGTCTCTGATCATGGGGCATCGGAAAGTGATCCGGCGACAACGATTGTATCGATGTCACGTCAGTCAATACCGTCGGCATCTTCCCTGGCGAAACCAGGCGGCAGGACATGCCAGTGATCGGGTTGCTGGCCTTTTGCGAAACCCAGGTCAAAAAGCGATTGCATGTAATTGAGGTCGAACATCTCATTGGGCTTCTCGGAAAAATCAGAGGGAATGAATTCGAGATGGTAAGCCATATCGTTGTTCCGGGCGATGAGAAAGAGCTTATACAAATCGCCAAGCCCCTGGTTTTTGATCAGCGTTTGAATGGATCGCGCGGAAATCGAGAAAATGTCACGGTCGATTACCTTGCGTTGGTGCACCAGGTTTCCGTTGAGAAGGATATAGAGATGCTGGCTACCGGAAAACCCGAGTTCTTTGATGAATTTATGCCACTGGAGCGCCGCCGGGAACAGGAACACCTGCCGGGTGACGCCACCGTCCACATGCATCTCCTGGTATCGCCTGCCGCCGGCTCATAATCGATCATCACCGGCGGGAAAATCCCCGGGATGGAGGCCGATGCGAGAATGATGTCCTGAATCAACTCAAGGGCATGCGGTGCGCCGCTGGCGGCGATGCGGCCGATGTTCCAGATCACCGGTCGGCCGGCATCGAGGTTGGTGGTGCCGATGAACAGCAGCCGCCCCTTGTTGTGCTCCCTGGCGATGGCCTTCATCAGCGGTTTGTCGATATATTTGCCAAGAAGATGCTTCATCCCCGTAACATCGGCCGCCGATTCTCCGATCAGGATGCCAAGGATCGAACGGAACGAAAGTGCATCCTCAGTCCGATATCGGGTGTAAATCTCACGTAGCGTGGCATCATACTCTGACCCGAGGAAGGCAAACGGAGCGATAATGGCGCCCGTACTGATACCGGTCACGATAGTAAACACAGGACGCTGGCCGGTTAGCGACCATCCGTTGAGAATTCCCGCGCCGAATGCGCCATTGGGGCCGCCTCCGGACAGGGCCAGATAATACAGCGGCTTTTTCAGCACCATTTCACCATGGTTGGCCACCATCGCTTCGATCTTCTTCAACGATGCGCTTTTGTGCGTGTCGAGTCGCAGCCCGGATTGATCGCCCCAGATGTAGGCTTGATCGATACCGGGGATGCGCGCCGAGACCGCCGAAGCGTCCGGAAGTGCATTCCGGTCCGGTGTCGCGCACCCGCTCAACTGAAAACCGGCCAAAACGACGATGATCATTGCCGACCACCGTTTGATATTGAGAAATGCCGGGAAAGCCGTTTTCTCGCCGCTGATGAATGTCGATATCCCTCTCATTGAACAGATTTTAACACCTCCAGATAACGCACGATGGTTTCATGGCTGGTTAGTATGCTCGCATGCCCCTCGTTGAAGCCATAGATCCCCGCGGCATCGTCTTGCGCCCGGTAGTCCAACAGACTTTTCAGCTCGATGGTTTCGTCGTTGTTTTCCATGAACAGACTGCAATTTCCCTTGTAGCTGAAAAGTAGATAAAAAGGG
This sequence comes from Desulfosarcina cetonica JCM 12296, assembly GCF_001311845.1. Classification (GTDB taxonomy): domain Bacteria; phylum Desulfobacterota; class Desulfobacteria; order Desulfobacterales; family Desulfosarcinaceae; genus Desulfosarcina; species Desulfosarcina cetonica. The sequence goes on along the minus strand of NZ_BBCC01000023.1, from coordinate 29,588 downwards.
ATATCCGGGGAAAGGGATCGGCTGTAAATCGTACGGATGAATTCGCTGCCCGGCGCCAAATCATGCCAGCAGGGAATGGCCGTAGGCGCCTTTTCGGCGCCTTTTCCCGCCATCCGAACCCCGCCCCAGGGTGTTGACATGGAAACAAACAGCTTCACGTAGGACGGCGCAAGGTGGGTGGGGGTGGGCAGGATCGCCGCCCTGGAAACGAGCCCTCCCATGCTGTGGGCGGTGATATAAAGGCGATCGAACCGGTATTGATCATGCAACGTTTGAATCAACCCATGCAGGATTTCAGCGGCGACATCCAGACGGATACCGGATGGATAATAGTAAAACCACGGTTGATATCGTTTTTTGTCCAGTTGGTCGACAATATCCTGCCATCCTGCGGGAGTACCGGTGGCACCATGGACAAAAAGGACCGGAATCCGCTTCGGATCAAATGGCTCTGTAAAATAAATGCCGACACCGAACTGCTTGATGAAGGCCAGCGGCTTCCAATAACCGATGCTTCCATTGGCTTCATCGAAAAGGCCATCATTGAGTTTTTTGATCACACCGAGCTTGAAAACAGGCATTTGCTCGATCGCAAGGTCGCTCAGCTTGTCCAGGTCATCGATGAAGGTTTGCTTCGGGGAAAGTTGGATGTCCAGATTCTGGCGGGCTCTTTTGACCTTCCCCGCTGTATTTGCTTCAACGGGTGTGATTCGAATCGGATCGCTGAATTCCCCCGCATATTCTCCCGGGTCATGATCGAAGTTTTCATTGCTGTCCTCGAAGGCCTTTAAATGGTAGACGCCCGGTTTCACCAAAAAAGAAAAATGTCCCGAATCCTCTGGAAACACGCAGCTTATCGGACTTCGGCGGCCGTCCGCTTCCTCTGAATACAAAATAACAATAACCTTGCCCTGCTGCTCTTCGTTGAGATTGAGAATCTTTCCCACAAGGGCGTATGAGGCATCGTATTCGGCCAGATCATTTTTTAAATCCCGAAAAAAGCAGCCACAAAGCAGGCTGATCATGATGATTGCCATTACCATCGAAAATAACAGGCCAACATGGGGTCTCATCGTGGGGTTCTCTCCTTGCGCGGTTGATTCTATCAATATCGAAAGAAAATGATTACTGCCTGATCCGGTGCGAATCGTCAGGACTGACGATCCGGCGAAGACGATCGCCGACGGTTATGGCGCTGCCGAGGCTTGCACGGTTGATCTTTCCGTCTCGATTCCGCAGCTCCGCAACGATTTCAGCCCCTTGGCACGGATAGGAACCATCCGTTCGCAACTTGTCTTTCTCTTTTTCATTGGAAAGTCTCCTTTCTTCCTCTTGAAATGGCCACCGCGACCCATCGACGATCGCCATCGATTCCGGTTCAAGCGTCATTTCCCGCTGAACAGGTTGGGGAGCACGAAATTCGCCTGGAATCTGAAGCGCCATCCTTCGGGTCCGGTCTCGGGGGCCTCCAGCCAGTAGCCGACACCGGCCTGCAAGCTCACCGGCAACTTGCCCCAATAGACCAGCTTGGAAACGGCGGCATTGACCGGCACCGACCAGTCTTCCGTTTCCCAGTTGTAGGTGCTTTCGCATTGAACCGACAGGGTCCATGCGTTCGACCAGGTGTGGGACACGAAGGGTTGGATGAGGGTGTTGCTGATGTCCGATCGGTCGCTGTCGCCGGCAAAGGACCAGACATGATTGGCCAGCAGGCCCATGGTCCACGGCCCCCGCATGGTCAACAGCACCGCGGCGGGCCCCGCGCCCCACTTCTCTCCGCCAAGCAGCGAATCCGTTGCCGTCGGCAGGAGCAGAATCGGGCCGACACCCCATAGCAGGCCGTTGGCCGTGGGTTTCTTCGGTGAAAGAAAGAGGCTCAGGCTGGTATCCCCCAGGCCGAACTGAGACCCTTCACCCGGAAAGATGTCATCCTGCTGGATCACAGGCACAATTGTCCGTGAAATCAGGTTCCAGCGTTCATTCAGATGAAACGGAATCACCGGTTGGATGTTGATCTGCCACCTTTCGCCCGCATCGGCGGGACCGATGTCCTGGTCGTAGTTGACCTGGATCGGAATCGTCATCAGATCGGCCAGGGGATTGGTCAGCTCCTGGGCGAGATCGGCCTCCGCATCCGTTGCCGCCGCATCAATGGTCCAAACCGGAACCAAGGGAATAAAAAGCGCCATTAACGCCAAAACGGAAATGATCGCCATCCGTTTTCTTCTCATCGTTAAGCCTCCGCAAATTTTTTTTGAGATTGGATATGACCGTTGTCAATCGATCGCGTTTGCATGCCACTGAGCCGGTGGTCAGAACTGAAAGGGCTGCCCGACCATCATCTGGATTTTGAATCCCTCCTCGGATGAGGCCGCATCGATGCGGGCAACGATTCCCTTGGCCCAGGCCCGTATGCCAAGGCCGAGGCTCCATTTCATGTCCCGGTGCAGTTCGCCCAGGTTCCAGGAGGGTGCCACCCGTCCCAGTTCACAAAACGGCACCAGCTGGATCCATTGGATGCCCAGATGCCGCTGCAGCCACGCGGACCGGGAAAACGGATTCCAGCGGGGAATCAGTCGCCACTCCAACCCGTAGTAGACGGCGGCCTTGTCGCTGAACCGCTGGGAGGGATAACCGCGCAATTTCCACATGCCGCCGAGGGTCGCGCCGGTGTAGGCCGGCGGGCGGTTATCGATACTGCCATCGGCCTGCACCTCCCATGACGGGGAGTAGGCGGTCCAGAAGTTGACGCCGATCACCTGTTGCCGCAGATAGCGGGTGGCACCCAAGGGGATATAGGCGTCAAGCTCGCCATCCACATTGGTCCATGATCCGGAGCTGTCCAGTCCGCCGAAATCCCTGGAGACCTTGGTCCGCACCGAGAAGCCGCGGGACGGGTTGGGAACGAAATCACGGTTGTCCCAGAACAGGCCGAGATTGACGCCGTTGGTCCTGACTTCTTCCTCAAAACGGTCGCCCGCGATGGATTGAGACCGATAGAACGGTCTTAATTCCAGATAGGACTTGCCGCTTTTCAGCGGATTCAACGAAAAGGGGTACGCCTTGGTCTGCATCGGCATTCCCCGATCGATACGGCACACATCCACAACGCTCTCACAGCCGCGTCCGATGGGCAGCAGGTACTTGAAGGTCAGGCGTAAGTAGTTGTCCCATCCGTCGCCGGTGATGAAATCGGATTCGTCGGAATCGTTGCCGCCGGCCCTGGAATCCGCATACTCAAGGTTGCCGTCGATGTATAAATCGTTCTCCTTGAAATAGCCGACCGATACCACCGGATCCAGGAAGAGGCGTTCCGACCAGGGGAGCCGCAAATCCCGGCCGATCAAGAACCCCATGGCCGACCCCTTGGTGCCGGCCATCACCGTCGCCAACAACGAGGATTGCCGCTGTGGAAATCCGACGGTACCGTAAACATAGCCCACGGCGGTACCGAAGTTCTCATTGTAGAAGGCATAGGGCAGGCTCAGCGACTGCGCCGATACCTGCCCGTCCGGTCCGGCGAGGATTTCCAATGACGCTGCAACAGGTGGAAATCCCACGAGCAGGACCAGGCATAAGACGCCTCTGACGGCAATGGCGCGCATCAACGGAACGGCGGACGGCATCAGAAACGAACCATCATACCAGCCAGGGCGACAGTCACTTCCGTATCGTAGAAATCGATATTGGCATCGGTCATCCAGTATGTCCCCATGGCGAACACGCTGAAATCGTTAAACCCGAAAGGCTCCCAGCCGAACGGGTTCTTGTAGTAGACCTGAACGTCCGCACCAAAGCGATCGTCTTCCCGGGTTCTGCCGTAAATGGGGTTGGTTCGGTCATAATCGGCCGCGCCGATGCGTCCATTGACGACCAGGGTAAGCGGATCATTGAAAAAGAGGTAGGTCAGCTGGAAATCGAGCCCCTCGTTGCTCATGGCATCACCGTCCCGGTCGTTCACGAAATAGGTGATGCTGGGAATCAACACATGCCGCTGCTGAAAGGTGAACCGATAGTTCAAATCCAGCCAATGGTCGGTTCCGTCGCGGCGCAGCAGGTCCCGCTGGGCACGTGATAATCCCAGTGCCCTGCCGCTGGCTTCATCGTCGATCTCGATATTGCGGAAGGTATACCGCAGCTCGAATTTCGAACCCAGAATGCGGTCGAACACCAACCGGGCGCCGGCGGAGTCGCGATCCGTTTCCTGGCGGGGGCTGTCGGTCACGTAGGGATCCTTCCACACCTCGGTGGGAATGCCCGAGAACAGGAAGCCGGCCATGATGATGCTCTTGTCGGGCAATTCCTGCTTGATCGCCAACTGCTGACCCAACTGCAGCTGGGCGATGTCTTCGAGTTGGGACCCCAGGGTGAACTGGGTCCGTGTGGCGGAAAGGGTGTAGGCCAACTCGAAATTGAGCATCCCCATTCCCGTCGTATCTGAATCGGGCTCATCGGTCAGGCTGTCGATTCTTTCAGTACCCACATCCATGAAGTTATTCCCGGCAACCATGTTGCTCTTGTACTTGAGGATGCCGGCACCGGCGCGCACGAAACCGCTGAACCCGGATTCCTGGGGAATCGGATCCAACGCATGTGCGCTGCCGGAAAGAAGCAGGATTGCGACCGCCATTAATATGAACTTGCGTACCATCTTGGTTTCCTTTCTCTCTTGATTCATGATTATGTCGGTTTTTTTTTCTCGAGAAACCGATAGATTTCCAGCGAACCCGTTCCGTTTCGGCGCAACGGTCATTTCCCCCGTCATCAATAAATACGAATCTCGCGAATAAACGCTGAAGACCGGCCGGCGCTGCCGCTTTTTTGGTGTCCAGCGCCAGGGCAATCCCCGATATGGCAGGGTCGTCGTCGCCCTCCTTATCGAAATAGGAACGGTACGCGGCCAATAGGTCAAAGCGCGTCGTAATCACCTGGCCGATAGCGGGGCGGTCGCCACAAACATACCGGCCACTCTTTTTGAAATAAGATCCCACATACGGATGCGTCACACGGTCGTCACCGTGACAGAGGAAAAGGGCGACGAAGTAGGGACAGTCGGGAATGAACAGGGCACCGCTGGGTTGGCGCTCGTCGCCAAGAAAAAAAATCACCATGATGGCTTCGTTGCGAATCCCCTGCTCATAGGAGGCGCCTTCGGGAAAGGTGTTGACCCCCCAATCGATTTCCACGCTGCTGAATGTGGGGACGTTCACGGTTTCGTTTGTCAGGATGCCGAAAGCAGGCCGTTTGGCTTCGATAATGAGACGGTCATCGGCCACCTCCAGATCGATATAGTTACGGCGCTTGGCATCTTGCTCGAACTGAAAGCCCTTTCCGAGCAGCCAGTCTTCCTCGGATCCTGACGCGTAATCGTTGAAACGGACGATGTGCACCGGCCGGGTGGTATCGGCACCGGCCGGAACCGCCAGCAAAAAGACCAGTATAACGAAAAATACTTTTCTCATGGCTTCACACTGTTTCACTGTATCTTCGGGTTCTCTTCGTTCAGGCCCAAAAGATGGTCTTGCGGTTCATGACCATGGGAAAATCGTAGCTGTCGGCCGTCTTGGCGCCGCCGGAAACGACCACAAGCAATAACACCAAATACCCGACTTATCTTCTGCATGCTTCTCATCCGCACCATGCGTGATTCTTCCCGACCTGCCTGGCGTTAGAAATTCACCGTCGCGGTAAAAAGCCACACGTCGCCCTCGAGGCGGTTTTTGGCATCGAACTCATTGTAATAACGCGCCTTGAGGTAGAGGTTGGATGTATCCCCCAGCGAGATCATCCCGCCGACCGTCGGCCCCCAAGCGTACACCCGCCCCTTGAAGTCCTCGGGGGCGCCCCGGCCGCTGTCTCCGCTGAGTTGCTGATATGCATAACCAACGAAACCAAGGTGGAAGTTCTCCGACAAATGCTGGATCACCGCGAGGTCGAGATGAAACTCATCCCCTGATTCGTAGTCCGTGTCCGTGTTCTCGAAATTGAAGGTGATGCCTGCCGCACCGGAAAGTTCCAGCCCGACATCTTCATTCAGATACGTCACCGACAGCATGGGTTCTATCGCCCAATGGTTCCTACCCGCATTGATCAAACGATTCTTGTCGTAGTCGCCGGTCGGGGCGTACACGTTGAGCGTGGTCATATAGTGTAGAAATCCGGCGTGCCAGCAGCATGCCGATGAAGGTCGTATCGCCGATGTCCGTCTCACTGGCGTCGGCACGTCCGCCGAAAGGGATGTCGTAGGTGCCGCCCAAGGGTCCGGTCAACGACAAGACCCCGCTGCCACGCAACGTGAGATCCGAGTCGACATAGGGCAACCACACGCTCACACCGGGCCGCCCGCCTAGAATGTCCGCATCGAAGACGTAGGTCAGCGTGACGATATGGGCGTAGGACTCGGCCTCCGTGTCAACACTTCCGGTCAACTGCGCGGGAAGCTCGAAGCCGGTGCCGGGGATTTGGACCTTACCCGAGGCGGAAACAGGGGTCGTGGTGTCACCCTTGTAATAGTATAGATTGTAGCCGACATAAGTGCCCGGCTCGGGCATGATGCCCGCCTGGGGGCCCACAAGCCCCAGCGCGTAAACCCCGGACCCGCCCTCTACCGCATGGGCCGCCCCCGCCGGAAACAAGACGGCCCATGCGATCAAGCAAATCAAGACGGCCAAAAACCAAAAATTACGTTTCACCTCGGGCTCCTCTCATGATTAAAAGAATGACGTCGATCTTCACGGATCCGTAAAAAACCCGATCTCGGGCAAATTGGACATTTCTGAATGGACACTATCTAACCATATGGCTCATGTTATCCAGCGCCGGAACGGTGACATTTTTTGCCGGTTGAAAACGGTCAAACATCTCAAAAACCTTGATAAGTTCATCTTTTTTCCTTTTTCCAATTCAACCGCTTTCGAGTCGATGGCTTCTCCCAGGTCCAGCGAGCTGAGATAAAGCGTTGCCCAGGTTCCGGAATCCAGCTTCACCACGAAATCCGCCTCGCGGTAGTAATCCGCCGGGACGGGGATATACTCCGCAATCCCCCGGCGCACGTGCAGTCCCACGGCCGGCTTGCCCGCATCGGTAAAGACGAATTCCAATACCTGATCCGTGTCCTGACTCTTTTTGGGGTCGATACGCACCCGGAAGAAATCCACAAAGGTCGTGGGCGATCCAGCGATATTTTCAGGCGCAGGGGGAATCAGGCGCGGAATCGTTACGTCTCCCTCCAAAGCACGGGCCTCGGAGAGCAGAAACGCCCGGGGGATGGACCCGGTGGTGAGCTGGCCGAGTTTGCGCAGGATGTCTGCCTTTAACTGGCGCACGTCCTTATCCATGGGATCCAGCCTGTAGGCGTATTGAATGACCTGGGCGGCCCAGGCGTATTCCTTCTGCTCCAGGGCTTTTTTAGCGGCGGAAATGACGTTGTCACGGCCGCCCATGAGGGCGACCATGCGCCTGGCTTCTTCCTTGGGGTGAATCTTGAACAGCTTGGTGACGTCGTTATCGAACCAACCGATGGCATACTGGTAGACCGCGGCCGGAAAATGAGCGCTTTCGCCATAGACTTCGGCGTTTTCAAGAATTTCATTCAGGTGGGGCGGGTAGTATATCTCATGGGATATCTCGTCAGGCCCCCGACCGCCCAGTATGCCGCGCAGTGTTTGGTCGAAGGTCAAGGTGATCTTGTCCATGTAGCCGTTGAGCCGTTTCAGCACCTCCTCCTTGCCGACCACGGCACGCGCGTGGGTGTTCAGGAGAATGGTCGGCTGCAGGTCCCGCATCATGGCCAGACCGTCGCGCCAGGTCCGGGGATCCCGGTACACGCCGCCGCGCAAGGTGTAGAGATTCGGGGTTCCCGGCCAGAAGAAGTTATTCAGGACAATACCCTTTTCCGGAATCCAGACCGTCAGGTTGTGATCATCGGAGATATACTTGGTGAAAAACTGCATCTTGATGCCCAGTACATCCATGGTTTCCCCATGTTCCGGCGTCACCGTTGCCGGCAGATGGCTGGTGGGCAAACCGAAGGGGATCACGCCGCCCAACCGGGCATCCGGTCCCTCCTCCGGCAGAAAATTATTCATCTGGACCACGGCCCTGGCGGTCAGGACAGGGCCGATTTCACCATACACCGATGGGGCCCGCCGCCCCTCAGATTGGCCTGCACGGTGTCGTTCAGCGTGGGGTGGCCGATCACCATGACATCCTCGGGGTTGTCCACCAGGGCACCGGCACCCAGGGCATAATGGGAGTGGCTGTAGATAATCACCTTGATGGGCTTGTCGCTGATCTTCTCGATGGCCGCGCGGATGTGGCGGGCCTCTTCATCGTTGTCGCCCGTGTCGTAAACGATCAAACCGTCCTCGGCCTCGATGACCGACGTGTTGGCCACCGAATACCCGCCGATGCACCAGACCCCTTCGGCCACCTTTTGGGTGGTGGGCTTCAGATACATGATTCCAGGTAGTTTCTGCAGGGCTTCGGAATTGGTGATCGCACCGTTTGGCGCCGTCACCAATTCCGCCGGACCGCCCATATAGCGGGAAGAGGGTACGCGCTCTTCTTGTTTGGCATCGGTGGTACTTGAAAAAACGAGCAGACCCAAGCCCAGCAACACTGTTCCGATATGCTTAAGCATGACTACCTCTTTTTTGACTTAAAATGGAGGAGTACGGGTTCACCTTCTCCTTCGATGAGAACGTTCAGGTTGAGACCGTTGATTTTCATGGTCTTGCCGCGAAGACGCATTTCTTCTCCTTTGATTTAAGAAGGAAGAACCGTGATTATTTAACGGGCTCGATGCGCGGGAACGTCCAGGAGCCATCAAGGATTTCCTTGCGCGGCGGGCACATCCGCACGGCATCGTTCCACCCTTCGGTCATCGGCAGGTCGTTCACGCTTTTGGGGCCCCCGCCGAAATGGATTGTGACCGATCCGTTCTCGTTGGGTCTTACGGAAAACCGGAGGGAGAGATCTCCCTATTTGGTCATTTCACTCTCTCCGCATCGCCAGGAATCCAGGTCTTGTCGAAATAGGATTGCTCCGGGCCGTACAGCCGCAGATAGATAAAGCAGCCTGCATTCGGACGGGTCTGCACCCAGTTTGCCTCGGCAACGCCATCGGGAAGCTTAGGCCCGAAATAGGCGTCAAAGGAGCCGTCATCGTTCGCTTTGGCGCCATGTACCGAACCCACCAGCGGGCGACCAAGGTCATTTTGAATCAGGGACCGGGTCTCGTTGTCATAGGCGGTGAGGGACCAGAACCAGGCGGCAGGAACATCTTTGGGAAGATGGATCTTGTAGGTATGCTCGCCGCTCAGCCATTTGCCATCGGCGTCTTTGTAAAGGCCGATATACTGGGAACCCAATCCCGGCACCGCGACCACCATGGATTTTGCCGTGCCGATGGCCTCGAAGGCGTATTTGCTGCGTTGGTCGATGGCCATGTAATCCGCTGTATGAAAGATCGGATCGCCGAAGAATATGTTTTTCCACTGCCGTTTTCCGGGATAGGCGTAGAGGACCTTTTCCGGTATGCGCGGTTGCCAGGCCAGGGTCTTGGCCATGGCCCGCCCTACTTCGGCGGCTTGGGTGAGGATGTTCTGCATGCGCGCATCCGGCTCGAAAGGCCTGCCATGGGCAATGCCCAGGGTTTCCAGCATGCCGAGCATGGCCATGTCCTGGGAGCGGGGCGGATTTTCATCGATGTAACGCGCCAGTCGTTTGAAGTACTCGAAGCCCTCGTGGGTCAGCAGGTTGGCTTCTTTTCCGGTAAGGGAAATGAACTTGGTCGGCGGCGGCTCCTTGGCCTCTGACAGCTTGTACTGCCGGTAGGTCTTAATGTGCTCGACCAGTTTGGGAAGATCGTCGCGGGTCATCGGTATGCCCCTAAGGTAGAACACCACGATGTTCGAATCCGACGCCACGACATGATGATGGAACGCGGGCAAGGGCTCGTCATAGCCGGGTGGCAGGATCAGAAACCGTCCGCCGCGGTTCTGTTCCGGGGAAAAGGGGCCGCCCAGATCGCACAGGGGCTGTTGCCAGATATTGTTCAGGGTTCCCAGAAGTCCGGCTGGCACCTCCATCACCATGGGGCCATTGCGCAGATCCAGGACGCCTGACATGTAAGGTGTATCCTGGTTGGCGGTAAGAACCAGATGTTGCTGTTCCGCGAGCTCGTCCGCGATGAGAACCGCGCTGCTGCCGCAGCCCACTCGGATGTGCTCGTCGGCCATGGCCCCGTAGGAGGCCATGGGCAAGGCCCAGAGATAGGCCTGCACGGCACGTTGGAAATCAAGTTCGTCGTAAAGTTGCTGCGCCGTTTTTTCCGTGGGATAGCCGCTGGTAAAAGCGAGTTTCCCGATTCTGGTTTTTATTGTCGTCTCCGCCCAACCGGTAGCGGCAGCCGTCGATAACAGGCAAATCGCTATTGTCATAATCGTCTTTTTTCTCATTTTGATTCCCCTTTGTGTCCATGTTCATTGACCGAGCACAGGGTACAGCAACTATTGGATCAACTCGACCTCACCAGGCCTCCAGCTCTTGTCAAACCAGGCTCCAGGGGGCCGTAAAGACGAAGAATCGGAAACCAGGACTTTTCGGGCACCGTTTCTATCCAATTGTTTTCTTTTCCTTTTGGTGCTTCAGGCCCGAAATAGAGATCGATGGACCCATCGGCATTGGCGACCATCTTGTCGGCCTCGCTGTTTTTGCTCGGAAATGGGTTGGATGTTTGCAACTCGGATCGCGTTTGGGGGTCGTAAATCACAACCGACCAGAAATCCTTGGCCGGCACGTTGGCGGGGATATTTAACTTATAGGTTTTGCCGCCATCCAAGACATTGCCCTTACTGTCCTGGGTGATCATGGCGTATTGTGAACCCAGACCGACCATTTTAAGCACCATGGCAGGGGTGTTCACGGTTGCGCCGTAGAAGAACAGGGTGCGTGCATCCAGGTAGCGCCCGCCGGCCCCGTCATCTTTCAACCACTCATGGTTGCCACCGATAAAGCCGACCTTCCAGTAACTGTTTTCATACAGGTATGCCTCCTCCTGGGGGGTATAAAAAATCAAGGATCGTGCCGTGGCATTGGCAACCGCCACCGCATCGATCAGAATCTTTTTGAGTTCGGGACTCGGCTTGAATTCCTTGCCCTTTTGCAGGCCGATACTGGCGAATAGCCGCGTAGCTCCGGGTCGATAAAATCAATGGGCTCTTTCTGCAGCACGTCGTTAATTTCTTCATAAAAGGTGAAGTCATTGGCGTGGATGGTATTGTATGAAATACCCGAGCCGGAGGTGATGACCATCTTGGGCGGGTTGTCTTTTTGGGACAGCGGGTAGACGTGCACCTGCTCGGAAAACATTTTGGCGGCCGCATCCGGTTTGCCGTCCACAAGAAAGCCCCTGAGAACGAACAGATTGATGTAGCTCGGCGATCTGGCAACAAAGTAACCTTCAGGTTCCTCTCCCTGGTAGCCCGGAGGCAGAATCAGGTACTTGCCGCCCTTGCCCCGGTCCGGACCCGGCATTCCCATATCCACCACAAAACGGAAATAGGCATCATTGACGGTTCCCGGACCGGTACCCGGCGGCACTTCAATCACCAATGGTCCGGTTTTTTCCAGATCGAAAGAACTGAAGGCGTAAACCGTATCCGTGTTGGCGGTAAGAAAGAGTGGATTCGAGTCCATCAACTTATCGGTCACGATCATGTGGTGGGCTTCCGTGACCCCGATGCTTTTATACCCTTGCACCAGTGCATGGATGGATGCCATGGGCACACCGTTGAGAAATACCTCCACACCGCGAAGAAAAGTCAGGTTTTCAAGAGCCAATGCTGCTGTTTCCTTGGACGGGACACCGTCAAAGAATTCAAGCGTTCCAATGCGGGTTTTCACCTCGTCCGGTGTCATGATGGAAGGTGGGATGGGCGTGTTATAGCCTTTTGGGATTTCTTGCGCGCGGACAATGCCTGACAGAAAAAGGGTGACCATGCAGGCAACGAGAAATCCTTTACTCATTTTTTTTAAATTATTCACAGGTCAATTTCCTTTTTATTAGTGAATAGATCCATTGTTAACAAAAACACGCTCACCTCAAACTCCCACCGGCCAGTGCGTCGGCCTCCGCCTGGCAATCCCCGGATGGCTGGAGGCCTTTTGCCCGAGCTTGCGAATATTCTTTCTTGGCCATTTCCAGGTCCGCGAGGAATTTTTGATCGGTATGCAGCCGGGCCACAACGGCGGCGCCCATGGTTCGCCCTTCGGCAACGTCGCTGTTCCAATGAGCGTTGCAGATGATGCGGCTTTCACCATAAGCCCGGCCCCGGGCGAGAATGGCCTCTGCCCGATCCGGCGCAATCTCCGCGAGGATCAGGGCCCAGGCCCAGCCGTAGGTCGTATGTCCGGAAGGATATGAGCCGTCCTTTTTCAAGTAATCCTCGTCATCCGGCGTGCAGGTGGGCTGCTGATTCACCATGAACGGGCGTGGGCGCTTATATTTTTTCTTGGCAGCGGAGCTCGAGAGCCCGGCATCGGCCAGGGTGCGGCGCAACAGCATGTAAAGGAACGGCGTGTCGCTCTCTGTGACCGGGATGCCCAGGGCGCATTCGAAGGTGCCGGCCGTTCCCGGAAATAACACTTCAGCGTCTTTGGTGGCCATATCCCAGCGCAACGTATCGCGAAGGGCGAGCCCCTTTCGGCTGATCTCTTCATCCAGGGCAAGGGCTGCCGAACCTTCAGCCGGAGGCGGCGGAACGATTTTCAGACTGTTGAGCTGTGCATCCTCACTTAAATAACCCGTCAGGATGCCGGGCATGATCTCCGGCACAGGGTCCGGAACCTGCTTTTGAAGGCCGGCACAACCCATCAACAGCCCCAAGCATAGAAGCGTCAAAAACATCGGTCCTTTTCTCACTAAATCGACACGGATAAACATGACAGAAAAACTCCCTTGTTGTGGTTGAATGTTCTATTCCACCCGCGTCAGCGGCGGCAGCTTCCAGGTCCCGTCCAAAGCTTCCGCCTTGGACCAGTAGAATCGCATTATCGGGAATATGTACCTGTGGCGGCAACGCGGTAGACGCGCACAAAGACAAGCAGGATGGTGGAATTATTTCTTTCCGCCAGTCTTACTTGAGCATTTCGATTTTCCCCGGCCGCCAGGTCTTGTCGAACCAGGGTTCCAAAGGACCGTACAACCGAAGGATAAGCCAGAAGCCCTTACCGGAAACCGTCTGCACCCAGTTGTTCTCTTTGCCTGCCGGCGCCTCAGGACCGAAATAGATGTCGGTTGAACCGTCCGTATTCATTTCAACCTCTCCACTCTGGCTGTTCAGGCTCGGGAACGGCTGGTCGGTCTGCAGCATGGAGCGGGTCTGCGCGTCGTAGAGCACGATGGACCAAAAGTCCTTGGCCGGCACATGGGGAGGCAGCCTGAGTTTATAGGTTTTTGAACCATCCAGATACTCGCCGTCGGCGTCACGGCAGGCGGCGGCATATTGGGAACCGATGCCGGGCATGGCCACGGCCATGGCCGGGGTGATGCCGATGGCGTTGTACATGAACTGGGTGCGGGCATCGCGGTTGAGCCAGCCGTCCTCGGTCATGAACTCGTGGTTGCCGATGGTAAAGGGGTTGAACCAGGTTCGGTCCGTCTCCGGATAGAGGTAGATGGAATCGTCGCGGGAGGCGAAACTGACGGATCGCGCGATGGCCGCCCCCACCCAGGCTGCCTCCTCAAGGATTTTGCGCATGTGCGGATCGGGATTGAAGGGCTGGCCCTTGACGATACCGAGCAAGGCCAGGCGACCGCGGACCTCCGGGTCGATGGCCTGCGCATGCTCCTCTTGAATCAGGCTGTTCAATTCCTCGAAAAAATGAAAATCATTGGCATGGATGGTGTTGTGGACTTTTCCGGAAACATTCTTGAACTCCATGGCCGGCGGGCTGTCTGCCTGGGCCAGGGGGTAAATACGCAACTGCTTTTTAATACTGGCCACCGCCGGGCCGGTATCCCCATCGACCAGGAAGCCACGCAGAAGGAACCACACCCCGTAGGTTTTGGAGCGGAAAACGTGAACCCCCTTTGGTACGTCGCCGTCATGGCCGGGCGGCAGGATGACGAACCGGCCACCCTTGCCCTTGTCCGGGCCGGCGTTGCCGATGTCGCCCACGTAACGCATCCACATGTCATCCAGGATGCCCAGGACGTTGGGCGGCGATTCGATAACCGTGGGACCCTTTTTCTTGAGATCGATGAAGGTACTGGCATAGACGGTCTCCGAGTTGGCCGTGAGCCACAGGGATTTGGAATCCATGAGGTTCTCGAACACCGCCACCTGGTGGGAGTCCATGATGCCCAGTTGCCGGTGGCCCTCTCGCAAGGCCACCATGGAGGCGGCGCGCATCTCATCCAGGAACACATCCACGCCACGCTGGAAATCCAGAAAATCGTAAGCCCTTCTTACGGTTTCCGCCTTGGGAAAACCGTCAAAGAACTCGAGCGGACCGATACGGGTGTCGATTCTGTCCGGCACGATGATCGATTCCGGAATGTCCGTGGCCATGCGCATTTTGGGAAGGGCGGCGGCCTCGGCAAATTCACCACCAAACATTAAGAGGATCAGGAAAATGGAGAGCCTGACGGTAAGGGGCCAGTGCATGATTTCCCTCCTAAAGGGTAATGGGTTCGATTTCAGAAGACCACGGCGACGTCCACCCGGCGGTTGGGCTGCCGATCAGTGAAAACCGCCATTACCACGTCTCGCTGATCCGCTCCTCGATCTCACATTCCAGGCTTCGCTTCAGCTCCTGGTACTCACGGCGCCTTTCCAGCGCCTGTTCTTGTTGGGATCGCGTCCAGTGCGCGATTGCGTTGGTGCAACTCTGATAGTCATCGCAAAGGGTTTGAAAGGATGCGCTGCTCCGATACAATCGTCGCAAAGAATCCTTTGCGGATGGGAATTGCTGCATGATCAAGAACAGGCCTGGGTGGATCACCGACATGGTCTCTCCCGACATTCCATTGAAGACATATTGCATTGATCTCCCCGGTCAGGTGTGTAATATTAATATTTACCGTTGACTACCTATTATAGGATAAATTAGGTTTCGTTTTTTCCACGCCATTATATAGCAATAGAAAAAAGGACAAGCCGGAATCATGGCCAATAACGGATCACTCCATCCGGCAGCGGCCCCGGTGGATGGCTCCAAGTTCTCACCGTCGGCAGTTCAAGAGCAAATGTCACGGATTCTGGCTCATCGGAGTTCAACGCCACGGATTCCCAACGCGCATTTCTGGAATATGTGGTCGCAAAAGCACTGGCCGGAAAGGAAGACCAGATCAAGGGATACGCTGTCGCCACAGAAGTATTCGGTCGGCGGGAGGATTTCGATCAGGCGACCGATCCTGTCGTGAGCATTCAGGCCAACAAGCTCCGACGGGCCCTTGAACGCTATTACCTGGTGGCCGGACGAAACGATCCCCTCCGCATCGACATCCCGAAAGGCACCTACGTTCCGACGTTCCAGCAACGCTGCACCGAAACGGAAACGGCGCTCCCTCACGATGACCACCATGCCAGGACGTGTTTTGAGATAACCTGGCCGAGCCTGGCGGTCCAACCCCTTGTCAATCTGACCGGTAATCCGGAACTTGAGCATGTGGGAGCCGCCATCGCTTCCGAAATTGCCTCGGAAATCACATGCTATCAGGAAATTCGCGTCATTTTGCAGTTTCCGGAGAAAAGAAAACGGCGTGCTACGGACAAGGGGGCACGGTTCGTCTTGAGTGGGAGCATCAATACCGATCTGTCGAACCTCAAGGCGAGCGTCATTCTGACAGACCTGTCAACAGGGATGCAAATTTGGGCCGACACCTACCGCGCAGCGTTGAATCCCGCCCACCTGATGATTTTCGCGGAAGAGGTTGCCAGGACGGTGGCCGGCAAGAGCTGCGCCGAATACGGAATCATCGCCAAACAACTGTCCGTCGAATCGAAACACACCCCCCCCAGGCAACTGACCACCTACGAAGCCATGCTGCGGTATCATGAATTCAACGCCCAGTACACCCACCAGGCATTTCTCGATGCCATGCGGGCGCTCCAGCAGGCTTCGAAAAGCGAACCTGATTGCGGGTTGGTCTGGAGCCTGATGGCGCGTTTGTATGCGATCAATTACGGCACCGAGTTGTTTGCAGTGGATACGCCCATCGATGAAGCAGTGGGATTCGCCCAGACCGGTGCCAAACTCGACCCCGGCAACCAACGGACCCGAGGGGCCTTGTCGTTCGCCCTGATGCTTGCCAATGAAATCTCGGCCGCCAGGGTTGAAGCCGATCGAGCCCTGGCCTTGAATCCGGATTCGTTAATCTTCCTTGACGGCATCGGCTATTTGTTAACGCTTCTCGGGGATTGGCAGCGAGGCCCCGCCCTGATCAGAAAAGCCATCGATATCAATCCCTACTACAATCCCATTGTCCACCATGCCTTGTGGCTGGATATGTTCCGCCGGCTGGATTACAGACAGGCCTATCTGGAAACGTTGAACTTCAAGACCCCCAATCTGTTCTGGGAGCATGTCATGAAAGCCGCGACCCTTGGCCATTTGGGCCGTATTCCGGAGGGCTGTCAGGTCGCCGATGGATTGCTCACACGCAAACCCGACTTTGCCCAGCGGGGCAATTTTTTGATTCGTCACTTCATCAAATTCGATGAGATTGTCGAGCGAATGTTGGTTGGGTTGAGCCGTGTGGGTATCGATGTCGAGGGAAATTGAACCTCAGGAGGCTTTCCGGCGGCTTCAAAAATCAGGAATCTGAAAAAGAATCTACCCATCGAGAACCTCTTTAACCTTGATTGCCAGTTCTTTCCGGGAAAAGGGCTTTTGGATAAAATGACAGCCTGTGACTCTGCTTCCAAACAGTTCGGGCCTGGGACCAGAACCCTGGGAGAACTGTCTGCAGGCATAGGTTGGGGAAATCTGCCTGTAAAGAAGAACGAACGGATAAGGTTGCCGAAAATAAATAATTCCCCCAGATCGCACCGGATTTGAAGTCGTCTACAAGGCGCCGCCCCCCCCCCGTGCATATCAGGGAATATGTGCGGGGGGCGGCAACACGGTAGACGGGCGCAAAGACAAGCAGAATGGAGGAATTATTTTTTTCCGGCAACCTGATATCAGCAAAGGAGTTGACCAACGATGACCTTACCCTTGATGAGAAACTACATAGACGGCGAATGGGTGGAATCCGATGCCACCACCTGGGGGGATGTCTTCAATCCGGCCAAGGGAGAGAAGATCGCCCGTGTGGCCTACGGTACCGCGGCGGATGTGGACCGCGCGGTTCAGGCCGCCCTGGCCGTATTCCCCATTTGGCGCGAAACCCCGCCGTTGACCCGGGCGCGCTATCTCTTCCGCTTGAAGGACGCCTTCGAGGAGAACTTCGAGGAGATCGCCGAAACCCTCACCACCGAACACGGCAAGGCCATCGACGAGGCGCGCGGCGAAGTGCGGCGCATGATCGAAAACGTGGAGCATGCCACCGGCGTGACCACCTTGATGTGTGGCTACACCCTGGAGGATATCGCCAAGAACATCGATTGCTATGGCCATCGCCAGCCCATGGGCGTGTTCGGCTGCATCGCGCCGTACAACTTTCCGGCCATGGTGCCCTGGTGGTTTCTGCCCTATGCCGTGGTGACCGGGAATACCTTTGTGTTCAAACCCTCGGAACAGGTCCCCATGACCCAGACGAAGATCATGGAGATCGTCGATGAGGTCGGTTTTCCCGAAGGTGATCAACATGGTTCACGGATCAAGGGACGTGGTCAACGCCATGCTGGATCATCCCGGCATCCAGGGCATCAGCTTCGTCGGATCGACACCCACGGCACGCCACATCTACCAGCGCTGCGGTGCCACTGGGAAACGGGTCCAGGCCTTGGGCGGCGCGAAGAACATTGTTGCCGTCATGCCCGATGCCGACCTTGACCAGGGCATGCCCTCCCTGCTGACCTCCTTTTTTGGCTGTACCGGCCAGCGCTGTCTTTCCGGTTCGGTTCTCGTTCCCGTGGGCGATGCGGCCGATGGGGTGGTCGAACGCTTTGTCGCCGGTGCCCGGACGGTGAGCGTGGGTGACGGACTCGACGAGCAGACTTTCATGGGGCCGCTGATCAGCGCCGCCCACCGCCAGCGGGTTCTGGGATATATCGAAAAAGGGATCGCCGAAGGCGCCGATTTGGTCCTGGACGGTCGCGACGCCAAGGTGGACGGTTATCCCGAGGGATTCTTCGTCGGGCCGACGATCTTCGACAATGTCACGCCGGCGATGACCCTCGCTCGCGAGGAGATTTTCGGACCGGTGGTGAGCATTGTCCGCGCACCCGACATGAATGCGGTGGTGGAGTTGGTCAATACCCGCGGTTTTGCCAATGCGGCCTGCATCTATACCACCAGCGGCGCGGCTGCCCGGGAATTCAAATATCGCGTCAAACCGACCATGATCGGGGTCAACATCGGCATTGCCGCACCCATGAGTTTTTTCCCCTTTGGTGGTGCCGGCAACTCCATGTTCGGCGATATCAAGGGCCATGGCCAGGAAGCGTTTCTCTTCTATACGGACATGAAAGTGGTCATTGAACGGTGGTATTAGCAATCGACCCAACGATCGGAGGATGTGATGCCCCTGACCAATTTTGGTGCCATCTTGAACTTTGCCGAAACGCTGGAGCAAACGGACATGACTTTCTACGAGGCCGCCGCCGCTGCGGTGCCCGACGCTCCCCGAAAAGCGCTTTACACGACGCTGGCCAAGGAAAATAAGAAAAATGTATCCTTGGTTCAACGCACGCGTCGGGAGAATGTCACCGAGATGATCCTCGAGCCGATTCAAGATTTCGAGCGTACCCGTTATCAGGTTCCAACCGCCGATGCCGTCCATATGGATCCGACGGCCATTCTGCCGGCGGCGCTTTCCCGCGAGGCGCGTGCCATCCGCTATTACACAGATGCCGCCGAGAAAATCCGTGCGCTGCCGGAAGTCTCCCGGGCGCTGACATCGTTGGCCAAGAAAAGAGGCCGACGTCTGGCGCAATTGAATTCCCAGTGACCTGAAGCGAATATCGGATCCGGGGGCCGGGCAAGCGAATCCCACGGTTTCCTTTTGCCGTGATTTTGGTTATGATCAACACGCCTGAGGGATCGGATCCATGGCTTGGCGATACAAGGGGGCAGCGCCAAACGCCTTTGTTGCTTCATGCCGGAACCGCTGACAAGGGCAGGGGAACACCGCTTTGCTCATCCAAGGAAGAAAGATCGTGGATTCATGGCCGTGACGAACAAACCTTATCCTAGGGAATCCGGTTGTCGCGAGTCCGATTATCGGTTCAAGCAGTTTCATGAACTGATGGCCTGCAAGGTGCGTGATATTCTTCTGGTTTCGACACCTTACGACGCCTGGATCATGGAGGACGACTGCCGGTTATCCGAGCGGATCGTCAATGAGTACCGCGGCCTGAACCTCAGCCAGCCCCCGCGCCTGACTTGGGTCTCATCCGCTGAAGAAGCCCTGTCGGCGCTGGACGCCAAACCTTTCGATATGGTTGTCACCATGCCGCGCCTGGCCGATATGGGCGCCGCCGCGCTGGGGCACAAAATCAAAAAAAAGTCCCCGGGCTGCCGGTGATTCTGTTGGCCCATGATGCGATTCCTTCGCCGGAGGTGATCGAGCCGCAAAACGCGCCGGGCATCGACCGGACCTTTATCTGGTCCGGCAACACCGATATCCTCGTCGCCCTGATCAAGAGCGTCGAGGACCGCATGAACGTGGAGGCGGATACCGCATCGCTCGGCGTGCGGGTCATTCTCTTTGTTGAGGATTCACCCTATTACCTTTCCTCCCTCCTGCCGATTCTATATCGCGAACTGGTCTTTCAGACCCAGGCGGTGATGGAGGGGACCCTGAATGAAGAGCATCGTCTGGTCACCATGCGGGCGCGACCCAAGATTCTGGTCGCCAGCGACTACGAAGAGGCCGTCGCCCTTTACGAACGCTACGAATCCTTTGTTCTCGGCGTCATTTCGGATGTGCGCTTCTCACGGGGCGGCCAACTCGATGAATCTGCCGGCGTGTATTTCCTCCGCCATGTCAAGGCCCGGCGTTTCGATATCCCCCTGCTGTTGACCAGCTCGGAATCGGCCAACGCCACCAAGGCGGCATTGCTGCCGGCGGCCTTCGTGGACAAGAATTCCGATACCCTGCACCAGGACGTGCGTCTTTTTTTCAAAACCTATCTGGGATTCGGCGATTTCGTTTTTCGCATGCCCGATGGCGTGGAGATCGGGCGCGCTTCCAACCTCAAGGCGCTGGAGCAGCATCTGCTCACCATCCCAGAGGCCGCTTTCCGCTACCATTGCAACCGCAATGACTTTTCGCGCTGGCTGTTTGCCCGTACGGAAATGGCGCTGGCCGCCGAAGTCCGGCCGATCAACGATGGCGACTTCACCGATGTGAACAGCCATCGTCACCATCTGGTGGAAATGATTGCCGCCCGGCGCAAGCGGCGTCAAAAGGGTATTGTCGCTGACTTCGATACGGCCGATGCCGATTTTGATACCGAATTCTTCAAGATCGGCAAGGGCTCGCTGGGGGGCAAGGCCAGGGGGATGGCCTTCATCACCGCTTTGTTGCGGCAGCATCCCGAGGTGGGCGAGCATTATCCGGGTGTGGAGATTGTCGTTCCCCAGACCCTGGTGATCACCACGGATGGCTTCGAATCCTTCGTGGAAGACAATCAGTTGCGCTACCTCTCCAAGGCGGATCTTCCCGATGAGGAGATTGCCGCGATTTTCGTGAACTGTCAATTTCCGGGCTGGATCGAAGCCAAGCTGCGTGACTACCTGGCCCAGGTGACCTATCCACTGGCCGTCCGTTCTTCCAGTCTGTTGGAAGACGCCCAGTTCAGGGCCTACGCCGGCCTTTATCGCACTTACATGATCAGCAATGACAGCCCGGATCTGGAGCGCCGACTCGAGCATCTGATCCATGCCATCAAGCTGGTTTATGCATCCACCTATTATCGGGGACCCAAGGCTTTCTCCAAACGGGTCGGTCACCGCACCGAAGAAGAGCAGATGGCGGTGATCATCCAGAAACTGGTGGGTTCACGCTATCACGACAGCTTTTATCCAGCGATTTCCGGCGTGGCCCAGTCCTATAACTACTACCCCTTCGCGCGGATGAAACCCGAGGAGGGGATCGTGACCATCGCCATGGGGCTCGGCAAGACCGTCGTGGAAGGCGAGAAAACCCTGCGCTTTTCACCGGTTCACCCTCAACTGCTCCCCCAGCGCTCCACGGTGGACGATATCCTCGAAAACGCGCAACGCTTCTTTTATGCCCTTAAGATGGAGGGCCGATGCCATTCGCTGGCCGCCAATGATGCGGCTTGCCTGTGGCACCGCGAAGTGGCCGAGGCCGATGACGAACTCCCCTTGCAGCTCTTGGCCAGTACCTATGTGCCCGACGAACACCGCATCCGGGATACGGTCCATATCCCGGGTATACGCGTCCTGACATTTGCGCATATTCTTAAATACAACGAATTCCCTCTGGCGGGCATCATCCAGGATCTTCTCAAGCTCGGCGAGCAGGGCATGGGCTGCCCGGTGGAGATCGAGTTCTCGGTTAACTTGCCCGGCCCCGATGCATCTCCCGAGTTTGCCTTCCTCCAGATCCGGCCCATGACCGCCCGCGCCGAACTGGAACAGGTCGACATTTCCGCCGAAGAGATTGCGCGGTCGCGTTGCTTTTCCCCCATGGCGTTGGGCAATGCGGTCAAGGAGGACATGGCTGACATTCTTTTCGTCAAGCCGGAAAGCTTCGATCCGGGCAAAACCGCATTGATCGCGCGTGAAATTGCCAGGCTCAACGCCGCTTTGGTCAACCAAAAACGCAAATACCTGCTGATCGGGCCGGGCCGCTGGGGGTCGGCGGACCGATGGCTGGGAATTCCGGTGGCCTGGGCCGATATTTCCGGTGTCGGTGCCATGATTGAGACCGAGTCGGACAAACTCGTCGCCGAGCTGTCGCAGGGGTCCCATTTTTTTCACAACATAACCACCCTGGGCATCAATTACATCACCGTCTCAACGCATGCCGGTGGCCGGCTGGACTGGGATTGGCTGACGTCGCTGCCGCGTCAAAGCGACCTGACCTATGTTGCCCATGTACGCCTGGAAGATCCGGTGACCCTGAAAGTTGACGGACGACGGTCGCAGTGTGTTATTGTTTAACCAAAAGACTCTGAAAATGGGGGAGGAAAAAAACATGTCGGATATTTTGCAGCTCGTAAAAGATAAGGACCCCGGAGAGCGGGAGTTCCACCAGGCGGTGATGGAAGTAATGGCTTCCATCAAGCCGGTGATGGACCGCAACCCCGAGTACCGGGCGGCCAAGATCCTGGAGCGCCTGGTGGAGCCCGAACGGGTGATTCTCTTCCGGGTGCCTGGGTGGACGATCAGGGGCAGATCCAGGTCAACCGCGGATTCCGCATCGAGATGAGCAGCGCCATCGGCCCGTACAAGGGCGGCCTGCGCTTTCATCCCTCGGTGAACCTGGGGATCTTGAAGTTCCTGGCCTTCGAGCAGGTGTTCAAGAACGCCCTGACCACCCTGCCCATGGGGGGCGGCAAGGGCGGCAGCGATTTTAATCCCAAGGGCAAGAGCGACATGGAAGTGATGCGCTTTTGCCAGAGTTTCATGGCCGAGTTGTTCCGCCACATCGGTCCGGACACGGACGTGCCGGCCGGCGACATCGGCGTGGGAGCGCGCGAGATCGGCTATCTTTTCGGCATGTATAAAAAGCTGCGCAACGAATTCACCGGGGTGTTGACCGGTAAGAGTCTCAACTGGGGGGGTAGCCTGATCCGTCCCGAGGCCACGGGTTACGGTTCGGTGTACTTCGCCGCCGAAATGCTGGCCACCAAGGGTCAGACCCTGGAAGGCAAAACCTGCCTGGTTTCCGGATCGGGTAATGTGGCCCAACATACCCTCGAAAAACTGATTGAACTCGGAGCCAAGCCGGTGACCTGCTCGGACTCATCGGGCTATATTTTTGACCCCGAGGGGATTGATCGTGACAAGCTGGCTTTCCTGATGACCCTCAAAAACGTACGCCGGGGACGCGTGAAGGAATTTGCCGAGAAGTTTCCGACAGCGGCCTACACGCCCGTTGACCCGGCAGAGGAGTTCAATCCGCTCTGGAATCACAAGGCGGACTGTGCTTTTCCGTCGGCCACCCAGAATGAAATCAACGCCGTCGACGCCAAGCACTTGGTGGACAATGGCATTATCATGGTTTGTGAAGGCGCCAATATGCCGACCGTGCCGGCGGGAATCGATATCTTCATCGAGCACCGGTTGCTTTACGGTCCGGGAAAGGCAGCCAATGCCGGTGGGGTTTCGGTCTCGGGGCTGGAAATGACCCAGAACAGCATGCGTCTTGCGTGGACCCGTGAGGAAGTGGACAACCGCCTGCGGATGATCATGAAGAGCATTCACCACACCTGCCTGGCGGCCGCCGAGCAGTACGGAACGCCGGGGAATTACATGAACGGTGCCAACATCGCCGGTTTTGTCAAGGTGGTGGATGCCATGCTGGATCAAGGCGTGGTTTAAACTCAACCAGCCCCTTCCAAGGAACAACGGCCTGATTTCCGGCAACCTAAAAACAAGAACGGCATCCTGCATCAGGATGCGTTCTTGAAGATGGCTTTATCTATTGATTACAATCGGACCACATTGGCAGCAGCGGGGCCACGGTCGGTTTGTTCCACATCGAAGGTCACGCGATCACCTTCCGCCAGTGTTTTGAATCCATCGGCTTTGATTGAAGAAAAATGAACAAAGATGTCGCCCTGACCTCCTTCTTGTTCGATGAAACCAAACCCCTTTTTGTCACTGAACCATTTTACAACACCGTTAGCCATTTCTGCAGCCTCCTTAAAATAAGTGAAAATCCCGGTCTCGAACATTGGCTGCCGCCGTACAGCGGTATTCCCCATTTGTGCGCAAGACCTATCCGACCCGACGATCGGTTACCACACAATAACAGGATGTATCAATAAAAAAACCATATTCAGCGGTCCGGGCGATGCTGTCGTCCGGTGAACGGATCATGAATCATACACAGAGTAAACACCCCGACCAATGCGTTTCATTTTTCCCTTCTTGCAGGCGCGGTGAACAATATTACTGATCTGTTTCTCGTTCAGGCCGGACTTGCCTCTCAAGGACTCCACGGTAATTCCCTTCTTAAATCGTTTCATGATGGCAAGTACCTGATCGGTCGGTGTTGTTCCTGCAGCTTTGGTTTTGGCCACCCGGGTACGCCCCCCTTTTTTCGCCGGGGCTTGAGTCGCGGGGTCTGCTTCAAATGCCGTGGCCATGCTTTCAGTCTTTTGGGAGAGGCTTTCAAGCTGTCGGGCGATGGTTTTCAACTCTCGGGCTAGTTTTTTCATGACCTGCGTCCTCCATGTAAAAGGGGGTGAAAAAGACCTTTCCTCCTGAGACGATATATATGGAGAAAGAACGCACTGCCGTTTCATCATTTGGCATACTTCCTCAGTCGCTGAACGGCAGTGCGGTTGATTTTGCCGTTATTCGACCCAATCGCCGGAAGACCGGCAATCGGCCGGACGTTGCCGAGCTGAGAAGGATCATGCAGCTTTATTTCAAATAGCCGATACGTTACGTGAGAACAAACGAAACCCAAAATGCAACGCCTTTGAGAAAGAGCATAATGGAAGCCTGGATAAATGTCAAGCTACCAAAATATCACTAAAAATTGATTTACTCGACTGCTTGTGGCATGTTAAAGCAGATTCCGGTGAGATGGCGGGGGGGCGATTTCATGCTTATTGACGCACGCCAATGCCGACTGAATGCCGGTCTACCAGGTTTTGAACGGCCCGGTATCCAGATGGATGGCCCGGCGAATTGAGCGACAACGATCGAAAGCGTGGTCGATGGACGATAATCAAAATAACGACAGGTCAACATGCGGTTCCCGTCGGACGGGAATCGATCGGCGCTGGATTCATTCTCCGGGATATCATCCGGAACGACGCCAGGGAGGAGACCGGCGAAAGCGTGCCAGCCGGCTTTCCCGAAAAAAATTGAGGAATGTGACGCGTGCGAGACATTGGATGGCCGTGAAAATACGGATGGCGGCGACCGGGGTCATCTTATAGAGGATGAATGAGGATCGCAGTGATGCGCTTGCGCTACCGCGGCGTATGGACGGGGAGCCGCCAGTCCGTTCCCAAACCGGCGCGTTGGAGAAGATCAACCGCCCTTTGCATGTGGATACCGATCGTATCCACACCGTGAGAATCGTCACCCGGAACGACATCAATCCCTAACCGGGCGGCCGCTTTGAGGATCGGCGCACACAGGTACGCTCATCCGCGCCTTTTGTCAGCGGACGAAGGTTGAAATCGAGGATCAGGTCAAGGGATTGGATCAATTCCAGGTTGCGCATGATTTTCTCCCAGATGACCGGTTTGATCATCCGGGAACGGTAGTCCGGATCGAAAATCCGGATAATGTCCAAGTGGCCCACCACCCGCGGATTGAGCGCCTGGATCATCTCGTACTGCTGATCGAAATAGCGGGCATACAAACCATCGATACCACCGCAGTGAGCGGCTGCCGCCGCATAATCGTCTTCGTTCGAATCAAAGGGCAGGTCATCCACGTGGTGCATGGAGCCGACCACGTAATCGGGTGCGTAGGTGGTGATGAGTTCCCGGGCCAGTTCAATGCTTCCCGTGTAGGTTTCGGTCTCAAAACCCACATAAATCCGGATGCGGTCCCGGTACGCGTCCCGGAGTTGCCGGCAGGTTTGCATGTACGCGGCAAAACGCGTTTTCAGGGCATCAACGTCCAGCCCGGCATCGATCTCCTCGGGATAGACAAAACGCTCTGATGCCGGTGGCATGTGTTCGGTGATGCCGACCCAGGCAAAGCCCTTTTGCACATAGGCTTGGATCACCGCTTCGAGGGTATCGTGCGCATGTCCGCAAAACTCACCGCTATGACCGCCATGGATCGAGACCGGGGAAACGTTCATTATGGCATCCTAACTTGATGACGGTTTCGGTCTGCGGACCAAAAACGCCTGGCGACGGGGCTCGGGCAACCGCTCAATGGCATAGCGCAGCATGGTCCGCGGCATTTCCGGTGCGTGGGTTTCCAGAAAGGCCACGAGGGCTTTTTCGTTCCGCTTGCCGGCTTCCCGCAGCATCCAGCCAACGGCCTTGTGAATCAGGTCCGCCCGATCGGCCAACAAGCGTTCGGCCAACTGCAGGGTCTCACCGATTTCGCCTGCGCGGATGAACTGGAAGGTCGCCACGATGGCGATGCGGCGTTCCCACAAGCTGGTAGACCGCGCCAGCCGATAGAGGACGGACCGCTCCCGCTGCAGCAGAAATGCACCCAGGATCACGTGGGCCGAGCAATCCACCAGATCCCAACTGTTGATCCAACGGGTGTGCGCCAGGTAGAAGTCGACGATGGCTGACTGCTCCTGTTGCACCGCCCGTTTAAACCGACCGATTAGAAGAAACAGGGCCAGCTGGCGATGTTCGTGAACCGGATCGCACAGCAGGGTTTCAATCACGGTCATGCCGGCACCGGCGTGTCTTTTTGCCAGCTGGCGCAATTGGGGGACCTTGATGCCGATAAATCGGTCCCCTTCGCCATACTCTCCCGGACCGGTCTTGAAGAAGCGGCTCAGCTGGCGTGCCCTGGCTTCATTGGCCATGGTGGCCATTTCACGAATGAGGCCATCGGCCGGGTGATCGACTTCGGCAATGCTGAAGTTTTGCCTGAGAAGATTGACGATGGGCAGAAAATGGGGTTTGGGCATGGCCGACCACGGGAACCAGTCCCATCGCTCGCACTTATGCGGCTCCTTGACAATGGGCTCTCCTTCGGTCGTTTCGGCGATGACGAAAAGGGTGACGTAATGCTTCTGCTCTTTCTCGAAAATGTCGTTGGTGAACGGCCCCAAGCGCCATCGGGAGATCGTCAGACCGGTTTCCTCGGAAAGTTCACGCCGCGCACACGCCTCGATGGATTCGCCAAACTCAAGATGACCGCCGGGAAATTGCCACGTTCCGGCGCCATGGGCGCTCTTGCGCTTGCCCAGCAGCACGCGACCGTCCCTTACGACGATAATGCCGACACCGATCAACGGCCTTTTCTGTTCTGCGCCCATGCCCGCCTGTCATCGTTTTTAGCTATTGCGGATCCGAAAACCTGCTTTCTGCCGCAAATGCTTCCGTGCGGTCTCCTCCAATATTGCGGATTACAGGGTGTAGAGGATGACCAGACACCGGGTGATTTCCGCAGAGAGACTTTTCAGCTTATGCGGGGTATTGGAGTGGAAGTGGATCGACTCACCCTGGTTCAGCGTGTGCACCTTGCTTCCCAGGGTGAACTGGAGCCTGCCCTCCATGACAAAAATAAATTCTTCGCCATCGTGCTTATACGCCACCGGTTTGTGATCATGATGGGGCTCGATGGTGATCATAAAGGCCCTGAGGTGGTCGTGTTCCGCGCCCGAGGTCAAGGTCTGATAGGAGTAATTGCGGGTCCGATTGACGTAAGCCTGCGTGCGCTGGTCGCGAATCTGAGCCTTCTCATCCTCGCGCAGAAACATCCCCGGATCGACACCATAGGCCGTGGACAGGCGTAAGAGAAAGGCGACGGGTGGCGAAACGTCACCCGACTCGACGCTGGTGATGAACTCCGGGGTCTGACCGGTGGCATCGGCCAGTTGCTCGCGGGTCCAGTTTTTCGCCTGGCGAAGGTGTTTGATCTTTTCGCCGAATCCACGCTTTTCCGTCGGGGTTGCCCCGTCCACACAGATGTCATCGGCCAACCGACGCATGACCGTCTGCTGGATCTGGGTGGTCAACACGGGCAGGAAAGAGGTGGCATCGGCCACCACGCCGATGTCGGCGATACGAAAAATCGGCGCGGCCGGATCGCGGTTGATGGCGACGATGGTTCCCGCGTCCATGATGCCGGCCGTGTACTGGACGGCTCCCGAGGTTCCCACCGAGATCAGCAGGTCAGGGCGCACGGTCTTTCCGGTTTGGCCGATCAGCCGATCTTCGGCGATCCAATGGTTGAGCACCGGCGGGCGGGTTGCGGCGAGCTGACCGGTCAGTGCGGCAGCCAGTTGACGAACGGCGCTGAAATTTTCGATGGTCCCCAGACCGGCACCGCCAACCACCACGGTACGGGCGTTTTCCAGATCCTCGGCACTGACCGGGGCGCGTTGGCTGGAAATCCGGCGGATGCCTTCCGCCGGCGGCGGGCAGTCCACACCGATGCGTGTGGTGCGGCCGGACCGCGTCCGATCGTAAGTCCCGGTAGCCCCATGGGGTTGGACGGTGGCAAACCCGGTACCGTGACCGGCGGCGTAGGTGATTTCAGCCATGACCTCGCCGCCCCAGGCCGGGCATAGACCGACGATCGCCCCATCTTCTGCCTGCTTCAAGGCGATGCAATCCGCCATCAAGCCGGCACGGCATGCGGCGGCAGTGCGCGCGGCCAGGTCGCGGCCGAAATCGGTCAGGGGAAAGAGCACCAGGCGGGGGCGTCGCTCTTTGATCTGCGGCGTGAGAACATGGGTAAAGGGATGCACCATGGGAGAAGCGAAAGCATCGTTTTCGAAAAACAGGACCTCATCGGCCCCCCAGGCAAAGGCTTCCGCATCGATGCCGCCCTCGCGTACGGCGCAGGCTTCATCTGCGGCAAGGGTTAACAGCGGTTCGGCGGTTGTTTTCAGGGCAAACAGAATCACCCGGTCAGCGGTCTGGCGGGCCAGTTCGGCTGCCTTGACCACCACCTTCATGCTGAGGGTCAGTAAATCGTCGCTGCGCAGGTCCCCGAATACCCAGATTTCGTTGGTCGTTGCGTTGGTCATGATCGTTATGTGTGTCTTTTCGTTAAATGACGCTTTTTGTATTGACGAAACGCTGGTGAAAGCGTGCCGGGGTTGACGCCAGCCTTAGCCGATCAAACCCTTGTCGGCCAATTGTTGAACCAGGGTTTCCGCCTGATCCGCCGGGGGCCCCTCAATCCACTGGCAGGTGCGCTGTTTTTTCACCGCTTTCATGGATAACACCCGCGTGGGGGAGCCGGCGTCGCCCACCTGATTTGCCTCAAGTCCCACATCCGCGATGCCCAAGAGCGCTACGGACATCGTATCGAATGCCGCGCCAAGCCGACCAAAGCCGGATCGCGCGGTTGGGCGGCCGAAGGATGGATGGTCAGTGCCGCCGGTGCGCTGAGTTGATACCGTTCCTGGAAACCATCGATCTGGCGATCGACGGTAAGGGCGCTGTCCGTGGCGTCAAAACCGGTCACACCGGTCACCATCGGGATGTCAAGCAGAACGGCCGTCTGGGGGCCCACTTGTCCGGTATCGCTGTCGGCCGTGCGGGTTCCGAAAAGTAACAGGTCAAATGGGGAAACGTGCCTGACCATGGCGGCAAGGGC
>NZ_BBCC01000022.1 GCF_001311845.1 Desulfosarcina cetonica JCM 12296 | reverse complement strand
TCGAAAAACACCGGCGGGGTCGCCGAACGGCCCCGGATGGCCGTGCCGTTCATGCCCGGTCCACGCGGGTCGCGGCTTTTGGTGATGCCGTCCACCAATATCGGCTGATCGGTACCCTGACTGCCGCCCCCCAGATGAAACACCGGCCGGGCCGGCTTCTCCTCCAGGATTTTCTCCTGCAGCTTGACCAGGCCGGCCAGCACCGCCTCGGGCCGTGGCGGGCATCCGGGAATATAAAGGTCCACCGGCAGGATCTGATTGACCCCCTGGACCACGCTGTAGGCATCGTACATGCCGCCGGTGTTGGAACATGAGCCCATGGAGATCACCCACTTGGGTTCGGCCATCTGCTCGTACAACCTTAGCACCACCGGCGCGATCTTCTTGAAAACCGTTCCGGAGATGATCAGCAGATCGGCCTGGCGGGGCGACGCGCGCAACACCTCGGCGCCAAAGCGGGCGATGTCGTAGCGAGCGGTGAAAACAGTAGACTCCTCCACGAAACAGCATGACAGGCCGAAGAACATCGGCCACAGGCTGTTTTTGCGCGCCCAGTTAAGAACGATGTCCGCACCGGCCAGCGCCGTGTCCGCTGTCAGTTGGGGTGCGAGCCCCATTCAAGGCCTCCTTTCAACCAAACATAGGCCAGACCGGCCAGCAGGACGAGGATGAAATACTGAATCTGGAACCAGCCGAGCCAGCCCAGGGGACGGCCGGCCACGGCCCATGAGAAGATGTAGGCGCCTTCCACATCGAAGAGCAGGAAAAAATCGCCACCATAAAAAAGGGTACCGGATAGCGCAGGCGCGCCTCGCCGGTGGGGATGATGCCGCTTTCGTAGACCCGCAATTTCTCGGGGTCCGGCCGGTGGTCGCCCAGCCAGTGAGAGAGAAAAAGCAGCACGCCGGTCAGGCCGATCACGACCACTCCGTAAAGGATCAGGCTGAACATGCCGGGTTGCCAGGGAGATAATAGGCCGTGCATATCAACAGGCTGCATTCAATTCACCTTTGCGCGTCACGGGCGGATGGATGGGTCGACGGATGTGGTGGAGAGATCAAAGGCCACGGTGGATCGGGTTGCCAGTGGTGAGAATATTAAACGGCGCGATGGGGTTTTGTCAAGGCACCATGTGCATCGGCCGGGACCGCCGCAATGCGAATTTACCCCCCAGCGGGTGACCTTGGGAAAACGTGGATACGCACCCATTATTGATGAACTCGTAAAAAGTCGCATTTTCGACGGATTCGTAAAGAGCCCGAGATCAAGGCTTGCGAAGCCTGAGGAATGAGGCGTACTTTTGCGTACGCCGCAGTGACGAAGGATACGCGTAACGCCGATATCGGGCTCTTTACGAATCCGTCATTATCGGTTGGCGGATGAGTCCGACAGCCGCCCTGCCATGTTGTATTATCCCGAATCGGTACTAATTTGGTTTATCTGAAAAAGGCCCACCCATAACGGGTGTGGCAGGCTGACACAGTCAATATCGTCAAATGAAGCAAGCGGATGGAGCCCCCATGGTCGATACCCCGCCACCGCCCGAAATAGACCTTCTGACAGAGAAATGCCAGCTTCTGGAAAGCCAATGCGCCGCGTATGTGCGTTCCCTGGAAACCGCCAACCAGGATCTGGCTGCCGAGGTGGCCCGGCGGAAAACCGCCGAAGCCGCCATTCAGAAAACCAATGCCGACCTGGAGCGCCTGGTTGCCGAGCGAACCCGGGAGATCCGGTTGCTCAAGGATCGCCTGCACGCGGAAAATGTTATTCTCAAACAAGAGCTGGCCGACTCCCAGACCTATGGCGCCATCATCGGAGAAAGCCAGGCAATCAAAGCGGTGGTCACCCAGATCGCGCAGGTGGCCCCCACCGATGCCACGGTCCTGATCCACGGCGAGTCCGGTACCGGCAAGGAGCTTGTGGCGCGTGAGATTCACAAACGCAGTCGCCGCAGCGACAAGCCCCTGATCAAGGTCAATTGCGCCACCATCCCCAAGGACCTTTACGAAAGCGAATTCTTCGGCCACATCAAGGGCGCCTTCACCGGGGCGGTCAAGGACCGCATCGGTCGTTTCGAGGCTGCCGACGGGGGCACCATCTTCCTGGACGAAGTGGGTGAAATCCCCCTGGACCTGCAAAGCAAACTGCTGCGCGTACTTCAGGAAGGGGAATACGAGCGGCTCGGCGAAGACTACACCCGCAAGGTGAACGTGCGTATCATCGCCGCGACCAACAAGGATCTTCCGGCCGAGGTCAATGCCAGGCGGTTCCGCGACGATCTGTTCTACCGTTTGAATGTATTCCCCATTCAGGTGGCACCACTCAGGCAGCGGCCAACCGATATCCCGCTCTTGACCCGGCATTTCGCCGGGAAGATCGCCAAAACCCTCCATCGGCCCTGCCCCCGGTTGACCCAGGCCAACATTATCGATCTACAAGCCTATGATTGGCCGGGCAACGTGCGGGAACTGGAAAACGCCATCGAACGGGCCATGATCCTCAGCAACACGAACGACCTCCATTTTGCGCCGATCATCGGCGGCGGCCCCCCCGCCTCCGCCACACCAGCGGCGGCCACACAAAAGACGGCCATCGATGGAACGGTACTCAGCGAAACCGAACTGAAGCAGTTCGAGCGCCACAATACGATCAATGCCCTGCAACGCTGCCGATGGAAGCTGTACGGCCATGACGGGGCCGCCAGGCTGCTGGGCATCAAACCGACGACCCTGATCGAACGCATGAAGCGCATGCGGATCATCAAACCCTGCAACCCCGGCCTCCGCTGTCCCCCAAAATCCTGACGGATGGCCTCAATATTTTGAGCAGCCCAATTCCTTGAGCCCCCGGCAGCGGGCCAAGATTATTCGAATTCAATATGATCTAAGCATATTATCCCGCCTTCAAAACTTGGCTTGATCCTTGTTTCACCAATAGTCATCGCCCCCTGAGAAAGGGACACCAATAAATGGAAATCATGAACCTGGAAATCAGTATTCTCTATTTTTTGTGTCAAACCGATCTTCATCGGGATCCGGCCGGCACCGGCCTGTATGAATCCGTCGTGCATGCGTTCGCCGACATTCCCCAGGATGATATCCGCACCATCATCGACGGGATGGTCGCCAACCGGCTGATCAGCCTGAATTCATCGGGAACCCGGCTGACCGTTACCGCAGAGGGTGTCCTTCACCTGCAGGCATCGCTGCCCTGCCGGATTCACGCCTTTGATGGCTGCCGCTGCGGGCTGCCGGATCCCCCGTTGGTTGCATAAGGAGGTTCGCCAAAATTGAACCCCAGAAGGTTTCTGATATAGTAAGTCATGGTTCAGGCACGCTTGCCCAGGCCGGCGTGCCCTTTCTTCATGCAACGATCAATCCGGTTTTTGCCGAGGAAAAGCCATGGCTCACATCGTCTCCCGATCCGCCTATGAACGTCTCACCGAACGTCTCAACCGCTTTCCCCAGGGTGCCCCGCCGTCGGAACTGCTCACCCGCATCCTGAAAATGCTCTTCGACGAAAAGGACGCCCAACGGGTCTCCCTGTTGCCGATCAAGCCTTTCACCGTGGAAACGGCCAGTCGCATCTGGCGTCTTCCGCAGGCAGAGACCCGTCGCATCCTCGACCGTCTGGCCGACAAGGCGCTTTTGGTGGACATGCAGGTGCACGGTGAGATGAAGTACGTTCTGCCGCCGCCCATGGCCGGTTTCTTCGAGTTCGCCATGATGCGTGTACGCACGGATATCGATCAAAAGCTGCTGGCCGAATTGTTCTACGAATATCTCAACGTGGCGGAAGATTTCGTGCGCGCGCTCTTCACCGAGGGAGAAACCCAACTGGGACGCGCCTTTGTGGACGAGAACGCGCTATCCGAAACCAATGCCCTTTTCGTGCTGGATTGGGAGCGGGCCAGCGAAGTGATCCGAACGGCTTCCCACCGGGGCATCAGCACCTGCTACTGCCGCCACAAGATGCTGCACCTGGACCGCGCCTGCGACGCCCCCCTCGACACCTGCATGACCTTCAACACCGCTGCGGCCTCACTGATCCGCCACGGCCATGCCCGGGCGGTGACGGTTTCGGAATGCATGGAACGGCTGGCCATGGCCCGCGAGCATCATCTGGTGCAATTCGGCGAGAACGTGCGCCAAGGCGTCAACTTCATCTGTAACTGCTGCGGCTGCTGTTGCGAGGCGATGCTGGCCGCACGCCGCTTCGCCATCATGCATCCGGTACACACCACCGGGTTCCTGCCCCGGGTCGACACGGGCAGCTGCAACGGCTGCGGCAAGTGCGTGGACCGTTGCCCGGTGGCGGCCATGTCCCTGGTGTCGGCCAATGATCCGCACCATCCCAAGCGCAAGGTCGCCCAGGTGGATGCCGAGCGCTGCCTGGGTTGCGGGGTCTGCCTGAGCGCTTGCACGAAAACCGCCAGCCTGACCCTGGAACGTCGTCCCCGGCGCGTCCTGACCCCCCTGAACACCATCCACCGCTCCGTCATCATGGCCGTCGAACGGGGCAAACTGCAGCATCTGCTCTTCGACAACCGCGTGCTGTGGCACCACCGCGCGCTGGCCGCCGTGGTCGGCGCCATCCTGCGCCTGCCGCCGGTCAAGCGGGCCCTGGCCACGGATCAGTCAAGTCCCGTTATCTGGAAGCCCTGGCCCTGCACTATTCTTGACGGATTCGTACAAGGCCCGATATCGGCGCTACACGTTCATCACTCTTGATCAGCGTCGGTGGACGGATCGCCGCCCAGCGCCTGATAGAGGGTCATCATGTTCTGCAGTTGGTTGTAGCGGTTCTTGGCCAGGGCCAGATCGGCCGTACGACGGGTTTGCTGCTGATCCAGCCAATCCTGGACCCCGGTCTCACCGGCCCGGTAGCGGGTCTCGGCCATCTGTTCGGCGGTTTTGGCAAGCGTAAAGGACCGCCGCAGGGCCGTTTCCTGCTGCAGGTAATGCGTCCGCGCCGAAAGGGCATTCTCCACATCCTGCAACGCCTCGTACAGCGTCTGGCGAAACTCCACCACCGCCTGTTCGGTGGCGGCCTCGGCGATTTGGGTGTTCAGCCGGGCCTGATTCCACTGCACGAACGGCAGGGCCAAATCGGCGCCCAGGGTGGCCACCGGGTTTTCGAGAAGTCTCACCAGATGGGTGCTGCTGGTGCCCAGGGACGAGGTCAAACTCAGGCTGGGATAGTAGCTGGCGCGGGTCGAATTCTCGTCTTCCAGGGTGCTGCGCAGGCGCATCTCGGCCGCCTTGAGATCCGGCCGATGGGCCAGCACCGCTGCGGGGATCCCGGCGGCCAGGGCCGGCATGGGCATCTCGGTGAGCCGCAGGGGATCGGCCATGACCTTGCCGGGCGCTTGGTCGAACAACACCGCCAGGGCGTTTTCGCGCTTCGGCCATCTGCTGCAGCAGGTCCGTCAGATCGGCCTTCTGGCTCTCCACGTCCTGCTCGGCCTGCACCAGCTCCAGCCGGGAGACCGATCCGGCCTGGTATTTGATCCGCACCAGGTCCAGGGAGCGTTGCGTGTAGGCGATCCCCTCCCGACTGGTCAGGATCGACTGGTTGAGATAGGCGATCTGCCAGTACAGATCGGCCGTCGTCCCCACCAGGGTGAGCGCCGTGTTGGCACGGTCCTGCTCGGTGGCCCGGGCCTCCCATTCGGCGGCATTACGACTGCTGGCCAGCTTGCCCCATAGGTCCAGTTCCCAGCTGAGGCGGGTCGTGGTCGATCCGCTGCGGCTGTGTTCGCCACTGTCCAGATCCCGTTGGGTACTGCCGCTGGCGCCCACGGAAAGATCCGGCGTCCGGTTCGTCGCTTCGAGCCCGGCCGTCAGGCGCGCCTTGCGCACCTTGATGGTCGCCGCCGCCAGATCGTTGTTGCGCAAAAGGACGTCGGCGATCAATTGGTCCAGTTGGGGATCATCGAACACCCGCCACCAGTGGTCGGCGGAAAGGACCGTCTCGCCGGTGACCGGCCGGGTCTGCCAGGCGGCCGGCAGGTCAAGGTTTTGCCGCACATAATCCTTGCGAATCAGGCCGCCGCAGCCCACGGTGGCAATGGCCAGCAGGCCGGCCAACACAAGCCACGCCTTTTTCCAATCTATTTTTGCGGAGATATTCATCTTCCTTCATCCCTATTCCCGGGCAAGCGCATCGATGGGATCCAGCCGCGCGGCATTGCGGGCGGGCAGGAAACCGAACAACACACCGATAAAAGTCGAGCAGGTAAACGCCAAAACGATCGACAGGGGCGAAAAGCGCATGCTGATCGAACTGACGAAATGGGAGAAGACCGCCCCGACGCCAAAGGAGAGCAAAATGCCGAACAGCCCGCCGATCATGCAAACCATGACCGCCTCGATCAAAAACTGCTGCAGGATATCGGTTTGGCGGGCACCCACGGCCATGCGGATGCCGATCTCGCGGGTGCGCTCGGTCACGGAGACCAGCATGATGTTCATCACCCCGATGCCGCCCACGACCAGGGAGATCACCGCGATGGACGCGATCAGCAGCGTCAGGGTCGAGGTGGTCTTCTCCACGGTTTTGAGGATGCTGTCGGAACTGCGCGTGAAAACATCCTTGGTGCCGTGACGGGTGGCCAACAGGTGCTCGATGCCCGCCTGGGCGATTTCGTTGGACATGCCGTCGGCCACGCGCACGGTGATGGAACTGAAGTACTGCTGGCCGGAAATCCGATACATCACCGCGGTATAGGGCATCCAGACGTTGAGATTTTCATCCTTGAAGGCGGAGTCCTTTTCGGCCGCCACGCCGACGATGACGATGGGTACATTGCCGGCCAGCACGGTCTCGCCGATGGGATTTTCACCGCCGGGGAACAGTTTTTTCTTGGTGTTCTGGTCGATCACCGCCACCTGGGAAAGGCCCGTGACATCCCGATCGAGCAGTGCCCGCCCCTGTTCCATGGCGATGTCCTTGACCCGGAAGTAAGCCGCGCCAACCCCTTGGATGGAAGCACTGGCGACAATGCTGCGATAGCGCAGCTCTTGGCTGTCCCGGATATTGGGCGTCAGGCTGTCCACGTAAATCTGGGCACGCAGCGCCGCCAGATCCGCCGGGACCAGGGTCTCCACACGGCCGGAGCGCACATCCCCCCAACCGGTGCCGGGATAGATATCGATGGTGTTGGTGCCGATGGCATTGATATCGCTGATCACCTTCTGCTGGGCGCCCTGGCCCACGGCCACCACGCTGACCACCGCAGTGATGCCGATGATGATCCCCAGCATGGTCAGGAAGGTGCGCAGCCGGTGGGTGGTCATGGCCAGCCAGGCCATGCGAAAGGCCTCCAGGAAGAGTCCGAAGCGGGTCACCCATCGGCTGCTGGTTTGGGACGGGGAGATCCCCTGCACCTTGCCGGTGGCCACAAACGGGGCCTTGGGGTTGGGTTCATCGGAGACGATTTCGCCGTCCTTGATGGTGATGATGCGCTGGGCCTGGCTGGCAATGCTGGCATCGTGGGTCACCAGAACGATGGTGTGGCCCTGGGCATGCAGCTCGCGCAGGATCACCATCATCTCCAGGCCGCTTTTGCTGTCCAGGGCGCCGGTGGGCTCGTCGGCCAGGATCACTTCGCCACCGTTCATCAGCGAACGGGCGATGCTGACCCGTTGCTGCTGACCGCCGGAAAGCTGACTGGGGCGGTGGTGGCCGCGGTCCTCCAGACCCAGGCGCTGAAGCAAATGTTTGGCGCGCGCCAGGCGATCCTGCTTGCCCACCCCGGCGTAGACGGCCGGCATTTCGGTATTGCCGACCGCATCCAGATGGGAAAGCAGGTGGTAGCTCTGAAAAATGAATCCGAAGTGGTCCCGCCGCAGGGCGGCGCGCGCATCGCTGTCGAGGCTGCCGGTTTCCTTGCCGTCCACCCGGTAGCTGCCGGCGGTGGGCCGGTCCAGGCACCCCAGGATGTTCATCAAGGTCGACTTGCCCGATCCGGACGCCCCCATGATGGCCACCATCTCACCGGCCTGGATGGTGAGGTTCAAGCCCTTGAGAATTTTAACCGGCGCCTCACCGGCCTGGAAGGCGCGTTCGAGATTGCTGATTTCGAGCAGTGCCATACTGGTGCTCCCTTTACCGAGGTAACCGCATGTGAGTCGTTGTTCCACGTTTTGCACGGTGACGATGCGCAATCATGTCAAATACCCAACGACAAATGCCAATTGGTGGTATTTTATCCATTTAAGATCGACACGATCCTTCAATTGACATTTGAATTTTGGCCTTTGGCATTGATTTAACCAAGACCGCCGGTCCCCCTGTCCATCTACCGCATGGGTCCGCGGAACCGACGGGGCCGACTGACGGCATTGTTCTTCTCCGCCGTCGCCGAATCGCCGACGACCACCGCGTCGCCTTCCTTGAGCCCGTCCAGAACCTGAATGTAGATATTGTCCTTGAGGCCGGTTTTGATCTCCCGCGTCTCCACATGGCCCGCCTTGAGCACCCGCACCGTGTAACGGCTATTGCCCCGGTTGTCCCCCAGTACGGACAGGGGGATGCACAGCGCCTGCTTGGCCTCACCCAGCACGATGGAGACCTGGGCGGTCATGAAGATACGCAGCCGGTGACCGGGATTGGGCACGTCGAACTGGCCGTTGTAATAGGTGGCCGAGGCGCTGATCGTCTTGGCCGAGGTGTCGCTATCGGTGATCGTTTCCGGCGCCGGGTCCACCGAGCGCAAGGTTCCCGTGTAACTGCGGTCCGGGTCGCCCAAAACGTGAAAGAAAACCGGCATGCCCGGCTTGACCCGGATTACATCGGCCTCGGAGATCAGGGTCTTGACAGTCATCGTGTCCAGGTTGGCCAGAATCAGGATGGTCGGCGCCGACTGGGTGGAGACCACGGTCTGGCCTTCATCGGTGACCACGGCCACCACCACGCCGTCCATGGGTGCCACGATCTGGGTATAGCCCAGATTGGTGCGCGCGGTGTCGACGGAGATTTTCGCCTGGGTGATCTGGGCATCCAGGGCCGCGATATCGGCGCGCGTGCTGGCAAGGCTGGCGGCGGCGCTTTCCAGGTCCGCCTCGGCACCCGCATCGCCCCGACGCAGGGTTTGCTGACGCCGGTAGGCCAGCTCGTACTGCTGCAGCAGAGCCGCCTTAGCCCGCTTTTGGGCCGCAATGTTCTTCAGGGCGGCCTCGGCGTCCCGAAGGTCGTTCTCTTTGACCGACGGGTCGATCACCGCCAGGAGTTGTCCCTTTTTCACGGAATCCCCCAGCGAAACCTTCAGGGACTGCAACTGCCCCGACACCTGGGCACCCACATTCACCTGCTGGAAGGCGTTGAGCACACCGGTAGCGGAAACGGTTTCCTGGACGTCCCGTTTCCCGGCCGGCACGGTCACGTAAACCGGCTGCTCCGGCGGCGCCAGCCAGGTCCGAACGAGCCATCCGCCTGCCGCCACCACAGCCAGCAGCACGAGAATGGTGATCAATGAACGTTTTCCCTTTTTCTGCATGTCGATAGCTTCCCTTTTTGCTTGGGTACGCCATCATTAACGGGTGTTCCGCCGGAATCCTGCGCAAAAAAAATAAAAAAAGGGGACGGCGGGAAAAATCCGGGGATCGGGTGGTGGTTACTCAAAATCAAGCGGGCTGGCGGCGTCTTTAATGGTACGGCTTTCGATTGTGTGGGTGTAAATCATGATGGACTCATAAAAAGTCGCATTTCCGACGATTCGTAAAAAGCCCGAGATCAAGGCTTGCGAATCCGGAGGAATGAGGCGTACTTAGCGTACGCCGCAGTGACGAGGGGTGAAGCGTAACGCCGATATCGGGTTTTTTACGAATCCGTCAATCATGGTTGTGCGCACATCGCTGTGGCCAAGGAGTTGCGGAGTTGAGCTTTGGGGGTTTCTTTTTTGTTGTAAATTGGGTTGTTTTTTCGTTTACTTGTTGAAGTTCATGCCGAGCTCCCTTTTTGTGTTCCTGAATTTCGTAATAAATTGCAATTGCATCTGACGCTTGCCTGATTTGCCTGGCGGACTGTTTCTTCTCCTTCAGCTTATTGCCAAATGGAATCAGGCTTTGCGGGTCGGAATGAATGTGTCCATATTTTGAGCAAAAATTCTAAATAGTAACACAACCACTTTCTATAATTGAAGTGGTGCTGCTTAGGAATGCCTTTTGCGGTTAAATATGCATCATTAGGATGCTTGTAGCTGGTTTGGAATAGCTTTCATGGGTTATCTCAATTCTCCTTTGATTAGAGGTACTAAAATGGAACAATTCAAACTTGATAATCTTATATATTTGGACGTTGAGTTTATAGCATTAAAATATGAGGAAATTACCGGCAATGCACCATCATCACAGCTCACAAGGACCGAAGGTATGAAAGCCGGTTTAGGAATTCCGGTATTATCTGCAGGGGTCCACACCCAAGAGACCAGAAGCTATCAACTGTCATCATTGGGAATGTTGAAAAGGATATGGATGGACTTAGAAAAATATTCTTCATTTGAAAAGAATATTCACGCTACGATTGAAAAGCCACAAATATTCTGGGTTCAAGGACATATTACAGTATCGATTTGGGGTAACCCAAAAGACAAAGACGAAAAATATAGCTATTTCCAAATGTTGGATAAGGATAATACTGATTTCTCGCTTGTTACGAAAGGTGAATATACCAGCTCAGGATATGATTCTCTTCTTGAAATTTCACCTGCTATACAAAACAATATTAATATTCCAGTCAATGCTTTGGTAAAGATATTGTATCATAGCACTGTTGGAAAAAGTTTCGTTTCAACACCATTCTTAATTTTTGAGAAAAAAAAATAAAAATTTGAACATCACATCGCTCAAGCAGACCGGGAAAAGCGGTGGCATTTTGAACTGTCTTTTATCTTTCAGAGCTTTTAAAACGTCTTTAGGCATTTGTTCCCGGCTCGCTTAGCTACTCGTTGGCCTCAACCGCTCTACCGATATGACGTGCCCAAAAGACCACCAAATAGGTGCAGTTGAGAAAGTGACTTCATGCAGAGTTCCAATTCAGACAGCAACACAACACGAGGATTTTTTGTAACCACCACAGCCAACTTAGATGTGAGCCGTTTTGAGGGTGTTTACGCTTTTTGCCACGATGGTTGGCTTGGTGTGTTGACACTCAACATCGACTCAGAGGATCGGCTGGAAGCGCATTATGACTGCATGCGTTTCAGACGCAGATTTGCAGGTAGAGGAATCGTGGACCCCACTGACCCAAAGCAGTTAAAGGTTGTACTACATAGGTATAATGAAGCCCCCAGGCAAGTTTTTAACGGATATTTATCCGGCAAAAGAGATGAATTCATCGCCGGTTTAACTTGGTGGCGTTCAGTTCCATTTGGATTCTTTGCACGAAAATCCCCCCTACGTTCGTTTACTCGATACCGGACGCCCAACGACCGACTGATCCGAACCGATTTTTTTGGACTTTATACAGTCTGGCATCAATATGGACGAGCAACAATAGAAATCACTCCCCGGCCGAGAGGACTCGGAGCTACCTATCGCAACGATGTCGTTGGCGTTGGCAAGATTACCATTCAGGTGGGTGGAGAACATGATCATGAGTTGATTTTTGACCTCCCCTCGGGAAATCAATCCGGGCAGGCAAGAGGCTACTTTTTCACCAGACCCAAGAACGGTGCCGCAGGAGTCGTCGATTGGGGCTCCCATAAGAGCGGCTTTTATATGATTAAATATTGCTCGATCGACCTATGAATGTAACTTCTGAACGATTTACACGAACTGGGCTCATCTTTGTAAGCCACGCGTCCTCGGACAAGTGCCAGCTGATTGACCTAGGGCTCGTGACGGCCCTGTCCGACCGGGGATTCAAAAATATCTTCTTCACTTCGGAACCTGAGAGGGGAGTGACTATAGGCGACCCGTGGGAGGAAGCTCTCTATGATCAGTTGAAGAGTGCGGGGGCAGTGCTGTTCTTTCTAACTCCTGTTTCCTTTGATTCAAATGGTGCTTTGCTGAACTGGCACTGGCGCGTGCATTTGGCAAACCGATACTGACTCTTAGACGTCACGGAGAGGAACTGACTCATCCGCTAACCGATCACTTACAGATTGAGAGCATTGGAGGCGATGGCGCTGTCGATAGAATCTGCGCCTGGCTCGCGCGGCACATCAATCCTCAAGAGGCTTTATGGCCGAAAGGCAAGTGTCCTT
Source organism: Desulfosarcina cetonica JCM 12296 (assembly GCF_001311845.1). Classification (GTDB taxonomy): domain Bacteria; phylum Desulfobacterota; class Desulfobacteria; order Desulfobacterales; family Desulfosarcinaceae; genus Desulfosarcina; species Desulfosarcina cetonica. Next base: position 41,945 of record NZ_BBCC01000022.1, on the reverse strand, counting down.
ATCCTGGGCTCAATTACTATTCCAGCGCGATGGAAGCCGTTTTCTTCGGCCGTGAAGAGGCTATCAGAGAACTGCGGGAGGTGTTTGCTCCCTTTCAACACTCCGCACGGTCCCACCGAATAGTTGCGGTTTCAGGGCCATCAGGTTCAGGCAAGTCATCTTTAGTTCGAGCCGGCCTTGCTGGGAAGCTTGCGCGACAGCCAGGTTGGACGGTGCTTTCTCCGTTTCTTCCCGGACTGGATCCTCTGCAACGTTTAGCCGTAGCGATTGTTCAAGCCAGACGGACTCTTGGTGCCGAGAAAAACGCGGCCTCCATTCTCGAAGAGTTGCGCGATGGAAGCATCAGCCCGTTTGAACCATTTTTCGAACATGGGGACCCGGATCTTACATACCGACCTCAAGTCGTAATCGTTATAGATCAGTTTGAGGAATTGGCAACTGCAACGGGAGAGCAGACAGCCGGCATTTTTCTGGAGGTCGTCAATAAATTGGTTACGGGAGAGGCACCGATATGGCTGCTTCTTACGATAAGGAGCGAGTTTTTGAGCCACCCTGAACGATCTAATGCCATCATTCAGTTTCTCGGAGTTCGGCACTTGAATTATGTCCTGCTGCCTCCGGCAAACAATAGAGATCTTCTCGAAAGAATTATCCGAAATCCGGCAATTATGGCAGGCTCTGCGGTCGATCAGCCATTTGTAGATAGAGTGGCAAAGGATATGATCGAGACATCTGCAGATGGTGCGGCTCTGCCACTGCTGGCATTCGCTCTGCAACTTGCCTGGGAGCATATGGAGCAAAGACTTCGGGGCACTCCAGACAGGCGCATGTTGATATTGGAGGACTATTTAGGGACAGGCGGTTTGCGGCAGGTGGTTACAGAACGTGCGCGGCACGCGACGAGGCGGCTGGCGCTGGTAGGATGTCAAGATGCGGTTTTTCCCACTTTGGGGAGGTTTGTGGTACCTTTGAGCCTGAAAGATCGGCCGGTGAGGCGAAGGTTACCCATTGACTCCCTTAAAGACAATGCTCTAAGGGTTGCTCGCGAGTTTGAAGAACAACGCTTGATCCGAGTAGTTGACGAGGATGGAGACGCGACCTTCGATATTGTCCATGAAGCCATTTTCGAAACATGGACAGATTTCCGTGACTGGCTGACGCAAAACAGTGAATCGCTCGAAGATCTGACCGAAGTTGAGCGCCGAGCCCGGACGTGGGAAGTGCAGGGAATGGCTTCTGAAGATCTCTTACGCGGTGCGCTTCTGCAAAGAGTAGTTGGATTGCCCCAGGTGGTCGAGCATCCGCTACTTAACCGGTTCGTTTCAGAAAGCATAAAAGAAGATAGAGAGAACCGGTGCACTACCATTCGGCAGAAGGCGGACCGCCTCGCCGAAGAGGCCATGAGCCTGCTGCGTCATTCTCCCAGGGAAAGTCTGCGTCACGTGGTCGAAGCGGCATTGGAATGCGAGCAAGGTGAAGTTGTCCCACCCCAAAGGCTTCAGGAGGCACTGGAGCGGGTATCTGCTATTGCCAGAGAGCTGGGTTGCCGTCGCCTGCATAACTCGGCAGTTCGTACGGTCACTATCAGCTCCACCGGATGTATGGCAACGGGAGGGGATGATAGGGTGATAAAGATACTGAACGGTATCTTTGAAAGCAGTGCTCGACAGATGGCAACGCTCAAAGCAGGAATTACTTCTCTCGCCTTTGTCTCTGGCGGGACATTGCTCGTGAGCGCAACCGAAGACGGTAAAATCACGCTTTGGAACCTGAGTAATGACTCGTGTCTGCAGGAGGCCGATGTTTCACCGGATATTATCGTCTCGCAAGCATACGATGCTGATTCTCAGGTTTTGGCCTGTTTGGCGGAGTCGGGAAAATTGAGTCTATGGCAACTTCCTGATTTGAAGTTTTTAAAAGAAAAAGTCGCGCATTCAGGATACGGCAGCGCTTGTGCTTTCGATAGAGATAGTAAACGCATATTGACAGCAGGCGCTGACGGCAAGCTCATCGGATGGCAAGTACCGGAACTGGGAAAAACAAATCAAGTTGAAGCACACGCGGGTCCAGTATGTGCGCTGGCGCATCACAACGGACACATCGCCACATGCGGAATAGATGGATCCATACGGCTCTGGAATGGAAGATTCGACCCCATTTGCATGCCGATTTCAGTTCACCCGGTTTCAGTCTCGGCCCTATGCTTTTCGGCGGACGCTCATACCGTTTACAGCGGCGGCTTCGACGGTGAAATCCGACAATGGCGACTGGACGGCAGTGAAAGGGAAGAACCGCTTGTGGGACATTCCGGATCTGTCTGCGGTTTCACCCTCGACCCCGAACAAGACGTTTTGGTCTCATACGGCACGGATCGCACCGTTCGATATTGGGTGGGGCATGGCCAACTGCTCGCCGAATCGGAGTTTGACTTTGGCGAGCCGATTAACGTCCTGGTATGTTTGGCTGGGAGCAAATTATTAGCTGCAGCTGACAATCGTATCGTCTTGATTTCAATGAGTACTGGAATGACCGAAAGTGTCTGGGAGGCACACCAAGATTACGTCTGGGGACTCGCTGTAAGCCCGGACGGAAGCATGATCGCAAGCGCCTCCGCCGACGGTACCGTCGGCCTTTGGAGCGTGGATGGAAAATTGATCAATGATAAACTGCTGACCGATCACGAAGATGATGTCATCGATGTGACCTTCACGCCACAGGGCGATTCCATACTGAGCGGGGGTGCGGATGGCGCAATTAGGATTTGGAGCCATGACGGACGTCTCTTGAATCATTCCGCTGGGTTTCACGACGGCCAAATAAATGCGATTCGCTGCTTTGCCATCAACGGTCAAACACGAGTGATTTCCGGTGGTAATGACGGATTCCTCCGGTTGTGGAAAATGAATGGCGAACGCGTTGCAAGCCGTGAAGGTCACCAAGGTGGGGTGCGAAACTTGGCAGTTTCAAGAGACGGCACCAAACTTTTCAGTGTGGGAGAGGACGGACTGCTTAGGGCATGGAGCATCGATCTTAGCGAATCCCTTGGGATGGTTCCGGCTCATGAGGCATGGCACGCCGAATAGTAGCAGACTTCAGCGGAGGTGCGGTGTCCGTAGGAGCCGATGGGATCGTGAGAGGCTGGACAGCGGATCTGGTCCCTTTGGGAGCCCGACTCATGCTCACACGGGTGGGGCTTGGGCTCTGGATCTGAGCCAAGACGGAAAGGAGGTGGTAACAGGCGGTAATGACGGTATAGTCAGGGTTTGGCGTGCAGGAACCTGGCAATGGCAATTGAAAGAATGTATTAGAAGGCTGGAGCAACTTAGAGCAAACAGTGATGAAGGAGGTCGCCATGGAATATCGTAAAAACTTGGCTGGAGAATTCTTTAAGGCATCTTTCAGCGGGGATGGCGGTTGTGTGGAGGTGGCATTCCGTAACGGAAAGGTGCTGATGCGTGATTCAAAAGACCAGGATGGTCCCGTACTAACTTTCACAGTCGCGGAGTGGGAGAACTTCATCAAAGGCGTTAAGGCATATGAATTCGATATAGTGTAAAGAAAAGATGCCCGTCGTTCACCCTTTCTCAAAAAGATTGGGCCAGGGCTTCACCTCTGGCCCAACAAAACGCGGAGGTCGGATGGCCGGACGGGATCGGCCGGGCAAGCTCGGATCAGACCAAGCTTTAGATTTTACATGTGAATCACCCTGATGGGTCGGTGTTCTTCAAGTTTAGAGTGGCCATTTTGCCATGCAGATGGTTACGTTAAGAATGGGCTTTTCAGAAAGCCAGGGAAAACGATCTCAGCCACGTGGAAAAATAAAGACATTCACCTCAGCAGTAGACGTAAAGAACTGACCAACCAAAAATTGAACCGGACGGCGGGACAACGTGAGTAGCATTCCCCTGAAGACCATTGGCCCGCCGCCGGTTAATTTGCCGTGTTAGCCGGGTGAATACCATGTTTAAACTATCTCAAAAGATTCTACTCTTAATTCGCCATGGGCCAGTAGACAGAAGCGCTGGAAGTATGGACGAGAAACAAGGTCTTGACCCGAGAGGCATCGAGTTGGCCTATGAAACATCATCCGCCTTAAGTGAGCAGCTTGATGTGGAAGAAATCAAACACGTAAAATTATGGTGCTCTGAATATAGACACGCCAGAGAACATGCAGGGACAGTTAAAAAAGCTCTCGAGGACCGAAGCATATCTGTAGTCGCCAGCACAAAGGAAAATCTTAATCCCTCGGTGTTTCGACGTTGGAGCAGAGAAAACGTGACGGAGTTTGCCAGAGATATCAAAAGTATGCTCAAGATCATCAATGAGGATGGAGCTCTTGTAATCGTAGGCCATCAACCTCAACTCGGGTGGCTCTGCGAGCAATTTCATGGAGCAATTGCCATAGCACGATCAGAGATAGTCTGCCTCTGCTTTAGCACGACGCATGTATGGAACAGCCTGAAATGGACTCGAAGTCATTTACTTTGGTCCATAGGACCAACTGATAAAGAAACGTTCGAACAGCTTCGCGATAAAATCAAATCAAAGATGGAAACTGCAAAGTTGCTTGGAACTTTTATAATTTTTTTTCTCGGTGTCGTGCTTGGCATTTTAAGTGACGAAAAAAACTGCAGTTTCTTACTGATTCATGTGCGCATACCAGAGCCCTATTAGGCGGCCTCAGCGGGATCGCAATTGCTGAACGGAATGAAATCTACTTAGTCACAATCGCGATTTCTGTAATATGCCTTTTTCTTGCTGTAGCGTTTTACCTAATATCGATGTATGCATACGATAGGCTTTTAATGCCAACGCGCTTTTGGGCTGAAGGAATTAAAACGGGCAGTCCTCGATGGCTCCCACAAAGACCACCGAGCTCGTCGCTCTTGGTATTGCAGGTCAACATGATGCGAATCTGGCGGCTGTTATTTACACCGGCCACGGGGTTTGTAGTGGCGAGTCTGATTGGATTTGCATTGGTAGTAATGCGGGCTGATCCTTTAGAGTATATCTTAGGCATCATGGTTCTGGGGTTGGGAGTCTATTTTTATTACCGCTTTGCGAGACCTCGATTGGGGGCGGAAGATTGAGCAGACAAGGTATTAGCACTACAGCGAAACATAGATGTTATAAGATTTGGCCAGCCTTGCCCTTTTCTTTCGATGCGAGATGCAAGCGATGAAGTTGCGGCGCAGATGATATTGAATAATCTCCTTCATCTCTTCGACACTCAGAGATCTTAACGGAAGTATTAACGATAGTATTTTTCGCACCAGGAGTACCGTTCTTGACGCATTTGCATGTTTTGCGTAACATTCTTTTATGGCAAGACCACTCCGAATACGCTATCCCAATGCGTGGTATTATTTTTAAATAGAGCAGCTGAATATGATCAAAAAATTAATAACTCAGTCAGTAACGTTAATTTTGATTTCTCTTTTTTGTTTGGTTGTTTCACCCGCGTATTCCAAAGACGCGGGATCACTTATTGAAGTCACACCAATAGTAAAAGAGTATGCATTCAATGTAGTAAAACCTGTTCTTGATTCATATGGCAAGAAGGATAAATTATCCCAATTGCTGAAAGTATCAGAGATTATGACAGATCATATACTGGGTGTTCAAATAAACACCATTGAACCAAGGACGTTTATTATCTACGATAAATTGGAAACACTGAAACTTGGTTTTCTATGCACCTTCAATCTCTCATCTGAACAAAAGCAAATACTAAAAACCTGGCGTTCCAAATTTATGTTCTCGAATCCGGCAGATGTCTTTTTTGCCCCCTCTGCGAGTGACATTATAGAAACAAAGGCAGCTTTTGGTTGTTCCCATTATGCCAGATCATTTATCGCTGTTGTCAAAGCGCTACATTTGGTGCATAATCCAGAAGATATCCGTTATGCGATTAGCAGCAAGTCAGACAATTACAATCAGGCAATGGCAAAAGGAGATAAAGAAAAAACAATAAACGGTCATCAATTCGTAATCGTGAGAATTGCCGGTAAATGGATAGCGGTGAATACCTCTAAAAGCGAATGGACTCAACTGCCTGATGAGTTTACACCTGATTCTGTTGTTCCTCCGAAAAATATTTCTGTCCGATTCGCCTCATATCCTGGAGTTACATTTTTGTTTCGGAAGATTGGAAAAGACTTTAATGACGATTGTAATGATAGTTCATTGATTTCTCTAATGAATATCTACCGTTCAGGAAATGCAAACAATCAGGACTTCAAATGGGAAGAATATTCAGATGCTCTCGACCTCTTCCGGATCAAACGCGTCTTTGCGAAGAATTGGAAACAAGGGAGCTGCCAAAAAACGGCTGGGGAAACGGCGTACACGCATCACCTCAGCCGTGACGATGGCACCATTCATTTCCACACACTTAATTGATGGGGGTCGAAATGTCATATAAAGCATTGGACAGAAGTCGCTTAGAGTATCACGCCGAGCGCTATCAAAGTCTAATTCGGGACACAGAACTCGCCAAAGCCGATCGTGTGGCCTCATATATGCTGGCGGTCGTTTGGAGCTGCGGAGTCACAGGTGTCGGTAATGAGCCTCATGACACTAATTATAGCGCGTATACCTCCACTCGACCGGCTAAGATGACTGTTCCATCACATGCAGATGAAGTAAGGAAGGATATGACAAGGCGCCAACGTGGCGCCTACGACAACCGGACGAACACGACTATTAAAATAACAAACACAGAGACAGAGGGCACCGCAGGACACTGGTTGAAGAATAGGCAAATGCGCCAATTGGACATTCAACTTGATTGCGTGGCCGCCGCTTATGTCATTGACACATGGTATTTTTCAGCAAACAATTTGGTAATTATTGATTCCGATGTAACAGAAACCCTGAAGGAACTTGGTACCCCCTGGGCTAAATACCACATCGTTTGGGACCCAACGCCAAATATGCACGCTGAAATGAAGATTTTGAAATATCTCCGGTCTCAGGGAACTCCACTTGAAAATATAAATATGGGCGTATCGAAGCCGTGCTGTCTGCGTTGTCGCGAAGTTCTTGATAGAGAAAAAGTAGAGTACACTTCATATCACGATACGGCAGTGGAGGAGAGTCGCTGGGCAGCACCGTTTTAGCCTGCCAATCTGATGAGTTCAGCTTGGTCCGCAGGGATTTTTTCGGGGATACAGGTTGTACGGTTCTCAACAAACAGAGGGCGAGGGGTCGCATTTTAATTATTACTTATTGATGATCCTGGTACATTTTTGTTAAAGTCTTCGTGAGCGTGAGAAATCCCTCGAATATCTGGAGAACCAAATACTTAAGAATTAAGATGCGATGCAACACGCAGCCGGAGCCATCGTCGCGAGACCAAAAGTGCGAAAGATTTTGGTCACTCCGCTCGGTGGGGGTAGGCGATTTTCAAGAGTTGATTCGTGAGTCCCAGGGCTGTGTAGTTTATGGCATTCCGCCTCCCCCTTGGCCCCTTTTGATGCGCGTCGAGCCACCGTTGCTGATACATTACGTCTTGCCGATCTCTCTCGTCCCAATTCATAGGGTCCGTTTTCTCATGTGGCACCGCCATATGGCCTGGGCCACAACCTCCAGTTGCCCACCGGACAGATCCGAGCGAGGTACGAATATCGACCTGCTAGGGTGAAAACAGACCCCTCTCCCGTTGAATTCATGCGCTGCAGAACGTCCGCATTTACAACCGCCGCCGCACTTGTTCTCTATCCGGTAGCCCGGGTCTTTCTTGACGGGACATCGCCCCTGATTCCAGTCATAATAGTGGACCTGAGTGATGTGTCCGTACTCACCGGTCTTAGTGTCTTGGAAATACACACTTGGAAGTGAATCTATCGGTCCTGTGATCCCAATAATATTTTCAAGTTTGTAAAAGTCATCTCTGTAACCCATAAGTTCCGCTCCTCTCGTTCTCTAAGTTGATGGAACCGTAAAAAGCAGCGTACCCCTTGCGGGAAAGCATTTAAATTCATGAAGTCACCCTGTTTTTTGGCGACTTCCTTAGACGTCGCTTTCTAATAAACAATGAATATAAGCTACTTACTCGACGTGAAAAGTCAATGCCCCAGCGCCTGAGCGGCAATACGTTGGGGGCGGTACTTTGGCGATGTGAACGCGACGACCTGTTGATTCCCCTGCTGAAACGGGCCCCCATGCTATATGGAATTACGGTAGCCGACATGGATCGAGAACAGCAGGGACCAGCGCCGAGCAAGAACGGTCGCGTCGTCATCTTCCGGAACGATGCTCAGATTTATGTTGCCGGGGGGGAGACCCATCCCACTGATTTTTTTCTTCCGACGAGATCAAGGAGTCGTTGACCCGGAAACTGGTTGCATCCTGGTCGGGACGGCATCTGGCATCAGGCGAGGTGTTCTTCATCAAGCATAAAAACCAGACCTGGTGGTGCGGATTTCAATCGATGCAGGGAGCCAATCGCAATGTCTGGGTGGGCGTTATGGTACCGGCAGCGGATATCGTCGGTGGCGTCAGCCATAGATGGGCAACGCCCTGGGCCATCGGGACCGTGTTTGTATTGATCGCCGTTGCACTGACCTTTTTCATGATCCGCCGTTACGGCAAATCCTTAGTGAATAAATTGATTGACGATCATCGGCGCGGCGGATATTCCTTAAAATTTCTCATCCCATTCACAAACAGGAGGAAAACCATGTCAACATATTCATTATCCACTTTTATGGGTTTGATGTTCGCTACCGTAGCGATCAATAGTTTTGCGGCGCCCCCGCCAACGTACCTTCAGATTAAGGAATTCAAAAAGTGCTTAGAGACTCAGAAAATCGACACCTGGGAAGGATGGTGTATTCCTGCCGAGAAGCCGGAGAGCTGCCCGGAAGAGAGTTGGGAACAGCTGAAAGCGCTGACCGGAAAAGAGAAACTACCCGACTGCCCTTCCAAAGAAAATTTAGTAACACCCCAGAACTTTGTCGTAGATTAGTGCCGTCCAAAAGGAGAAAATAACCGGCACCCAGCGCCGTTCCCATGGTGTTGGCGATCACGTCCGTCAGGGAAGACGAGCGGCCCGGTATGTCGTATTGCAGCAGCTCGATCAACAGGCTGATCCCCATGCCGGCCGCCATAACGAGCAGCGCGGCTTTATCGTGGCGGAGTACCTTTTTTCCCGCAAAGAGGTAACTGATGAGCAGATAGGCGAATGGCGCGAAGCCGACGACGTTGACGATGAAGATCATGCGCCTCGCATTTGTGTTGATAATGGCGGTTTTTAGCGCCTGCCGAGCCCCCTTTGCTGAATATGACGACGATAATAAACACGGCATGGTGGAAGGGCAACTAGGATTACGCATCCATTTTATCGAGATCGGCTGAAAGCTTGCGGACAGATCGGGTGAATTCGGTTTTGAATTTCTTCTCTTCCTGGCTGGTGAAGGCTTTAAAATCAAACAGATCCAGGGAGCGGACGGTGTTCAGCAGGTCCAGAAGGGAAGACTCTACAAGGGCGCTGCAGGCTGACATCCTGGCTTCCCTGTTTCCGGTTTTTTCGGGCAGGGAAGCTGTGAATTTTTCTGGCTCAGTTTGAAAACGAAGGTTGAGGAAGGTCGTCAGAAGACGGAACAAGGCATCCACCCTGTCCGTCCGGATCAGGGTGGGAGAATGGAAAAAGGAATGTTTTTCCTCCACGCTGACGTCGGCGCGTTCAAGATAGATTACCTTTTCAAACCAGTTCACGGTGTAGGCGATAATGTCTTCCCCGGACCATTTATCTTTTTCCCAGGCATGGGCGCGAACAGCTTTTGTCATCTCTTCGATGCAGATGTCATGGGTCGCATAGTTGAAACTGCCCAGCAAGGCGCCTTCCTGGAAAATATCGATGCCCGGCCGGTGCGCATGTTCTGAAATCTCTGCGTATAGGATACGGCTTTCCTTGCCAGGTCTTTGGATGATGATTTTATATGACGGTTGATCTTTGTCGATTCTTACCAATTCTTCCATGGCATCGGCAGGAGGAAGAATCAAAGCGGCTGCAGAAGGGGGCAGAAAGGCGGCCCACAAACCCGGACTCAAGTCTAGACGGGCCAAGGCAGACTTGAATATGGGGATGTCCTGCGCTTCCAGAGGGCTGACAGGCGTTAATGTTCCCTTTTCCAGCCGCGGAATGAAAAGGGTCATGATCTCTTCCAGGGCGGCCTGCCACCGGGCGCTTCTTGGGTCTCTTTTTTCCTGTTCAATCCATCGCGTCAACTGTGATGTCATCCGGTCCATTGCGCCGCTCCCGTTTTTTATCCGTTAAAGAATATCATCAACCTCGCTCTCATAGCATAAACGCTTGCCGCCGAATAGATTGAATGCGCATTCATCAAACGGGATGGGACGGCCCAGTCAGCTGCGGCCGGATATCGCCGTCCGGCGGCAATCCATCGACGGCAGGCCGCCGATGGATCAAACGGGAGATGTCCTCAAGCACCATGTAAAGGGACGGCACCAGCACCAGGGTGATCAGGGTGGCGAAGAGCACGCCGAATCCCAGGGAAATGGCCATGGGGATCATCATGCGCGCCTGGAAGGATTTTTCCATGATCATGGGCATCAGCCCACCGAAGGTGGTTACCGTGGTCAATAGGATCGGCCGGAAGCGCTGAATGCCGGCGTTGTGAATCGCCTGGAAATGGGTCATGCCGGCCTTCAGGTTTCGGTTGGCCAAATCGATCAGCACCAGGGAATCGTTGACCACCACCCCGGATAGGGCCACGACCCCGAACAGGCTGTTCAGGGAGAGGGCATACCCCATCAGAAGGTGGCCCAAAATGGCGCCGATGACGCCGAAGGGAATGCTGACCATGATGATCAATGGCTGGGCATAGCTTCTGAACGGCACGGCCAGGAGCGCATAGATACCGAACAGGGCCAGGAGCGAGCCGGTCACCAGGGCGCTGAGGCTCTCGCGCATGTCGGCCTGATGACCCTCGAAACTGTAAGTGAGTCCCGGATAGCGCTTGATCAGGTCGGGCAGAATGCTCGCTTTCAATTCGCGCTGAATGTTCTCCGCCTGGGCCGGCGGGTCGACATTGGCCGTCACCGAGATATCCCGGCGGCCGTTGGTGCGTTCGATGGCGGTATACGCCCGACCGGCGGTCATGGTCACCGCATCCCGCAAAAAGACCTCCCCCTCGGCGCCTGGAGGATGAGATTTTCCAAGGTGGCCTCGGTGGTGCGTTCCCCCTCGGGCAGGCTCACGCGCACGGTCACCTCGTTACGGCCGCGCTGCTGGTGAAGGGCTTCGGCACCCTGAAAGGAGTAGCGTACCTGCCGGGCCACGGACTGGGAGGTCAACCCCATGCGTTCCCCCAGGGGACGCAACTGGATGTCGAATTGGCGCTTGCCCCGGGCCGACCCGTCGTCGATATCGTGGACGATGGGAAACTGGGCCAGTTGTTCGGCCAGGGCTTCGCCGGCGGCGTCCAAGGTGTTCGTATCCGAATGGCTGAGCATGACGGTCAGGTTCTTGCCCGATCCCGGCCCGCCCATGTTGGACTCGAAACGAATGGTTTCCAGCCCGGCCATGGCCCCGGCCCGCTGGCGCCAGAGGTCGACCACCTTGGACGTGGGGATGGGTCGCCGGTCCGCGGCGGTGAGGAAAATGCGCACGGTGACGGTATTGTCCGACACGTTGCTGAGAACGCCCTTGGCCAGTTCGCCGCCGCCATGGTCACGGATCACCGCCTGAGCGGTTTCCACCAGATGGGCCTCAATGCTTTTCAGCCGCGCCTCGGCCGTCCCGTAAGGCAGGGTTGCGGAACCGTAGGCATAGTCCGACTCGCTTCGGGGAAACATCTCCAGCCCCATGCGCCCCGAGGCCACATAACCGCCCAAAGCCAACATCAAAAAAATGCCGAAGGCAACACGCCATAGCGCTGCCGGACCATGAAGGCAGGAAATCGCCGTAGCGGTTGCGCACAAACCGTTCAAAGGCCTGGCTGAAACGTTCCTGCCAGCGCTCCAGGTAATTCAAGGGCCAGATGGGCGTCTGGCGCGTCCGATGGCCCAGGTGGGCCGGCAGGATAAAAAGGCTTTCGATCAAGGAAACGCCGAAGACCGCAGCCACCACCAGGGGAATGACCTTGAAGATCTTGCCCATGAAGCCGGGAACGAACATCAGCGGCATGAAGGCAACCAGGTTGGTCAACACGCTGAACACCACCGGCATGGCCACCTCGCGGGTGCCGGCCACGGCCGCCTGGAGGGTGGGAAGGCCCTTGCGGCGCCAGTGGTAGATATTCTCACCGACCACCACCGCATCGTCGACCACGATCCCCAGGGTCACGATAAAGGCGAACATACTGATCATGTTGATGGAAAAATCGGTGGCCGAGAGAAAGATAAACGAGCCCATGAAGGAAATCGGGATTCCCAGGCTGACCCAGAAGGCCAGGCGGGTTTCCAGGAACAGGGCCAGGAAAATGAAAACCAGAACCAGCCCCTGCAAGCATTTTTGGTCAACAGCTCGGCCCGCTGGGTGAAAATCTCCGAACGATCATCCAGGAGGGCCAGGGTCAGGCCCTCGGGCAGGGAACGGTTGAGCTGTTCCAGCACGGTCTTGGCCGCACCGGCGACTTCGGTGGGCGTCTGGTCGCCGACCCGGTAGATCTCGATCATCACCGCCGGCTGCCCGTCGAATTCGGCCCAGGTGTTGGAATCCTCGAAGCCTTCACGCACCGTGGCCACATCCCCCAAGAGGATCTGGGAGCCGTCGGCCTGGGTGAGAAGGGGCAGATGGGCGTACTGGCTGGCGTAATCCCGCCGGTCCTTGACCCGCACCAGGATATCGCCGCCCTCGGTTTTCAGGCTGCCGCCGCCAAGCTCCACCGATGCATCGGCAATGGTCTCGGCCACGTCGCCCAGGGTCTGGCCGAAGCGTCGCAGGGTGGCCTGGGGGATCTCCACCTGAACCTCGTAATCCTTGACGCCGGTCAGCTCCACCTGGGTGATGTTGTCGTTTTCCAGCAATTTGTCGCGCACCGCGTCGGCTGCCGACCGCAAGGTCAACTCGCCCACGTTGCCATGCAAGGCCAGTGTCAGGACTCCCCGTTTGTGATCGGCAATAGAGACCTGGGGATCCTTTGCCTCGTCGGGAAAGGTGTCGATGCGGTCCACCTCGCTCTTGATCTCCTGCCACAGGCGGGTGACGTCGGCGCCTTCCAGGACATCGACACGGATGCTGGCGCTGCCCTCGCTGGCCGTGGAGGTGATCTCGTCGACACCCTCCAAGTCCTGGATGGCCTCCTCGACGGCCAGGATGATGCCGTTCTCGACCTCCTCCGGGCTGGCGCCGGGATAACTGACCGTGATGTTCACAATATCCAGGGTAAAATCGGGAAAGACCTCCTGCTTGACGTGCCAACCGACGATCAGACCGCCCACCACAAAAACGAACATCAGCAGATTGGCGATCACGGAGTTGCCCGCCATCCAGGCCAGCGGGCCGCGGTCCAGGTTCGAAGGGGTTTCCGTTTTCATGGGTCACCTCACTTCCCGGCCGCTGCATCGGCAGCGGACCCCGCCGCGTCATCGACCCGCTTCAGGGCCATTCCCTGAACCGGGGTGGCCAGGTTCGACATGACCACTTGTTCCCCCGCGGTCAGGCCGCTTTTGATGTAGACCTTGTCGGTGCTCTTCCAGGCCAGGGTCACCTTGCGGATATCCAGGGTGTTGTCGCTGTTGATCCAGACGGTGTCATCGTCCTGCAGGGCCGCACGCGGCAGCGCAATCACATCGTTCAGTTCCCGGCCGGTGATATCCGCATGGACGTAGTCGTCGATCATCAGCCGGGAGGCGGATGGATTCGCCATTGTTCCCAGGGGATTGTGAATGGCAATGATCACCGTGGCCATGCGGCTGGCGTCATTGAGCTTGCCGGCCACCTGAACCACCGTTCCCGTCCACTGTCCCTGGCCGGCCTGGGAACGGATGGCCACCGGACAGCCGCCCGGGTAATCCAGGTCGATCAATGCGAGCTGTTCCAGGGAGACCACCGCCTCGACCCAGAACGTATCCGTGCCCACCAGGGTGGCCAGGCTCTCCTGGGCTCCGACATAAGTGCCCACGTTGACCTGCCGCTCGACAATCATGGCGTTGAACGGCGCCTTCACCACCGTGCGGTTGAGGTTCAGCATCGCCTGACGAAGGTCGGCCTCGGCACTGGTGACAGCCGCCCGGGCCTGCTGCAACTGGGGTTTGCGCAAGGCCAGATCGGTTTGGGCAACCGTTTCGGCGGACAACTCGGACAAAAGGCGCAACTCCTCCCGGGCGATATTCTGACTGCCCTGTTCGATGGTCAGGGCGGCCTTGGCATCGGCCAACGTGCTTTGGGCTTTTTTCACGGCCACCTGGTAATCGGCCGGGTCCAGGGAGAGCAGTTCGGCGCCCTTGGCAATCCGCCCGCCGGGAACGTAGGCGTCGGCGACCGATTGGACGACGCCTGAAACCTGCGCCTTGAGGGTCACCTCACGGGCGGCAACGACCGTGCCCATGGCGGAAACCACGGCACGGGCATCACCCAGGCTGGCGGTTTGAACGTCGACCACGGCAACTTTGCGCTGGGGTGTGGATCGCTGCATCACCGGCGCGGTGGCTTTGAAATAAGACCAGGCGGCCCCGCCGGCAATGATCAGCATCAGGGGCACGAAGGCCTTGCCGACCTTGCCCCAAAAGGATGAGAGATGAGTATGTTCTGACATCGTAAGCGACTCCTGGGTGTCACGATTATCCGTTTTTAACGGTATTCGTCTGGGTTTGTGGAACCGTTTCAGTGTTGGTGTCGGTGGCTGGTGCCGGCACGCCGCCGGCCATCAGCCCGCGGGTCCAGTCACCACCCAGGGTCCGGTAGAGGCTGACCCGGTTCTTTATCAGGGTGGCTTTTTCATCCACCAATTGGCGCTCCAGCGCCTGAACACTGGTCCAGGCCGTGAGGTAGGCCAGGTAATTGTCCTGGCCGTTCATATACTGAAGGTGGGCGTCCTTCAGGGTCAACCGCGAGGCCTTCAACTGCTCCTCCAAAAGGACGATGTACTCGCCCTGGCGCGTTTCGGTAGCCAGGCTGTCCTCGACTTCCTGGATCGCCCCGGCCACGGTCTGGGCATAGGCGGTGAGATATTCATCGGCCACGGCCCGGGTGCGATCCACCTCGGCCGATCGGTAACCGGCGTCGAACACCGGGCCGGTGAGGCTGGCCGCCAGGGTAGAGACCCAGTTGCCGAGCAAAAGATCGAGTGTGTCGCTGGAAAAAGCCGCATCGGCCGACAAGGTGATGGACGGCAGACGATCGGTCCGGGCCGCACTGACCTGCCAGTCGGCTGCTTTCAGGCGCAGCCCGGCGGCGCGTATATCAGGCCGGGCGGCCAAGAGATCGGCGGGCAGGCCCGTGGCCGGCAGGGGAATCAGCGATGGCAAGGTCTCCTGGTTGACGGTGAAATCGCCGGCACCGGCCCGCCCCAGAAGAACGGCCAGGGCATTTTGCTGCTGCTGTTCGGCAAGCTGCAACGGCGGCAGCTTGGCCTTGGCCTGGGCCAGGGCTTCGCGCTGTTGGGAAATGTCCAGGGCATCGGCCTGGCCGTTGACGAAACGCAATTCCTGCAGCTTGAGCATACGCTGGTTGATGTCGATCTGATCCCTGAGGATCGCGATCTGGCGATGCAGGGAAAGAATTTCGATCCAGGCGGTGGTCACCTCGGCCGACACGGTCACGGCCGCCGCCGCCAGGTCTTCGGCGCTGGCTTTCAAGGCCAAGTTCTCGGACTGTTGCAGTGCCGCCAGCCGCCCCCACAGGTCAAGCTCGTAGGCGGCGACCAGCCCGGCGCTGAAGGTGCGGCTGTTACTGTGGGACGTTCCGGCCGCATCGGTTTTGGTTTGCTGCCAACTTTTTTCGGCACCACCACTACCATCGAGCATCGGCATGCGGTTCGCCCTGCCTGACGGGCCACCGCATCGGCCTGTTTCAAGCGGGCCCAGGCCGTGCGCACATCGAAATTGCCGGCCAGCGCGGTTTCCACCAGCCGGTTTAGCGCATCGCTGCCAAAGGACTCCCACCACCGATCGGGCGCCGGATCGCCATCCGTGTAAAGCGAGTAGGCCGCCGGCAGGCTGATGGGTGTGTTCGGCCGATCCTGGGGCACGAACATGGCGCACGCCGTAACGGTCAAGGCACTCAGGGTGATACAGATCCATTTCATCATGTCAAACTCCATCGCTAAGGCTGGCGGAAAGAAATAATTCCCCCAGATCGCGCCGGATTTGGGTTCGTCTACAAGGCGCCGCCACCGGTGTATATCGGGAATATGTGCCTGTGGCGGCAACGCGGTAGACGGGCACAAAGACAAGCAGGATGGTGGAATTATTTCTTTCCGCCAGCCGAAGGCCCCGTTGCTTGGGGCTCGCCATCTTTAACGGCTGTGCCGCCGGAATCCTGCGCAAAAAAATTAAAAAAGGGGAAAACGAATCGACCGATGTTCACGGTCGCTGTTTTGAACGGGACACGTACTTGCCGATATCCACTGCATCATTCAGCTCCGGGGCCAGATAGCGCTCGGCATACCGCCGGTGAATCCCGCTTTCCAAAAACAGATCGAAGAGGTCGGCGTCGATCTGCCGGTCGTCGCGCATGACACTCATGATCGCCAATGTCTCGCTGATGGTTTTGGATTTTTTGTAGGGCCGGTCCGATGCGGTCAGGGCTTCGAAGATATCGGCGATGGCGATCATCCGCGCCGGCACCGGCATCTCCTCCCGCTTCAGCCCCCGGGGATAGCCGGTGCCGTCCATGGTTTCGTGGTGGGCGCCGGCGAATTCAGCGACGTTGTTCAGATACTCGGGAAACGCCAGCTGGTTGAGCATGATGATGGTCTGGATGATGTGTTCGTTGATTTTAAATCGGTCCTCGGGCGACAGAGTGCCCTTGCGAATGCTCAGGTTGTAAAGTTCGCCCTGGTTGTAAAGGTTTTCGGGCACGTCCATGGTGAATCCATGGGGATTGTCCCCGAAAGGCGTGGAATCGGGCCTGGGAACGACATGCTCTGGCTTGTCGGCCAATACCGGTTCGACCACCGGCACCTCGCACGGCCGCGTGGCAGGTTTCAGCCGGGCCTCTTCCGGGGAAATACCGAGCCGATCGTCCAGGCAGCGCGTCCAGGTTCGCGAAGCGATCCGTCGGAGCCGCGCGATCTTCTCATCGTCCATGAATTCACCACCGATGTTGCATTGGGCCACGAAGGCAAAGTCGTCGGCGATCTTCTTCCGATTCGCCGCCAGCTCGGCTTGCAACGCGGCTTCATCGCCTTCGCCGGCCAGACGTTTGCGGTAGGTGTCGATTTCCGCATCGCGCAGCAGTACTTCGAAACGCATGCGGATTTCATGGATGCGGTTGTAGATCGTCTCCAGCTTCGTGGCCTTGTCCACCACGTATTCGGGCGTTGTGATCTTGCCGCAGTCATGCAACCAGGCCGCCACCTCGAATTCCCGGCGCTGATCCTCGGTGGTCATGGAGAAATCGGCAAAGGGGCCGCTTTCTGCCCGGCAGGCGGCGTCGGCAATCATCTGCGCCAGGATCGGTACCCGCGCACAATGCCCGCCGGTGTAAGGTGATTTGGCGTCGATGGCCCCGGCGATGAGTTTGGTGAAGTCGTCGAACAGTTTGCGCTGTTGATCCAGCAGCCGTCGAATCGTACGCTTCATCAACGAAAAGGCCAGGATGAGGGTATGGATCTCCTTGATGTTGGAATCGAAGGCGGCCGATTCGGAGAAGTCCCGCCGGCGAATTTTTTCGGACGCCTGCACCAGGCGGGACAGGGAGCCGGTGATCTTGCGGGAAACCAACAGGGTCAAGGGTATGACCAGTACCAGCATCAGGAGGGAAAAATAGAACACGCGGCGCCGCATTTGTCGAATATGTGACGTGAAATCGGAAAGGGGGGAGACCGTGGCCAGAATATGGTCGAATTTCAGGGATGCTTTCAATGCCGTCGAACGGACCAGATAGGTGACCCCATCAATTTGCATTTCGTGGGTCCGGTTGAGGGCCCTGGCGGGATTCTCCCGGTAATCGGCGACGATCGCCTCGACCAGCGGCTGTCCGGACGCTTTAGCGGTCGGGAAGGTCAAGGTGCGGTCCTTCTCGAGGCGGATGGGAGCGATTCCGGGATGGGCGATGATTCTTCCGTCGCGATCGAAAAGAAACAGCACGCCGTTTGCGGATACGTTTTGCTGCTTGAGGGATTGGGTGAAGCGATCAAGGGTGATGTCGGCGCCGAACACCCCGCCGCCGGCAGCCAGCCGCTGCGCACAGGTGATGCCGGGCAAGCCCGTGGAACTGAAGACATAGGGCTGGGTGAAAAATGCTTTTGGTTCACGCCGGGCCCGGATATACCATGGGCGGGTGCGGGGATCATAGTCCGGGTCCAGATCGGGGCGTGCACCGGTCACCTGTCGATGCGCATTCAGAAAATGCCAGTGCTGTTGCAATTTGCCGTCGGCATTTTCCGAGATCGTGCGCAGGACGTAGAAGGTACCCGGCGGTGCATCGAAGAGTTTCAGAAGGCCTGGATGGTTGCGCACGGCCATCAGTTGGATGAAGCTTCCATCCGCATACCCGGCGTAGGTGGAGAAGAGATCGTCGTAAAACGAGAGAAATTCGAGCATCAGCTCCGTACCCGGATGCGTCAGCCCGCCGCCCACCGGCAAGCGATGCATGCCCTGCATGTGTGCCGCCGATCCGGCCAGCACGGCGACCGAGGCCAAGGTATTCTCATAGCGTTCCAGAACCTTTTCGTTGACCTCGGAGAAGAGACGGTCGGCCAGTTGGATGGCCGCTGCCCGGCTTTCGCGGTGGCTGATCCAGAGAAACAATGCGGTCAGGCTGACCACAATGGCCACGATCAACGTGGTGATGCCAACGTAAAATGGATAGCGTTTCATTTTGATGGCCATAAAAAATTCCCGGTTCAAGGTTCACAAAAATTTGGGTCACTCCAAATTGCACGACAAAATCAAGTTTTTCAAAGGAAAAGGGATCTTGTTGGCGCTACGGGCGCAAGAAGCAGGAAAAAGCGAATGCCGGTTTGTAAAGGTTTCGCCAATAACCCCGCGGCACGGCAATCCCAATTATCAATTTGATTTTACCTGGGGCCAAGAATACACCACTGCCAGAACAGATTGTACAAGGCAAAAAATACACACCTGAATCCAAGTATGATGGACTCGTAAAAAGTCACATTTCCGACGATTCGTAAAAAGCCCGAGATCAAGGCTTGCGAATCCAGAGGAATGAGGCGTACTTAGCGTACGCCGCAGTGACGAGGGATGAAGCGTAACGCCGATATCGGGCTTTTTACGAATCCGTCAAGTATGGGGATCGAACAACATGAAAAAAAGATGGTGGTTGCCGGCATGGCTGATGATAATGTTGGTGGGTGCCGCTCCGGTGCAGGCGCTCGCCACGTTTCCGGACATCGATACCCAAGCGGTCGTTGACGCCATGAATGACCCGGGATGGGTCATTGTGGATACCCGATTGAACGACGCCTTTAACGGCTGGAAACTCGACCATATGGTACGCGGCGGTCACATTCCCGGCGCTGTCGATTTTTCGGCCAATTGGCTCAAGGTCGATGACGATAATCTGGACGCCCTTCTCTCCGAGGCATTGACCACCAAGGGAATCCTTCCCGAAAAACGGGTGATCCTCTATGACGCCAATGGCAGCGACGCCGGCAAGGTTGCCGATTACCTGTCCTCCCGGGGGTACCCGCATCTGTATCACTACGACATCAACGCCTGGGCCACGGACAAAACGCGCACGCTCGACCGCTATCCCAATTACCAACGGATCATCCCGGCGGTGGTCCTTAAGGCGGTCATCGACGGAACGCTCCCGGAAAGCTTTGAGAACAGCAAACGGATCATCATTGCGGAAGCCAGCTGGGGCGAAGAGAAAACGGCCTATGCCAAGGGCCACATACCGGGGGCCTTTCACATCAACACCGATCGAATCGAACCGCCCACCACCAAGGATCCGGTCATGTGGATGCTGGCCGACGACAAGACGCTGGCCCAATTTGCCCTGGAATTCGGGTTCACCCGTGACGCCACCGTGATTGTCACGGCAGCGGAACCCCTGGCCGCCTATCGCGTGGCCACCGTTCTGCAATATATCGGCGTCGGGGATGTCCGCGTCCTCAACGGCGGACAATTGGCCTGGACCATGGCGGGGTATGCGCTTGAAACGCGCCGCCATGACCCCGTGCCGGTAACGGATTTCGGCGGCCCCATTCCAGGGAACCCGGACGTTATCGACACCATGGAAGAAACCCGGACGGGTCTGCGGACACCGGAGACCTTTACGCTGGTGGACAACCGCACATGGCAGGAACACATCGGAGAGAGCTCGGGTTATTCCTACCATAAGAAAAAAGGACGCATACCGGGATCGGTTTTCGGTTATGCCGGGAAAAAAGACGCGTACAGCATGGACGATTTTCGCAATCCGGACAAGACCATGCGCAATGCAGCGGAAATCCTGGCATTATGGCGCAAGCAGGGCATCGATACCCGTAAGCACCTTTCGTTCATGTGCGGCAGCGGCTGGCGGGCGGCGGAAGTATACTACGATGCCGATGTCATGGGGCTTAAACCCATCAGTATTTTCAGTGACGGATGGATCGGTTGGAGCAACACCCCCGGCAACCCGATCGAAAGCGGAATACCCGAAAAATCATCAACACGATGAAGCGGACCGTCCGCATCGCCATCACGACGGCACAACTGCTTGCGATAGCGGCCCTGGCCATCGTCGAGGGGCTGTCAGGCTACCGGGCCGGGGTGATGCAGTATCTGTATTTCAAAAAAATTCATTATCTCGAAACCCTTTACAGCCCCGGACACCTGGGGTGGCACCTGGTATTTCTGTCAATCTGCGTCCTGGTCATCATCATGCTCACCAACGGCCGGCAGCGCAAACAACACCTTGTCAGGTACACCGTGGCATGTTGCGCGCTGGCGGCAGCCTACCTTGTTCCGTGGTTTCACGGACTCAATAGTTATGCCCACCTGCTCATCGTCCTCGAGGGCTGTGCCGCGGCCGAGTGTATCGGCGCGTGGGCCGCATCGTAGAGGACAGGTAATCAAATTTCATTTTGACATTACGGCAAAAAAAATCAAAAATAACAACTGATAAGGCTCTTTATTGAACCGGATCAGGATTAGGGCCAAAACCACAACATTAAAGGGATAGTGATCGCTGGCAGAAGCGAACTGACATTTCATATGCAATCGTATTTGGTAATTGGCTCACCGATGCCACGATCTTGAAAATCCCCACTCATTTTTCTAAAGCTCGCCATCCCTGGATAGTACTCTTATTCAGTATCAAGAAGCGGTATCGGCGATCCATCGTCGGTCATTAAAGATGGCAATTGCTCGCTGCGACCCCAAAATCATTTTTTTGCCATCATCCCTATAATCAACTGGTTATGGACAGACAGCAAATGTTTTCCATCCGCATCGGAATTCTATGGTTGGTCACTTTGGTGAGCGTCTTTTGGCTGCCCGAATTTTCCTATGCCCAGGAAAGTCATTGCGATCCAAGCCTTGAAGACTTGCCGGACAATCCCATGGGCTATCGTTTGAGAGGTGATCGTTGCGAAGGGATTTACATCAAAAATGTCGGTAGCACCACCCTCACGATTGCATCTTTCACCGAATGGGTTGAAGATAAGAATTTTCTTTCAGCCGAGGACGTTACCATCAAGTGGACAATGCCGCTGGACTGGCGTGTACACCTGCGTGCCCAAAGCCTCAAACGAAGGCTATATTACCGCATGGACACGATCCGTGGGGTTGGTACAGCGGCTTATGCCTGGCCGACGGACATTCTCTCGGCGCTAAAAATTAAAACCCGTGACATCGGTGTGACCGGTTGGAGCACATGTGTAATCAACGGTGCCGAGCAGTCGGTATATGTCCCCCTTAGAATTGGGCAAAAACCCAAAACGATGGGTTCGGATTGTTATCAGCTTGTCTTATTTCCAGGAAGAGAACTGATAGAAGTTTTCGTTAGTCTATCCCCCTTGGAAACAAGTGGAAATATCGGTGCGTCCCTTATTGACGGCAAAACGTTGGGATATGGCTATTACCCGGCCGAAAGAGGAATTAAAATTCCCATTTGCAACTTTCGGACACCAGGGTTTTACTATCTGGAAATTGGCGCCACGCTAAGGGGGGGAGGTACTGAGACGGTCGAGCTCTTGTTCTATCATCCTGACCGCTGAGAGCCATACCGAGATAAGGCTGGCGGAAAGAAATAATCCCCCAGATCGCGCCGGATTTGTGGTCGTCTACAAGGCGCCGCCACCGGTGCATATCGAGAATATGTGCCTGTGGCGGTAACGTGGTAGACGGGCACAAAGACAGGCAGGATGATGGAATTATTTCTTTCCGCCAGCCTAAAGGAGAGATACATTTATGCGTCGCTCTGCGGGCGAGCAAATAAAAAACTTGCTCTACCGAAAATTACAAACAATCAGCGAAGACCTGCTTGAAGGGAAAGGGCAGCTGGATTCCGAGCAAATGGCCTCTCTCGAGCGTCTAATGCAATTGGTCAAAATGCACGAAGCCGCGCCGCCCCCCCGTAAACGTTGGCCAATCATAGCGATATTCGGATTCATCCTCCTGACCTTGAGCTTTCTGCTATTCTGCCGGGTTCCCAAGACGGAAATTGAAATGGAACTAGAAGTGTCGGGAATTAGCTTCGAACTCCCTGCAAGGCAAGCAATGACAGACATCATGGAGCTGTCGGCGTTGGGTGTCTCCGGCTTAAAGACCATTCGTATCCCACGTTCCAAAGGCCGCGAGATACAGCCCCTGAGTAGAGCCGATGATTCGATCCGCTTGTCCCCCGATCAGGATGGAAAGGCATGCGGCACAATCACACTTGCCACCTTGGCCGTGCAAGAAGGCACCCGGATATCGGTGCAAGCGGCAAAAAATTTTCAACAATACCGCTTGGCCGTCAAAGAGGAGAACTTGACAATTCGCGTGAATGTCCACGGTTCCGTCAACATCGCGTTATCCGATACCCTGGCTGAAAAACATCACTTTGAAAGTCCAAAATCAATTTTGCTGCATGCTGATACCAATGAAGTCGATATAGACCTTACGCCTCCGGAATCATCAACATTGCGACTCCACCCGCAACTCTCAGCAACCCATTTATCCTTTAGCCGGATTGACGAATACATGGACGCCAACCGCACGGTGGTCCGACGCGCATCGACCATACTCTCTGGCGTTTTGTACTTCAATGCGTTGAATGACCGCAAACGGTTGCTTCGGTCTGGTGAAATACTGCAGTTCAATCAATCCGTTGGCGAGTTACGCACGCTCCAGATGCAAAATAGGAAAATTGTTCTGACCTTTCAAGGCGTGGTTCGCGGAATGTGTACGGGCTCGGGAGAAAATCTACGAAGCATAATGCCCACTTATTTGGATTGGTTCAAGGAGCGGCACGGTTTGGCCTTGCTCTGGGGGGCGACGATCTATTTTTTCGGCTTGTTCCTCGGCGCGCTACGTTGGTTGGGGATAAAGCCATGAAGCGGAATGTTTGGATGAATATCGGATTATCCATCCTTTTTGTTTTCATGCTTCCGCCCGTGGAAGGACAGCCGCAAGATCCTTATTACAAGTCTCCACAGGATAAACAGGATAAAGTCGATCGGTTTTGGTCGGACGTCCACGAACGGGAAAAAAAAACGTGAAAAAGAACGGCTGAGTGCACTGAATATAGAAAAAGCATCGCACTTGGTTGTCATCGTCCAGGGCCAATTCGGCGATGGTCCAACGGCAGGGGGGGGTATCATCTTCGGCTTCGATGAGGATCGTCTTTATATCGCGACCGCCAACCATGTTGTTCGCCGGGGCGGTGAAGTTGCGCATCATCTGCAGGTTCGTCTGCGATCACGAAAAGAGGTGCCAGATAATTTGAAATCGTTCAGTGATGCCTTCGGAGATCCTCCAGGCGCCGGTATTGGCAAAGCGTTGCCGGCTGAACCCTGTGCGTTCGAGGCAGAACTGCTCGATCGGTTTTCAGTGGAACTGGATCTCGCGGTGCTGACGGCGAGCGGCCTGTCGGCCAAGGGTGCAAGCGTTTGTCTGCTGCCCTACAATCGCGGTCCGACACGAGGCTCCCAGATGGCACGTGGAACGTCAATACTTACCATTGGTCATCCCAACGGTTACGCTTGGGCCGTCCCGATAGCTCCGGACTTCGTCACAACCATCGGGGAAAACACCATCGATTTTCAATCGAATTTTATCGCCCAAGGCTCTTCGGGTGGGGCCGTCATCGACCTGGATGGGTGTATTCGCGGTATGATTACAGCAGATTCCCCGCCGTTCGGAAGAGCTCTGCGTTTTGAGCAGATATCAGAAATGGTTCAAAAATGGCGTTATCCATTTGTCTTGCGTCCTTCCGATGAATACACCGTGCTATCCGCTGCCGTTCATGAAGGCGACATCGATAGGGTAACGTACCTGTTAAACCTGGGATGCAAACCGGATGATTCAGGATATCCGCTTGACCTGGCAATGCATGATCCACGAATGGTTGAAGTGCTTCTGTCGGCTGGCGCCAATCCGAATGCTGGCCTGGCGGCCCCCGGATTCTCGGTTTCGGTGGAAAGTCTCAAGATGCTGCTTGCAAGGGGTGTCGATATCGACAGCGAACAGGCCTTCAAAGCGCTTTATTCGGCGATTGTGTATAAGCAGGCTGAAATCGTAAAAATCCTGTTGAATGCAGGCGCTACCGTGGATTCGAAACACGGGGTCAGACTTCTTAGTGCGGCGGCACGGAAAGATCAAACGGATATCGTGCGAATGCTTTTGAAAAAGGGCGCAGGTGGGCGCACACGGATCACAGAAATTCTGAACTTGGCTCTCGAGTCCCAAAATCCCGAAATCGATGCGTTGCTATTGGCCGATATCGAATTTTTCATTACCGCCGAGCAAGCAACCCGATTCGTTCCAATAGCGGTTCAATCGGCAGACACGGCGATGTTAGCATTCCTTCTCAATCACGGCGGAGATCCCAATACGCTGGTGAGAAACAAACCAAATCCAGTAGAAGCGCTTTTAACCATTGTTCGTGGCTATGGTTTTCCCGTTTCTTTCGGCCCAAAAAGCTCGATATTTTCTTACTCCTTGTCAATGCCAATGTGGACGTAAATATGAAAGATGATCATGGAAGAAGTTTGCTCCATTACCTGATACCGGGTCCGCGTCCACCCATAGAGGCCATTCGGGCCGTGCTTCGGAAAGGCGCCGATCCCAATGCCAGAACCATCGACAGGGGTCTATCCCCGTTGCACGAACTTTCGGAGGCAAGATATTGGACGGACCATATGATCAAGGTTGCCCAATTGCTGTTGGACGCTGGCGCCGACGCCAGGCTGCGCGACAACCAGGGCCGTACACCTGCGGATATCGTCGAAAAGCGGAAATTCAGAGATCCGGTTCAAAAATCTACGCTTCTGAACATGTTGCGCCCTCGGCCGAACATATAATTAAATGATAGGGTGACAACATTTTTGTCGCTGACACCAAACAAAAATGTCCGGTCGCATCAAGGAAGCATCGTTTCTATCCTTGTTCACTTAATAGGCCTTTGCCTTGCGTCTCTTCTTGTTTAATCCAATCTATTTTTATTTCAACATTATTTCAATGAGATGGCGATTTTTCGCATCCGTCATTTGGGAAACTGCCAGATATAGGTATGCAATTTGCGGTGAGCCGGATAACAAATTTAAAAAGGAGGGCCAAGAACCCAAATGAAAATACCCTATAGACCACTTGCCATTGTTCGCGAGATTGTCAACGCAATCGGCCTCGAAGTAACATATGCCTATGAAGACCTCGTCTATGTTGAGCATAATGCTTTTTTACTTCAGATGGGAGCGTCGGGAGAAATTGTCGATCTTTATTTCAACACCGAATCGATCGTTGAAGAACGGGATAAAATAGCCGCACAACTAGGCCAAGAAGGGCAGGCCCGCCAACTCAAGATCACCCGCAAGGGCCTTTTCAGCATGAGACAAAAATCCGACGGAGAGAATATCGAAATTAAATTTTTTGATGAGACTTAGAAAGACAAAGTACGACACAGCTTCCCATAGCGATGTTGATGCCCCGTCTTCCAATTGGTTGCGTTGGCTTTATCACTAGTTTTTGTGAAACGCATGCGCAAGGGCGGCAAACCGTCCACCTTGGACCGGACCTGATGAAGGATTGGGAATCCGTCAGGTATTGCTGGCGGATCTCAAACCCTGAACTGAACGACCATTCGCTTTAATTCCTCAGAGAGCGTGGATAGTTCGTTGGCGCTGGCACTGACCGCTGTACTGCTGTCGGCCATGGCCGTCGCGGTGGTGTTCATTTCCAACACTTCCTCGGCGATATTGTTCGACACGGTCGAACTATGCGCCACATTTTGATTGACGTGCTGAATCCCTTCGGCGGCTTGGTTGACACTGGTGGCGATATCCTGCGTGGAGGCGGATTGTTCTTCAACGGCGGCGGCGATGGTATCCACGATATCGTTGATGTCGGTAATCACCGTTTCGATGCGCTTGATATCCTTGATGGTATCATCGGTGGAACTCTGGATGCCGTCGATTTTCAAACGGATGTCACCCGTGGCCGCAGCCGTCTGCCGGGCCAGTTCCTTGATCTCGTTGGCCACAACGGCGAACCCCTTGCCGGCTTCACCGGCCCGGGCCGCTTCGATCGTGGCGTTCAGCGCCAACAAATTGGTTTGCTCGGAAATCTCGTTAATGGTTTCGGTGACCTTGCCGACATCGAAGGCGGCCTTCCCCAATTCCGCCACTCGATTCGATACGGCATTGGCTTGGTTGACGGCGTCCTGGGTGATGGAGCGGCCCTTTCCCGTATTCCCGGCGATCTCGTTGATGGTCAGACTCATTTGTTCCGAGGCTGAAGCCACCATCTGAACGTTATTGGACGCCTGCTCCGAAGCAGAGGCCACGCTGGCCATATTGCCTCGCATCTCTTCGGCGGCCTTGGCGACTTGGCCGGACTTGGCGGAAGTTTCCCTGGCACCGGCGGTCATCTGGCTGGAAATCGATGAAAGCCGGGTTGAAGCCGACGTCAGTGTCTCGACACCGTGAATGACATTGGCAATCATGCCTTTAAGCTGTGTCGCCATTTTGTTCAGCGATTTGACGAAGTGACCGATTTCATCTTCCCGATCGATATGCATGGATTGGGTGAAATCCCCGGTTGCCATGGTTTCCGCAAAGGCTCCCGCTTCTCTGATCGGATGGATGATCGCCCGGGCGATCAGGATGCCCACAAGAAGACTCAGGCAGACGCCGGCGATCAGCAAGGTCATGATCACCATACGGGAGTTCTTGCCCATGTCGATGGTCTCTCTGGACGAAAGCTGGATCATGTCGTCACCCGCCGTGACCAGCTTCTCCATGTTGGATTCAAACGCATAGATATGGCTCTTGAAGGGTTTCATTTGATGGTTGGCGTCCTGGGGCGTCATGGCCTTGTCGGCAAGTACTTTGTCGGCCAGCCCAAGAAATCCGTCCACATACGCTTCATAGGCCTGGGATGCATGGGTCAGCGCCGACTTGACCGCTGGCGTCAAATGCCGATCCTTTTCCATGTAGATGGCCATGGATTTCATTTTTTCGTTGGTTAAAGCCGATGCTTTCCTGAATTTCGCCAAATAATCCTTCTGCTTATCCGGATCGCCGATGTTCAGGAAGAAATCCTTTTCATAACGGCGATGCTGCAAGGCCAACGCGCTGAGTGCATGGGCATCTTTCAGGAGCCTGAGATCCTCTGTGATCAGCTCCTCCATGGAGCCGATATCGTCTGAGATGATCCAGTAGCCGACCCCGCCGACGATGGCGGTAATGACGGCAGCAATCAAAAATCCGCCAATCAGTTTGTTGAAAACAGATACGTTTTTTAACAATCCAAGGTTCATTTGATGTCCTCGATCAATAAACGGGTGACCTGCAGAAAACTGTTGCCGACATACCTTTTGAAATCAAGGTATCGGCCGTTCCATCCAGATCATTAGCGGTCACTGCAAGCGGACCCATCATAGAAGCGATTAATCATCTTCCCTGAGCACTTCGCGCAATTTTCGACGGGCTCGCACCAAAAGGGATTCCACGGCACTGGCAGAGAGTTCCATGACCTCGGCGATCTGCCGGTAGGAGAGCTGCTGGGTGTGTCGCAGCAAAATGGCGCTGCGTTGATTGACGGGCAAACCGTCGATGGCTTTTTCCAGGCGATCCGCGTCAATGGCATGCTCGAGCAGGCCTAGGGGGGTTTCCGCGCTGGGAATATCCGGGAATTCGTCCATTAAATCAGGGCGTTTCTTGCGATAGCGATCGATACAGCGATTTTTGGCGATGCGCAACAGAAACGTCCGCAAGGCTGCTTCCGGGCGATAGCGCCCGGCGATTTGGAAGAGGCTCAGAAAAGTCTCCTGGGTGACATCCTCGGCCTCCTGGGGATCCTTTAACAACCGCCAGGCAAATCCGTACACCGCGTCCTGATGACGCCGCAGCAACGCACCGAAGGCCCGCTCATCGCCGTCGGCAACCCGGGCGACCAGGGCGGCATCGCTGGGCCGCTGGTGGCGAGGACGAAACATCATGGATGCGGTGTTTTATCCTTGGATTTGAAATGCTGCTGCAACAAAGAAAAGAATTGCGCGCCCTTCGCATCGCCCAAAAGCTGCCGCAATTTCAGGACATGCGCCTCGAAAAGGTCGCTCTTGCGCCGTCCCTGACCATCGGCCACCGCCATCAAGCGGTGCAGTGCCGCCGGGTCCACCGGCCCATCCTGGGCCAGAAGATTGATGACACTGCCGCGGGCGCGGCGCAGATCCTGATCGGCAAGATCAACCGTGGCACGGAACTGGCGGATGGACGCCAACACGGCCTGGGACTGATCGGCAGGTAGGTCCAGACGCCCGACAATGTCGACGACTTCCCCGCCACGAACGTTCCCGGTGGGAGATGGAATGCTGATAGACCAGGGTCAGGGCCACGATCACGAACCCGACATTCAAGGCCACGGAGAAGAACACCAGCATGCGTTTGGTGGTCAGCCTCATGGGAATATCCCATTGTCGGCGTAGAGGGTCTGATAAAGGTTGGCCGTGTTGTCAGGGGCCAGCCGGCTCAGGCTGGTGCCCAGCACCGCTCCGCACAGCAGGCCGGCCAGGGCGGCACCGCAAACAGCACCGCGCATGACCAGGCTGAGCTGCTGCCACCATTGTGCCAGACCGGGCCGCTCCAGCCGGGTCCGAAACACTCGCCGCGTGCGCTCGGCCAAGCCGGCCGGAACAATAACGGCCGGCAATGTGTTTAAGGCCGCCGATAACTGCCGCTGCCCATGGGCCTCCAGCCGGCACGCCGGACATCGACTGAGATGGTGATCGATTCGTTCGGCTTCCCGGGGCGGCAACTCACCATCCGCCCATGCCGTCAGTCGTTTTCTGACTTCATCACACCCCATCAAATCCCCCCTGTCTCGCCATCGTTGACCGGTCCTCCTGCCACGCAAAAAAAACTGCCCTGAATTCTATCCTTTCATCATCATCAAACGCAGCCGAGGGAGTTTTCCTGCGCAACTTTTTTTCGATATCGCGAAAACCGGCCGGTCCGGCATGGGATTATTTGAGACTGAAAATCACTTGTCCATTGCGGGCGCGGTCCTTTTTGGCTTTGGCGTCACCGGCATCGAACCGGGGCTCCACGATAAAAAGCCGTTCACGCGCCACCTGGCTGTTTTCCAGCAGGTAATTTTTGGTGTTGAAGGCCCGGGCATTGGCCAGGGCGCGGTAGTCGTCCGGCGTAACCTCGGTGTTGATACGCAGCAGCTTTTCCATATCCGCTAGGCTCAGTTCCACCGGCTTGCCGTTGTTGTCCAGCGGCACGGCAATACCCGAATCGGCAAAGGCCGCTTCGATCAGTTTGGCTCGCTCATCGGCATCCAGTTGAATGTCTTCCAGGGGGATGGCGCTCTTACCCGACTTCATCATTTCCCGGAGCTTTTCCGCCTTGAGGCGGTTTTCCAAGACAACTGCCCGCAAGGCATCGCCATCCGCCTGGGGAACCGCCGTTCCCCGGATGTCCAGTTTCAGGCCGGGCCGCTCATAAAGGATCTTGGCCACCTTGACGATCTTCTCGGCGTTTTGCGGCGAAATGTCGCTGACTCCGGGGGCGAAATCCAGGTAGCTCAACTCTTCACCACCGCCGGCCAAGGCGCCCAGGGCCGCAAAGGGCGAGGTGACGATCTTGACGATCAGGTTTTTCAAAACCGTCAGGATCACCTTGCCGATTCTGAATTTGGGATCATCCAGGTTGCCGCTCACCGGCAGATCCAGCTGGATATTGCCGTTACGGTCCTTCAGCAGGGCGATGGCCAGTTTGATGGGCAGGTTGACCGCCTGGGGGCTTTTCACGGCGCTGCCCAGGGTGAGCTGGTCGATGTAAATGTTGTTCTTGCCCTCCAGCCGCCGATCTTCCATCAGGTAGGATACGTTGAAGGTCAGCTTGCCCTTGTCGAGGATATAGCCAGGTACTTGCCCGAATATGGCGAGAAAGGACTCAGTTCGATGTCGGAAATATTGAGGTTCAGATCCACATACGGATCTTCGATCAATGGGTTGATCTGACCGGTGATCTTCACCGGTGCCTGCTTGGACCACATGCCCTCCAGAAGGACGTCGGCGCGCTTTTCGGCCATGGATTCGAGGCCGGTGACCTTCCCGCCGAGATCATGGAAACGCGCATTGAAATGGGGCTTGATATAGTTGTCGGAGTAATCCACTTCACCGCCGCTCATGCTGATCCGGTCGATCTTGATCGTCGACCGGCCTGTGGCGGACGCCGTCTTTTTCGCCGCCTGCGGTTTGGCGTCCGCCGTCTTCTGTCCGGACGCCGCTTGATCCGCCGGTGTGTCAAACATACTGATCAGGTTGACGTTGCCCTGGGGATCCACGATCACCCGCGCGAAGAAATCGGACAGGGCGATCTGCTTCACATCCATGCGCGTGGGATTCACCCCGAGGTTCAGATTGTCCAGCAAGAGGGCTTTCCACTTGAGAAAATCCTCGGCATGCGGCGGTCGATGGAGGCGAAGCGGTTGAGGCCGGCATTGCCCCGGTAAGTCATCACCGGCTCGGCCTTGCTATTTTGGCTGAGTTTCAGTTGCCCCTGGGTATTGAAAAAACCCTGGGTGACGATCATGCCGGTCTGTTCGGAGAGATAGGGCTGGAACGGCCGGACGTCCATCTGCTTGGCCTTCACGGCCAAGTCGAGGTTCAGTGGCGAAACGGTGACCTTGCCGCCGACTTGCAGTTGACCGGCCTTCTCCCATTTCAAGGAGAGGTCGACCTGACCGGCATGGTCTTTTGCCGTGGAAAGCGACTCGACGGAAAGGGCGATGGCGTCCATCTTGAATTTCACCGGGTCCTTGGGCACCTGATCTTCCACGGCAACGGTGAAACCGGCAAGCTTGAGGGCGTCCAGGTTCAGCACCCAGGGCGCACCGGCAGGCGCTGGCGTGGGTGGGGCCGTTTCCGGTTCGGCCGTTGAGGATGAATCGGCAGCGGATAATGGGGTAAATGCCTGTGCCAGGTTGAGGTTGCCATCCTTCTCCCGGCGGCAGGCGATGACCGCATCGGCGAAATCCACACGGCCCAAGGTAACGGTGTGCGCGTTCAGGTCGACACGGCTATCGGCGACCTGTAATTTGCCGAGCTTGACCAACGGGTCGTCATCCGCCGCACGCACCACATCGAGGCCGGCAAGGTCAAGGTACAGACCCGCCAGGGTAACCACCGGCGTATCCTTCTCCTGGCGGTATCGGTAGCCGCCCCCCAGGGAGAGCACGCCCGCCAGGGTTTTGAAAGCGAACCGGTCCTGGTAGTAAGGTGCATAACGGGGAATCTTGATGTCGGCCACGGCAACGTCGCCGGTCGCCTGCAACGGTGACAGGGACGCGTCACCCGTAAGGGATACCGTCTCGCCGGCATCGGTTTTCAACGCCAGTCGGTATTTGGCCGTACGGTCGGTGTTCAGGCCAAAGTTATCCACGGTCAATGCCAGGTCGTTGACCGTGGTGGAAAAGGCGCTGCGGTTGGCCCGGTCGGTGAAATGAACCACCCCCTTGGCAAGGTTCAGGTGGTCGACGGTGATCACCGGCGGTGTGCCGGCGTCAGCAGGCTCTGCGGTCTTCTCGGCGGGTGGCTGGGCGGCCGTTTTGTTGGCCGGTGTGAACGGCAGGCGCAATTCCCCCGAGGGCAATCGTTCGAGAAAAACCTCCGGCGCCGTCAGATCGATTTTGGCCAGTCGCACCTGGCCGCTCAGAACCGCCGAAGGCTGCAGTTCGGCCTGCAATTCGCGCTGGTTGAAAAACGGCGTTCCTTGGTCATCGGTCAGCTGGAGATCGTGCAGCGACAGCACCCCGTCAACGGTCAGGCGGGGTTGCCCCTCCGCATCCAGCTTGAAGTCGACAGCGCTCTTCAGGTCCGCAGCCAGGGATTTCAGGCCCAATCCCGGAGGCAAGGGAATGTAAGGCCGGTAGTGGGGCACCTGGACCGATGCCAGGCCGAGCGTGGCCAGGGTTTCCCGTGTTGCCTTGAAGGGCCGGGCATGACCGTTCAGGGAAACATCGGCATCATTGATACGCGCCGAGAGATTGAACAGGGTATCGCGGTCCGCATCCGAAGGCCGCGAGGAGAGCCCCGTGACCCCCAGATTCAGCTGCTCGACGCGATGGTTGACCGCCGCCACGCGGTCCTCGAAGGCGATGCGACCGCCGCTGAGCGTAAAATCCTCGACCACGAAACCAAATCCACTGCCTTGATCGGCGGCATCGGCGTTAGGCGCGGCGGCCGGGTCGCCCTGGCCGATATCCGAAAAGTTGAAGTGCTTTTCGTCCACGCGCACCAGATTGACGTCGGGGGCCACCAGGCGCACGGTTTTAAGCACCACCGCCCATTTGAACAGGGACAGGGTCTCAAGATTGGCATAGACTTCGCCCAATTTGACGAACGGCGCACCGGCGGTTTCGCGAACGTCCAGAGCCCTGAGGGTCACCGAGAGGGTCAGCGGGTTGACCCGCACCGCGTCAACGAACACCTGCCGATTGATGGCAGTGGCGACGTTCTTCTCCAAAACCGCCCGCAGGATGAACGGCGCGGCGATAAAACCAAAAAGAAGATAAAACACAACCACCGCCGCCAGGCCAATGGCCAGCTTCTTGTGGCGCGGGGTCCAATCGGCATACTTCTTCATCTTCATGATTTTTCCTTAAAGGGCACCGGCAACCACATCCAGTGCCCGATCAACCAAGGCCATGTCGGCCTGGCTTCCCATGTGACCGAGCCGAAAGACCTTGTCGGCCAGCGGTCCGTAGCTGCCCGCCACCACGAGCCCATCCGCACGCAGGCGTTGATCCCATTGCGCCCAGGTGAATCCGTTGGGAATCTTCGCGGCGGTGACCGTGGGTGAGGAAACGGCATCGGCGGCCGGAAAAAGGTCGATGCCCATCCCGGCCAGCCGCTGCCGGCAATGCGCGGCAACGCGCGCATGACGATCGAAACTATTCGTCAAGCCTTCTTCCAGCAGCAGTCCGGCAGCGACAAAGAGTGCCGCAACGCCCTGCCAACTGGGCGTATAGGGGAAATACCGATTCTCGACGGCCTGGTGGAAGGGTTTGAGGGCGTCGTAGCCCACATAGCCCACCGCTTCGATGATCTCCCAGCCTTGGGACTCACCGAGAGAAAACTCATGTCCGGCGGCGCGGAAAGACACTTCTGAGAGCCTCCCAGGCACAGGTCGATTTGCCAGTCGTCGGCCAGCACCGGCACGCCACCGGCACCGGCCACGGTATCCACATAGAACAGCGGAACCTGGTAGGTTTGCTTGAGGCGCCCCAGACCGTCCAACGGATTGAGGGTTCCCGACGGGGTTTCGCAGTGGACCGCCGTGATCATGCGCGGCTTGAATTCGGCGATGGCCGCTTCGATGCGCGCCAGATCGTTGATCGTCTCATCGTAGCTGAAGCCCACGATCTTCACGTCGGCCCCCAGGGATTGGGCCATTTCACCGATGCCATAGCCAAACACCCCGGTGGCCACGGCCAATACCCGATCACCGGGCACCAGGCAGCTTTTCAAGGCGCTCCACAGGGCCAGCATGCCCTCGCCGGACATGATCACGATGTCGTCGCGGGTGGTAAATATCTCTTTCAAGCGTCGTTGGGTCCGGGTATACAACTCGATGAAATCGGTTTCCAGATCGCCGGAACCGTAGCTTTCCAGATAGACATTGCGAATGGCCGCCGGAACCCGCACCGGCCCGGGAACCATGGGAATGGGGTATGTTTTCATGAAAATCCTTCCAAATAAGCTGCCTTTGGTGAATCGCTCCGGGAGAGACGATTCAACGCGTCCATCAAACCTGGATCGCACGCATCCGATCGAGCAGCGGCTGGATGCGTCGCCGGTGCTCCGGCGGGATCATCAGCACGAAGACCGGCTGATTGGCCACCAGACCGGAGGGGGCGGCGCCGAGACGTCCGGCGACATAATTCTGTCGATTTTCCGCATCGGCCAAGAATTGAATGATATCCACGAAATTGCCGGTGTATCCCTGGGCATCGACGTGCTCCAGATGTTGCAGAAAAACATCATTGACGGTCAGGATGAACGGGTCCATGTCGGCATAGCCGATCTCGCCGCAATTCCTGGCCGAGACCATGCATCGACATCCAAAGGGACGCACGGCGTAAAAGGGGCAGGCTTGATCTATCAACACGGGACAGGGGCCCGCATCGGGGTCGATCGTCTCGTCGGGCAGATCACCATCGCGGGCACAGATATCGGCCATGCGGTTGATCGATAGCTGCGGAACAAAGCGATCGGGATGGGCCTTTTGAAGGATCGGGGCCACTTGATCCAATTGACCGGTTTGAATCAGGTGGTCAACCACCAGATACCCTTCCAGGGTGGTCATGGTGACATTGGCCGTGCAACAGTGAGCGCAATATTTTTCGCAGGCCAGGTCAAAGGTTTCCACAAATTCGTCATAAAGTGCGACCATCCGCTCCAGAATGGCCAATTTGGCATTGATTTCCATCAAAGGTTACTTTCTATAAGGGGATATAAGAACACTTCGTAAAATTTTTTATACCCCAAACCGACAGCTTTTTCCAGCGTCTCAACACGCCATTCCCCGATCTTGACAACCACCGGTGGGGCCGATAGACACCTAAGGTGAGGAGACGGAATATCGGAATCAACCCCCCAAAGGAGGTGTCCATGCCCAGCAATGTCTATTTCATCGATATGCGCGCCACGCTTCAGGAAAGTTTCGTTGCCAAGATCGGCCGGCTCATGCAAGCGGCCGGTCTGGCGAAAGCGGTCAGCCCGCGGGACCTGACGGCGGTAAAGCTCCATTTTGGCGAATTGGGCAATACGGCCTTCATCCGCCCGGTTTTCATTCGTCAGATCGTGGAACACATCCGTCAGGCGGGTGGCGTGCCCTTTCTGACCGACGCCAATACCCTTTACGCCGGCACGCGCAGTGATACGCCCCACCACCTGGCCACGGCCATCGCCAACGGCTTCGCCTATTCGGTGGTCCAAGCGCCGCTGGTCATTGCCGACGGCCTGAGGGGCAAAAGCGAGACCCCCATCAGCATCAATCGGAAACATTTTAAAACGGTCTACATCGCCACGGATATCGTCGAGGCCGACGCCCTCATCTCTGTGGCCCACTTCAAGGGTCATGAACTGTCGGGCTTCGGCGGCACCATCAAGAACCTGGGCATGGGCTGTGCGTCACGCAGGGGCAAGCTCGCCCAGCACTCGGGTCTTTCACCGCTTGTCTCGGAGGAGACTTGCGTCGGCTGCGGGGAATGTCTCGATCACTGTTCCCAAAATGCCCTGGCCCTGGAAAACGAGAAAGCCCACATCGACCCGTCCGCCTGCATCGGCTGCGGCGAGTGCATTCTCATCTGCCCCAACGGCGCCATCGAGGTCCAGTGGACCGAATCGATCCCGGTCTTTTTGGAAAGCATGGTCGAGTACGCCGAGGGCGTGCTCCAGGGAAAGACCGGCAAAGTCCTTTTTATCAACTTCATCACCAACGTCTCGCCGGCCTGTGACTGCGCCTCGGCCAACGACGCTCCCCTGGTGGCGGATGTCGGCGTGGTGGCCTCCACCGATCCGGTGGCGGTCGATCAGGCGGCCGTGGATCTGGTCAATGCCCAAACGGCATTGCCCGGTACGGCGTTGACCGTCAATCTGGCGCCGGGAGAAGACAAATTCAAAGGGATTTACCCCGAGGTGGATTGGGAGATCCAGCTGGACTATGCCGTGGCATTAGGACTGGGATCACGTGCCTATACACTGATCAGACTGCCGTTGAGCGGAAGCGTGGATTGATACGCACCGTCACACATATGCTTCTGCACCTGCTGGTTCCGGGAGCCGCCGCCCGCTGGGGGTTTCCGGAGCGCTGGCAGCGGGCCTGGGGGATCATGCTGGCCACCATGGTTGTCGATCTGGACCACCTCCTGGCGACACCGATATTCGACCCCCGGCGCTGCAGCATCGGGTTTCACCCCCTGCACGCCTGGCCATGTATCGCCGCCTACCTGCTGCTGGCGGTTTTCCCCAAAACTCGTCTGATCGGCATGGGGCTGTTGATTCACATGATCCTGGACGGTATCGACTGCCTGTGGATGGGATTTTCGGCAGTCGGCTGAGACGAACGGCCGGAATTCGCCGTCGCTACCAAATTTTGATGCCGCGCCCCTTGAACGTAAGCAGGTCGTCGGTGGTACGCCGGAGCCGATCGGCCAACACATTCGTGAACACGCGGTAGATAACATAGCCGAAAGCCATTTTGTCGGCGCCGCTAAGCTGTTCGATATAGTAAATATCCGTCGCCAGGCAGACGGTATCACCCACGGCAACGGCCGAGGCCGAGCGTGGCGCACAGGCAATGGCGCCCATTTCACCAAACACTTCTCCCCGTTGCTGAAACGTGGCCACCGGTTTGTTGTCCTTCACCAGCCTGACCTTGCCGTAAATCAGAAAGTAGAGCCATGTGTCGGCGCTGTTTTGCTTAAAAATGACCTCCCCACCGGTGTAACGCCTGATCTTGCTCATGGTGAGCAGGTTGCGCAACTCGTCCTCCTGAAAAGGCTCGAATATTTCCAGTTTACGGATATCGTTTAGAACTCTCTGGTTTTCCCTTAAAAAACCGGTTTCCTGCATGGCGCCCCCCATGGATCCTGGTCAACTCGAATGGGTTGTCAACGTGTTTCATCAAGTTTATGGGGTGTATGACAATTTGCATCCCCTTTTTCTGTCGATGCCGAACAACGACACGCCCGCCCCGGATTCCGGGCCGTCCCAGGCTGTATCGGAAGACGCTCAACATCGGCAAAAAACATTAAGCATATTCCGCGCCCAAATCACTTCTTTGAGTTATACGATCAAGAAAAAAAAACCGATCAGCGGCAGGTGCGAAAAACGGTCAGGCGGGATCGCCGCGATGTTCGACCCGGGCGAACCATGCTTTGAGTACGGCGTTGATCAGGGTGGCCAGGGGAATGGCGAAAAAAAGGCCCCAGAGGCCCCAAAGGCCACCGAACAGGAGAATGGCCACGACAATGGCCACGGGATGAAGATTGACGACACCGGAAAGCAGCAGCGGTGCCAAGAGGTTGCCGTCGATAATCTGAATCACCGCATAGGCGATCATCGCCGAAGCGAACTCGCCGCTCCAGCCCCACTGAATAAAGGCGATCAGGGCCATTACAAATCCCATGACCGTTACCCCGATGTAGGGAATGATCACCGACAAGCCCACAAACAGGGAGATCAGGAGCGAGAACTGCAACCCCAGCGCCCTGAAAACCGCAAAGCTGACGGCCCAGATAATCAAAAGTTCCCAGCCCTTGCCACGGATGTAGTTGGTGACCTGAACGTTGGCTTCCTGCCACACCGATTCGGTCAGATCCATGTTGTCCGGCAAAAAACGCCGTCCCCAGGCCAGAATGGCAGCCTTATCCTTGAGCATGAAAAAACCATGAAAGGCACCAGCACCAGATAGACCACCAAATGGATCAGGCCGACGACCGACGCCAGGGAAATCGTCAGCACACGTTTGCCCAGGGTGGAGATGCCGGTATTGAGGAAATCGATGACCTGGCTCACCTGGTTTTTGGAGATCAGTTCCGGATAGGTGGTGGGCAGCTGGAGCAGTTGGGACTGAACCGAAGCCAGCATTCCCGGCAACTGCTGCACCAGTTGGCTGACCTGCTTGACCGTCAACGGCAGCAGCCACAGCATCATGACAACCATGCCCGCCATGAAAACCATGAAAACAATCGTCACCGAGGCCAGCCGCGGGAGGTGGGAGCGCTGTAGCAGCACGACGATGCCATCGAGCAGATAGGCGATGATGACGGCGATGAACACCGGCGTCAGCAGGCTGCCGACGAAGTAAACCAGCCCCGCCCCCACGAGCAGCATGAACCCCAGGATCACCCGCTGAGGATCTGAAAAATGCCTTTCCTTCCAGGTTTTGAGTAGTTCAAACATCGAATCTGAATCCGTCACGCCGGCTCATTCAGTCAGATTCCGGAGGCAGTTCGCAGGTATCGGCCTGCATGGATTTCTTGGCTTCGACGTAATAGGCCGCCGCCAGGGCCGCCGTGCAGCCGTCGGCCGCCGAAAGGACGATCTGGCGGGCAAACTTCTCACGCAGGTCGCCGATCACATAAATGCCCGGGGTGCGGGTTTCACACTTTTCGTCGGTCACCACCATGCCGTCGGCATTCATGCGCGTGCCGGCCGGAACCAGCTCGTTGTTGGGATTGAAACCGATAAAGACGAACACGCCGTCCACATCCAGTTCGCGGGTGTCGGCGGTGACGGTGTCCTTGAGGGCAACCCGCTCCACGCCGTCCTTGCCGGCATGGATCGTCGTCACCACGGTGTTCCAGAGCATCTCAATGTTGCAGTCGTTGAAAAGCCGCTGCTGAAGGATCTTGCTTGCCCGCAACTCGCTGCGCCGGTGGGCGATGTAAACCTTCTTACAGAGCTTGGCCAGATAGAGTGCCTCCTCGGCGGCACTGTCGCCGCCGCCGACGACGATCACGGTCTTGCCCCTGAAAAAGAAGCCGTCGCAGGTGGCGCAATAGGAAACGCCCTTGCCGTAAAGCTCCCGTTCGCCGGGAATGTCGAGTTTCCGGGGGCTGCCGCCGGTAGCCAGAATCACGGCATGGGTCTTGAGGGCATCCCCGTTGGCCAGCTTCACCGTATGGTAGTCGAGCCCCGGATCCAGCACCGTCACCTCCTGGGAGATCATATCCAGGTCGTAGGACTGGGCGTGTTGGGCAAACTTCATGGAAAGTTCGGCGCCGCTGATATGGATGAAGCCGGGATAGTTCTCGACTTCGTCGCTCATGGTCACCTGCCCGCCGGCGACGCCCTTTTCCACCAGAGCCGTCTTCAACGCCGCCCGCATGGCGTAGATGGCGGCGGAAAGGCCGCCGGGGCCACCGCCGATAATGACCAGATCGTAAAACGTATCGGAACCTGCCATGCTCAACCTCCGTTCTTTTTTCGGGACAGGGCCTTTTTCAGCTGGTCTCCCAGGGATCCCAGGGTGTCGCTGCTCCCCCCGGAAAAGGCCTGCCATCCCTGATCATCGGCCGCCTCGCCGGTTCCCAGGGATATTTTTCGCTCGGCCGCATTGACGTTGTCGATGGTGACCGTGATGGCGGCACCGGGTTTGAGGGACTCGATCTCGCTCGCTCTGTCCGATGCGGCGATCTTGGATTTGGGCAACAAACCGGTAATGCCCGGAGCCAGATTGACGAAGATCCCAAACCCCTCCTTCTTCTCGACCCGCCCCTGAACAGGCTTGCCCGGCTTGAACTTCTCCTGGACGTCCGCCCAGGGGTCACCTTCCGCATCCTTGATACTGAGCGAAATCCGCTTGCGATCCGGATCGAACTCCTTGACCAGGACGCTGACCTCATCCCCGGGAGCAACGACCTCCTCGGGGCGCATCACCCGCCGCGTATAACTCATTTCGCTGATGTGCACCAGGCCTTCAACACCGGGAAACAGCTCCACGAAAGCGCCGAAATTGGCACAGCGGGTCACCTTGCCCATCAGTTTGGCCCCCACCTTCACCCGCTCGTGGGCATCGATCCAGGGGTCGCCCATGGCCTGTTTCACCGAAAGGGAAATCTTTTGGGTGCCGGGCTTCTCGCCGGCCTTGATGCCCAGCACTTTGACCTGCAATCGGTCGCCCACCTTGACCGCCTGCTCGGGGGTGTCCAACCGGGACCAGCTCAACTCGCTGATATGCACCAAGCCTTCCACGCCGGGCGCCAGGCTGACAAACGCACCAAAGGGAACGATGCGAACCACGCTGCCCTCGATGACCGCTTCCGGCTGCAACTCGGCCATGAAGGCCTTGCGGCTGGCATCCAGCTCCTTTTGCAGGATCTCACGCCGGGAAACGACAATATTGCGGCCCGACTCTTCAAAGCGTTTGATCAGGAAATTGAAGGTCTGGCCCACATACACCGACGGATCTTCCACATAGGCCACGTCCATCTGGCTGATGGGGCAAAAGGCCCGCCGCTTCAGCATCTCCACCTGAAAACCGCCCTTGATCGAGGCCACCACCTTGCCCTCCACCGGGATTTTCTGGGTCCAGGCATCCTTGAGCACGTGGATCCCGCCGATACCGGAAATGGCCTTGGAGAGACGGATCTCGCTTTCGTCGGCGGCGACCACAAAAAGATCCAGTTCGTCCCCCACGGCAACCGCCAGTTGGCCATCGTCGTCCAGTAATTCGGCCCGCTCCACCACCCCGTCGACCTTGGTGCCCGTGTCCACGAACACACTGCTGCCGCCAATGGAGATGACGCGCCCCCGAATCCGGTCGCCCACCTGAATGTTTTCATTCATGCCGGCGCTGTAGGATTCGAACAGTTCGGCAAAGCTTTCTTCCGTCTCCGAAGGCGGATTTTCAAAATCGTCGTTCATCGTTGTTCTCCTGGTTCATAAAAAAAGGTACGGCAACTTCACCAAAAAATGCGCCCTTTTGCAAGCCAATTGTCGATGGTGCGAATTCTTGCTCGGCCTTTTGCGAAGCCGGCTGAAAGTTATGTCCGCCTCGGGTCGGTGCCATCGGGTCTTTGGGCCTTGACAAGCATTTTGAGATGGCTATGCTTTTCTCAAGCAGGCACCATCACCGACCCTTGACCACACTGAAAGACAACCCGCATGGCCCCATGCAGGTTCGGCCGTTTTATCCATCACCCAAATCGCGAGGAACGCCATGGCCATCATCAAATGGGACCCGTTTGGCAATATCGCCACCCTTCAGGATCGCATCAACAAACTTTTCGAAGATTCGTTCCCCCAACAGCTGGCGGATGACGGAACCTTCCCCCCCTGTGCCTGGACTCCCCATGTGGACATCTACGAAAACGAAACCGGTTTCTTCATCGAGGTTGATCTTCCCGGTGTACGCAAGGAAGATGTGATCATCGAAGTCAAGAACAACGTGATGACCATCAGCGGCCAGCGGGAGAAGGATCCGGCGCACGAATCGGCCAATTACTACCGCCGGGAGCGCATCTGCGGCAGGTTTTACCGGACTTTCAGCCTGCATGCCATGATCGCCCCCGAGGATATCAAGGCCAAATTCAAAAACGGGGTCCTGACCATCGAGATCCCCCGGCCGCAGCCCGATCCGACCCGCCAGATTTCCGTGGATATCGAATAGCTGTCACGGACGCACCGGTGGCCGCGACGC
>NZ_BBCC01000021.1 GCF_001311845.1 Desulfosarcina cetonica JCM 12296 | reverse complement strand
GGAAATGCGTCTTCCCGATGGTAACAATTATGGCTTTGTTTCCGAACTTACCCAGTTACAAAGCGATATATTGACAATTCTCGAGGTTCCCAAGCACTGCTATTCCTACGATTACCTATTCGACAGTTCATAGCATTCGGCAATGCTGGCAGGAAGCATCGTCTTCTCGGAAATTACCAATATGCGTTTTTCAAAGAGCGAAATCCAAGATTGAACAGCATTTTCGGGAGAATCCGGTTACCAATATTGCGCAAGCTGTTGCTGAAATCGAAAGGCTGACCGGAATTCGACGCAGCAAGACCCCAAGACCCAAGTTGGTGTATTTCTAAAAAAGCTTGGCATGAAGTACCGCAAAGTCGGATCAGTCCCTGCGGGTGCGGACCTCGAGGCCCAAGAAGAATTTAAAAAAAAGACCTTGAACCAAGAATAGAACAGGCAAAGGCCGGTCAGCGCCACCTGTTCTTTATGGATACCGCGCATTTCGTGTTTGCACCGTTTTTGGGTTACCTTTGGTGTTTTGTCAGACTATTCATCAAAGCGCCATCGGGCAGAAAACGATTTAATGTACTTGGCGCTCTCGATGCCATCACCCATGAGATGATTACGATCACCAATACCGGTTACATCAACTCATACAGCGTTTGTCAGCTATTGATTAAGCTCAGCGGTACATACGATTTCCCGATTTCCATTGTTCTTGATAATGCCCGGTATCAAAAGTGTAAGCTTGTGCAAAATACAGCAAAACTGCTGAACATTGAGCTATTGTCTTTGCCACCGT
Source organism: Desulfosarcina cetonica JCM 12296 (assembly GCF_001311845.1). GTDB lineage: Bacteria > Desulfobacterota > Desulfobacteria > Desulfobacterales > Desulfosarcinaceae > Desulfosarcina > Desulfosarcina cetonica. Next base: position 54,753 of record NZ_BBCC01000021.1, on the reverse strand, counting down.
ACTCTCCCAATCTTAACCTGATCGAAAGAATGTGGAAATTCGTAAAGAAAAAATGCCTGTACTCGAAATATTATTCCGACTTCGAAGCATTCTCTGAGTCGATTCTACAGTGCCTTGCTGAGACGAGCGGCGATTACAAAAAGGAGTTGAACTCCTTACTGGCGTTAAATTTTCAATCATTTTCTAAATCACAAATTATAACCGCCTAAAGTATACATCACTCATGAAAGCCTCCTGTCTGCCGAACTTTGAGCGGTTCACACGACGGGAGGCTTTCTTACATTCACGGAAATGTCAAACTTTTGGAGTCCCCCGGAAAAGCCGGAGGGTTACCCTTGATACAATTAATAGTTTTATTCATCTGATCATGCTATTTACTGAACTTATTATGTCGGAGCCTAATTGTGGAATTGAAAACATTCGTCTTCCTGTATCCAAAGCACCTGAAGCTAACTTTTCTCTTAACACTGGATCGTTTTTTAATTTAAGTATCGAATTAGCTAACGCATGTGCGTTAGAAAGAGGAATTAAATACGCATTCTCACCATGAATAAAAACCTCACGTATTGCAGGCGTATCTGATGTAATAAATGGGACTCCTGATGCGCAAATATCGAATATTTTAGATGGAATAACCATCTTCGTCTTTGATGTCCTTCCGAATATACCCAAGGATAAATCGTGAGATAAAATAAAAGAACCCAATTTCTCAGTAGGAATCCAATCTAGGAAATTCACATTTTTAAGCTGCCACTTCGTGGAAAGTTTCTCGATATTACTGCGCAGCTGACCTCTACCAACAAGGGTAAATTTTATATCAGAACGATCTTGCAGAATTCGAGCAGATTCGAGAATAATATCAACACCGTGAAGTGGAATGAAAGTACCGACAAAAACTACTTTAAAGGTTCTTTTTTCTTTCGATTGGTATTTTATTGGTTTTACATTAATCGTTGGACCAACAAAAATACGAGCTATTTTAGAGGGATCTATTTTAAATGTATTTACTAAATAAGTACCATGTGAATTCGTATCGATAAGGTTTAAATCTGCGATCCTGCAACATGATTTTTCATATAAGAATAATAAGTTACTGAAAAAGCTAAACGGTTTTATTAACTCTCTATCTGTAACTGTTGCCTCATAGAGTGGAATAAAAATGTCATATACGAGTTTTGCATTTTTCATGAAAATACGTTTTAGTATCCAAGCTAAATGTACATGAAAATAGCCAGGATGTCCGACAAAAATGGCATCAACTGGTTTGCATTGAATGAATTTAAATGCCAATATAATATAACTGATGAAAATCTCAATGATAAAACGTAGCAAATTAGCCGCATGATTAATGACAGCCAGCCTTTTAACAAATGTTTCAGCCATTTCAAAGTGAACCTCATCAACTTTAACATTATGATGATGAAGCGCACGAATCAGATTATTATTTCTAGGATATTCGATTCCTTTGGAATAAATACCAAAATAAAGTACTTTCAAAATAAAACCTTTAACATTATATTAAATTAATGTGTTCATAGATAGGAGCTATAGTTATTACGTCAGATCAATTTTTTATCATCAATCAATTCTTGGTAGTATGATATGGTTTTATCAATCATGATATTTTCACTAAAATTATTTAGCACCCATGTCCGAGAACGCCTACCCAAATAATATCTAATTTGATCATTACTGATAAGAAAATCTATTTTTTCTGCTAATAATGATGAATTATGGGGAGGTATAATAATTCCGTAGCGGTCTACGATTTCAGGGATAGCACCGACATTTGTACTGATTACTGGAGTTTCACATGCCATTGATTCAACCAAGGGAAATCCAAAACCTTCAAGCAAGGAAGGGAGAACAAAGACGTCAGCCAAAGAATAATATGCCGGTATTTCAATATCGGGAACATAGCCAGCCTCAATAATTTTGTCTCTAGAATCACCAAGGCAGCTATAAAATTTCTTTCGATAGCCCTTCTCCCATTTTCCAACTATGATCAGCTTGATATTTCTTTCTTTTAATTGCGATACTGCATGAGCTAATGTTTCAAGTCCCTTCCGGGGAGTACTGAAGCCAATATAAAGGATTATTTTTACGTTTTCCAATTTAAATTTTTTTGTTAAATAATTAAAGGTGGTTGGTTGAAATAAATCAGTATCAATTCCATTATGTATACAGCGTATACCGAAAGGTTCAACTTCGTAATGATTAATGAACTCTTTCCGTATTGCTTTGCTAACAGAAATAAAAGCAGTGGCTTTTTTAAGCGCCTTTCTCTCAAGGTATCGAGAGAATAGATAATATGGGTAGCGTTGAACTAGATTGATTATAGATGATGAATATGGAAACCCTTTATTACTATTCAACCTTTGACGAAATGATTGATGTAATGTACCAATAAAGGCATCATTAAATGCGTATCCAACATGGGCGTCCAAAAAATGAATTATATCGAAGTTAAAGTCAGCACGGTGTCGATGTAAAAATTGGGCAGCGTATCTACCGAACAAAAGCCATTTTGATGAATCCCAATTAGGAATCTGGAGTCTTATTACTCTGGCATTATCAATCCATTCTTCATTGGCAGACCCTGGTACATGAGAAGTTATAACAGTAACATGATGATTTTTGGCTAAACCTCTTGCGATTTTCTCAGCATAAACTGTTTGGCCGGACCCTCTTGAAGGAGGGAAATCAGCGTTTATAAGGGCAATTTTCATTTTTTGCAGTGGGCTACCGATATTTTTGGGTCAGTTCAAAAAAAAGCATTGAAAGTTCAGAGACAGTTTTTTGCCATCTGAAATTGGATGAGCGCAACAAACCTTTCTTGATCAAGGTATCTTTTAATTGTTTGTCTACGGAAAGACGTTGGAGCGCTTTACCTATATGATCGACAGAATTCGGATCGACAATCAGCGCGGCATCTCCTGCAATTTCAGGTAGTGATCCTGCGTTGCTAACGATGGACGGAGTCCCACACTGCATTGCTTCCAAAAGCGGTAGGCCGAATCCCTCATCTATAGAGATATAGACAAATGCAGTCGCGAGGTTATAAAGGGCCGGCAAGTCCGCATCAGGGATGTATCCAAGCATTCTGATTTTACCATCTAAATTCAATTCTTTATGTAGTTTTAAGAGATTGTCTGTCCGCCATCCAATTTTTCCAACTATATATAAAGGAAAAGAAATTTCATTTTTAAATTTATGGTAAGCACGAAACACATTCTCAAGGTTTTTTCTTGGTTCTATTGTACCAACAAAAAGAAAAAATTTATCTTCAAGGTTGTATTTATCCGCAATATTATTAAGTTTTTTTGTGTTATAAATCGGTTTAAACCTATCTTCAGCAGCTTCATAGATAACACTTGTTTTTTCTATATAGTTGGGAAAATAATGTAACAATGTATTTCGTGTATAGTTAGATACACACACAATATGATCCGCTTTATCAATAGTTTTTTTGAAAAAAAAAACGAAATAATAAATATTTTCCACGCCTATGACATTCAGGAAATTTAAAAAAACTTAGGTCATGAACAACATAAATGTATGGTCGATAAGGTTTCCCGAAGATATGCAAAAATTGTGAGCAGTCAAGAATAACATCAAATACCCTATAACTTCGTTTTAATTTCAGTAATAAAAAAAAATGCCATAGTAAGTTTTTAAAAAATGGGAACACATTAGCTACAACAACATTGTTCGAAAAATCCGCTTCCAATATTTTTAATAGGTCTTCTTTATTGCGCCAGTCGATGGAAACAATTTCGTGCTCTGATGAGGCAAAACTTTTAAGAATATTTTTTGAGTATCGTCCTACGCCTGATATATGTTCAGATATCGAGTCGGTTATAATCCCAACTTTCATAAAATTATCTCATTAATTTGGTTTTAATAGAAATGATATTATATTCTATTTTGCGAACGAATGATTCATCATATATTTTCGACGAAAACCACCAAAAAATGCTCCCATGTATTTGATTAGTCTTCTATAAAATGGAACCTTGATTTTATATTTAATTCTAATCTTATCACCTTGTATAAAGTTTATAAGACGACGGTTTAGAAAGGTGCTAACACCGCCATGTTGGTGGCCGCTTACATGAATAGGAAAAAAATGGCAACAATTTTTATCGATAGAGAGTACTCTTAGTTGGAATTCATAATCTGAGACCACATTGTATTTTAAGCTATATAATCCAAATTTCTTAAATAGTGATATATGATGGAAAAGACCCTGATGATCGATCGGAGTTTGTGTGTGCATTAATCGTTCAGGATTCCAGGTACTGCCAGTTGTTTTAATCGGTACACCATCATGAGAGATGTGGTTGACTTTGCCGTATACAAATTTTTTTCGGATATCCACGTACTTTATTTCAGCTGCGATTAAAGTCAATACTTCAGAAGACCAAAGAAAATCGTCGCCCCCAAGAAACAGGAGCCAATTACCATTTGAGCGTTGAATTCCTTTGTTAAAAGCATCATAAATGCCACAGTCAGATCCAGTTTCCCAGTAGTCAACTTTGTGCTGATGAGATTGAATTATTTCGACTGTACCATCGTTTGACCCGCCATCTATGATGATCAGCTCTTTAAACGGATAGGATTGGTTATGTACGCTGTCAATGCATCGTATGAGAGATTCGGCACTATTAAAGGTCGGAACAACAATGCTGAAAAAAGGGGAAAGCATTTGCGATTGTGCTAAATTTTCCATATCCATCAAACAAATGGCTATATCGTGAAATCAAGTCATTTAGCTATCAGAAACTTTAATGATAGCGATATGTTGGAGTACGAGTTGGAACATCTAAGCATATCAATAAGCATGAGAACCTTTTGGTTGCCACATAAGGCAACATGCCCAACATATTATTATCCCAGGCCGTTAGGCCGCAACGGTCCAGAGCGTTTTAGGTTACAACCCTTTGGGTATTCAGGTATTCAGTGTCAGTGGGTGGTGCAAGAATAACAACTTTCATGGTTTATATCACAATAGCTTCATGATGCCATTTTCATATATTTTGACCTCACTTGTCATGACTTCATACAGCGAAAAGCATGTAATGACAAGTAGTTTTGGAGTGCTTACGAACATCAATATCCCAGTCTCATTGGAGTTACAGCCATTTCAGAATCGGTTTTGTTCAGCCAATTTCTTATATAGTACTCCAACTGAGGTATTTTTTGGCATGGTCTATGCTTTTACATCGAGATTCGCAATACAATCAATGCACTGGACAATCGTTTAGATCTTTGATACATCCATAATGCAACCCAATGCCCTTAAGATCAGGAGATGTTTATGGATGTGTCCAAATACAAATTCGATGATGACGAAATCCAAAGGCTGCATGAACACAGGGACAAGCAACCGGATGTCAGGCTAAGAGTAAGGTCCATCGCTATGTGCTGATGCTGGCCGAAGGCATCGTTGTGTTGATAAGTCGGTTATAATCAGCTTTTTTCAATGAAAACTTATTGGTAAAGTCTATCATTTCTGAATAATAAGAAGAATATTTTTCCCAATTGGAGGGGCTATGGATTTTTCAAAAATACGGGTAATTGGTATGATATATTTATCATAATAATTAACCTTTTTGCTGTTAACTGTATGTTTTAAAAGGACAAAAAAAAAGAACCACGGAATGATGCCTGCTAAATCGAAGTATCTGGCTTTTATTGGTTTGAAACCGATTTTTTCAGACAGACTGATCAAATCTTTTTTCAAGTATCTCCTGAAGTGACCGACTTGTCTGTCAAAATTGCTGAACAAAAACGGCACGGCAGGAACAAAAATCAATGCGTGGCCACCGGGTTTCAATACTTCATGAATCTGCGAAAGCTCCTTCTCATCATTCTCAATATGTTCTAATACATTGACATATATTACAGCGTCTAAGGCGCAAGTAAATTGTTGGTGTTGACCATTGAGTGTATTATGGATGGTGTATACTTTGCTGTCGTGCAAAAAACGCCTGAAAAGCAAAGGGTACATGTTATCCGAAGGTTCGAATGCGGTTAATCGTTCTGCATACTCCCTCAGTAATGCCGATATATTGCCACTACCAGCACCCACTTCGGCAACATGACCTCGGATATAAGGCTTGAATTCATCGATGATCCAATGATGATAATTCTCTGCCGAACCCATGGCTTCCAAGTCTCTACCAAAATATTGCCGATAGGGTTTACTGATCATACGTTTGCCTTTGTTTGTTTGAGAATATTTTGTGGATCATCAAAGCCTTTATCAATCATTTTGCAATGGGTATCGAATGGAATGACAGGTATCCTTATATTAAGAGAGGATCGTGTTTGCTTCCTTCCAATAACGAATACTTCAAAAATTTTATACCATCGCAAATCAAATGGTTATGCGGTGCGACGATCATACATCCTGAGGACGCCATGGCCCACTGCGTTTTTCCGGAAACACTAAAAATCTTCGGCCCAAAAAGTTCAGCACGAAGGCGGCGGCAATTGACGTCATTTTGGATATGCTTGGTGGTAACCCCATGACTATCAGTTTTTGGGTCGTATACAAATCGAACCAACCGATGCAAATGGCTACCAGCGCATAAGTCAACCATTCCAGTGGGGCGCTCCATTTTGCCTGGTGTTTGAACAAGATCAGAATGCACAACAGATAATTGAAGACTGAAGCGATGACGAATGCGACCAGAATTGATGTCGATGCACCGAAGCCGGAATGAAACAAGACCAGAAATGACAACAGATTCACGATGGCCGCCGATGCACCGATGAACAGGTAGATCAGGAGTTGCATCGGTATCGGTGCTTTGTGGGCATTGTACTTGAGAATGCAGTACAATGCCCGGAGACCATCTTTAACACCGATCTTCTTGCCTTCCGCGTAGGTTCGGCCGGCATATGTAATACCCATTTCAAAGATGCGCACGCGCATCTGGGCGACTTTGGCAATTATTTCTGGCTCGAAGCCGAAACGGTTCTCTTTCAAATCCACGGATTGGATAATCTGGCGTCTAAACACTTTGTAGCAGGTTTCCATGTCTGTTAGGTTAAGGTCCGTGAACATATTCGACATCAATGTCAGGAAACGATTACCGACTGAATGCCAGAAATACAACACCCTGTGGGCGCCGGACGATAGAACCGGGAGCCGATGACCATATCCGCCTGATCATTGATCAATGGAACCAACAGATTTTTTATTTCCATGGGGTCATACTCAAGATCGGCGTCCTGCACGGCAACAAAATCTCCCGTCGCTTGTTTGAAGCCTGTTCTTAGCGCAGCGCCTTTGCCTTTGTTCACGTCGTGGGTCAGAACGACGATTTCCTGGTACTGTTTTTCAAGACCCTTGGCGATGGGAAGGCTTTCGTCCCAGGAGGCATCATCAACGATGATAATTTCCACGGATAGCCACGCTTCCCTTATATTCAGCACCCGATAAACACACGACGCGAGCGTGGCCGCTTCATTGAAACAGGGGATGATCAACGATAGTTTGACCGGTTCGGAGTTAGAGGCATTCACGTCAAAAACACTCCTGTTTTTTTAGATCAGAACGGGGAACTTGTCATCAGAAACGGTACACGGATCGTTTTCCCCGTGGGGATTAGATAACACCATCAAAATAATCAATGCTTTTTGCCAGCCCCCCTTTTTACCCCAGTATAAAGGTTGTCGGCGCACAGAACGTCTTTGCCCTCACGAATCAATTTGTGGCAGAGGTGTGAGCCGATAAATCTCGCGCCTCCAGTTACCACAGCCCTTTTTTGATCGATCATCGAAGCTCCTTTATCGTAAGTCGAGCATTACGCATCCGAGCCAATTTTTTTTCATCATGGTTGCTGCCAGGGAAATGCCCAACCAGGCGAGCACATAGGTAAACGGGCGAATCGGAATCGAGTAGCGTGGAAATGGCGCTGCAGCGATGTGGACCAGAATGAAATAGAAATAAGTCAGGGATATTAGCCGCCCGGCAAAGCGTTGTCGGACTGTCATGGTAAACATGCGATCGGGAAGCCACGCAAAAACCATTCCCGCCATGCTCAAAAACACCACGATGGGATGAATGACACGCATCAGGCTGTAAATGCGCATAAACAGCCATGATGATTCATAGGGCGAATGGCTTACTGGATAAATGAATGTGCCGATGCCCTGAATCATTTCCCAGCGGAACAAGTACGATGGCTTGGAGAGGTACCAGACTAAATGTGTCAGCGGCTGTGTGTAAAATCGATGGGCAATCGTCACCAGCACACTGGATAATGAGCTTGAAATTTCCTGGCTATGCGGATCAAAACGATAGGGGAAGCCGAAGGTGCTGGCCTGCCCATTGTACATGAAGTGAGGATACATGCCATGATGAAGCGTGTTGATGGTAATTGCTGGATCTGAGAGATATCCGAGGGACACCAGGTTGCGAAACAGCCATGTCGAAAATATGCATAGAAATGATGCGGCAATGAATAATATGCTGATCTTCTTACATTCCGGGCTTTCGCGGCCCAATAGAACAAATCCGATGAAGAAAAGAAAATAGTATTGAATCGTCGGTTTGATCAAGGTCGCAACCGCCAGTAGTATGCCTGAGGCGATCCATAAATACCGGTTCTCATATCGCCCGGACAATATCAATGCGCCGATGGTCAGCACGAGTACAAAGGTAAAAAGCGTTTCGGTCAACAGGTAAATATTGAGATTGATGAGATGCGGACTGATTGCGGTAAGCGCTGCGGCGATCGCAGCGCCGAGGACACTTAGCAGGGTGCGACCGAGCACATAGACGACGGCGATGGTGATGGCGCTTAGGATTGCCTGAAAATAAAAAACATTGACGGCAAACTGATCCAAATTTTTCGAACCGGTGAAGAGGAAAAGGAAGAGCGGGTAGCCAGGTGTGCGTAGCGCGTCGGGAGAAGGGGCGATATGTTGTTTATCGATCAGTCCGTTGAAATCGAGTGAATAGACTCTGTGTTTGCTGAGATTATAGGCATAAGCGGTATATTGACGGGCATCCGCCCGAAAAGGGGTGTCGATCTGTATCTCGGATACCATTGCCAGACGAAGATAGAAGCCTACCAGAAGGATGGCGACGACGACTATATATTCCATTTGTATGTTTATGCCATCGACTGATTGCGTTGAACGGTGATTTTGGCGGAATCGCATTCTTTCTCCAATATGGCAAGGCCATGCAAAACAGGCCAATGTGAGCATCAATTTGTTTTGCGGAGCCCCATGCCGTCGAACGATATAGGGGCCAAATATTGTGCATCCCGTGCATCGGCTTCAGGAGCGATGCCTTACCCGTTTGGCGAGCAGATTAATAAAGAATAAGCATATTGTATACCAATATACACACTGGATTGTTTATTAACAGCTCGGTTGAAAATTGAAAAGGGTTCCGGAAGATGTATTTTCCCTGAACCCTTATTTTTAGCTGGTGCCGAGGGTGGGACTTGAACCCGCATGTGTGTGATTAAGTTATTGAAACCATAATATGCAAAAATCGCCTGACCAACATCTGGCCACCGGCCTGGCTTTTTAAATTCCTTTAAAGGGTCTTTATTCACCATATGAATAGCAAGATTCATTTGCCATTCGACTTCATGCTTTTTGTCAGTGTCAATATTTGCCACACTACATTTCCCGGACCTTTGAATATATCTGGATAGAGTCATTCCGATGCGCCTGGATATAGCGCCGAGCAGCCTGCTCGCTGAAATACTTACTTAATAATTAGGTCCATATTTAACCACCATCCAAGTAGATTGGAGCATTATAAGAATGCCGGTGGAGTATAAAAGTTGTTGCCGTCCCACTTCATTCAGTTTCGTTTCAAGATGTGAAGTCCACAACCCGATGATTACGATGCCCATCACCGCTGGTGGTATAGCCAGTCGGCCAACGCAGTAGCCAACCATAGAGAAAAATATTAGAAATATAATAGCAATAACAGTAGAACAGACAAAGATATTATTTTTTAAAACTTCTTTAAGTAATGAATGATATGGCCAAGAAAACCATGTTAATAGCAGAATTACAGGAACTATCGGAATCATGTGAAGTAGTGCTGATAAAATGAAAAATTTTAGGTTACTTATCAGTGAACTCGCTAACCATAGCCAACCTTTGTCAAATACGTCCAGCATCCACACAATTTGATTCCAACGAGATACTTCAGATGAATAAAATTCACCAGTAGTCAAGGTAACAATCCCCCACCAGATTATGTTGGGGGCTATTAATATAGCGGACAGGATTAACAGTTCAAACAATGCTATGATAGCGCTGGTGTCTTTGGTACTGATATAGCGGTAGAGCCTAGCCAACAAAATTGCTGCACCGACTACAATACTGCTACCGTAAACTAGGACACCCAAACCCGATAATAAAGCATAATAAACATATGTTTGACGCGAAATATTTGTAATACGAAGTTTAAGTAAAGCGTAAAGAGCTAACAAGGGCAGCAATAGATTAAGCATCTGAGTATGTGGAGAAAAAAAGAATGCCTTGGTAATGTCGTTAGCAATTAAAAAAGTACCTATAACTAAAGAGGTAGGAGCACTATTGATATTATTCGGGTGGACCACTATCTTAAAATATAACCAATAAGCCCAAATTAGAACTAATAGGTTAATTAAAATATATGCAATATAAGTATGTAACAATTTGTTAAATAACTTGGACGCTCTAGGCAATGGTCTAAAGACAACTACCTCTAATAGCTTACTTAAAGGATGCGCGATAAGAGGTAATAGTGGGCGAGATTGTATTACTGAATTATGTGCAAAAACTGTTCGCGTGTCAGCAGCACCAATCATATAGAAGTATGAGTCGCAATTCAAGCTAACACCAAAATACGAAGAAAATTGTATGTTTTCTAACCATAAGTGATCTTGATCGATGCTTTGCTGCGATACCCGTGGACCAACCGCAAGACCGCAAAGATAAATGAGCGATCCTAAAATTACTAATATTATTAGGATAGAGGGGCGAATAGGTTCCATAAAATGTATAACATATTGAATTGATATTAATAACGTGGTAGTTTATAGGTCCCCAAACGCTCACTTCGGGGGGTGACATTCATGCGGCGCCCTATCAGCATCAAACATGGAATGGAAAAGCTGCCAGCCATAGCGAGTTGATCAATATCGTCGCCTGAGTTTACTACCCGCTACGAAGTAGCAATGTTTTCAAAGAGAGAACCACTTACAAGCATTTGCTTGGTGGTCGGTTATGCCCATAATCTGGGAAAAAGAACATCTGCCGGTCATATTTTTGAGAATGGTGAGAATTTTTTCCCAAAAATCCTGGTAGGTGAGGCGATCACCACACCAAGCCTTACAGCAAAATTTAGGCCACTGATTTAGGTATTAATGATATTCGGCTGGCGTTGTCCGGTGAAAAAATGCACCGCTTATCTGGGAATCACACTGCAAATGTTTGACAGTACAACCGGAGTCAATGCAGATGATCTGAAAGACGCCATGGTCAACACCATGCGTTACCTGGATGAAAATGTTGACCAAAGCCGAATTTTGATACAGAGAATTTTTCCAAAACATCGGTATCCCGCATAAATCCGGCGTTTCGACCCACTAATCTCCGCAAAACCGCATAAAAAAAGGGTTTACAGATCCGATTCTCTGTAAACCCTTTATGTTTCTATGGTGCCGAGGGCGGGACTTGAACCCGCACGACCGTTGGCCACTACCCCCTCAAGATAGCGTGTCTACCAGATTCCACCACCTCGGCAAAAGTTGTAACCGTTGAACTTATTTTGTTGCTGCACCATTGCCTGCGGCTGCGTTATCCGTTTGCGCCGGTTGTTCAATGGGCGCTGGCGTATCGGATACAACCGATTTGGTCACCTTCCCGCCGGAAAGATAAGCCAAGGTCAGGGAGGTAATCATGAATACAATAGCGGCTACGGTTGTTGCCTTGCTTAGGAAGGTTGAGGCTCCCGAGCTGCCAAAAAGCGTTTGGCTGCTACCCCCTCCGAAAGCAGCCCCCATATCGGCCCCCTTGCCAGTCTGCAAGAGAACAATCATGATGAGGGCAACGCAAACAATTACATGTATGATAATCAAAACGATTGACATGGGTTATCGTCTTTAAAGTTCGAACAATTAGTTATCAAAAAAACCAGTTTACTGAACGTTTCGGGGTCCAGGCTGGCGCCACCGACCAGTGCGCCGTCAACATCGGGCATTTCCATCAGCGCCTTGACGTTATCCGGTTTTACACTACCGCCGTAAAGGATGCGGACCGCGCTGGCGAAAGCTTTCCCAAAAAGGTTTTCAAGCAGGCCGCGAATAAACTGATGTGCTTCCTGGGCCTGCTCACGGGACGCTGTTTTCCCCGTACCAATGGCCCATACTGGCTCGTAGGCGACCACCAAATTGGCTTGGCCATCAAAAGTAAAACCATTTAGACCATCTCGAACCTGTTTGTCAAGTACTGAAAATGTATTTCCGGATTCACGCTCGGATTCCGACTCTCCAATGCAAAAAAACGGTATCAAGTGAGAATTCAGGGCCGCTTTGATTTTTTTGTTGACGGTTTCATCGGTTTCGCCAAAATATTGACGCCGTTCGGAATGACCGATGATGACATGGCTGCAGCCTGCATCGGTCAGCATCTCCGCTGAAATCTCACCCGTATAGGCGCCCTGGTGTTCCCAGTGCAGGTTTTGCCCTCCCACCGCGATGTTGCTACCTTTGAGGATTTGGGCGACTTGAAAAAGCGCCGTAAACGTGGGGGCAACCATGACCTCCACATTCTGGGCGGAAGCGATGCGAGATTTCAGTTCATGGGCGGCCTCAACGGCCTGTGAACCGGTTTTATGCATCTTCCAGTTGCCGGCAATCAACGGCATTCGACGGTTCATGGATAAATCCCCCTGTCGGTCTACAGTTGCTTTCCAATCATGGCGGCAAGTTCAACCATGCGGTTCGAATACCCCGTTTCATTATCATACCAGGATAGGACTTTCACCATATTGCCGACCACATAGGTGGTTTGTGCATCGACAATCGAAGAGAGCGGACAGCCATTGAAATCAGAGGAAACCAATGGCAAATCACAATAGCCCAAGATGCCTTTAAGGGCACCTTCGGAGGCTTCCCTTAATGCTTCATTCACATCGGTCTTGGTGACACCGGATTTTTCCAGATTGACGACCACATCGACAATGGAAACATTCGGTGTGGGTACGCGGATGGCCAGCCCGTTGAGTTTCCCTTCGAGTTCGGGGAGCACCAACGCCACGGCCTTGGCAGCCCCCGTGGTGGTCGGGATCATGGAGAGGGCTGCGGCTCGGGCACGACGCAGATCCTTATGCGGAAAATCAAGCAGTCGCTGATCACCGGTATAGGAGTGGATGGTGGTCATCAATCCGTTTTGAATGCCGAAATTCTCCAGCAGCACCTTCGCCACCGGTGATAGACAGTTGGTTGTACAGGATGCATTGGAAATAATATGGTGCTGCTTGGGATCATACTTGTTTGCATTGACGCCCATGACGATGGTGGCATCCGGATTCTGGGCCGGAGCGGAGATAATCACCTTACGGGCACCGGCGGTGAGATGCTTGGCAGCATTCTCACGATCCCGGAAAAGCCCGGTGCATTCACAGGCAATGTCCACACCGTAATCCTTCCAGGCAAGTTTTTCCGGATCCTTGATTGCCGTGTAGGCGATCGATCGTCCATCGACTTCGATGGCGCCATCCTTGGCTTTGATGTCCATATCCAAGCGGGCATGCACGGAATCGTATTTCAATAAGTGCGCCATGGTCGCTGCGTCGGTCAAATCATTGATGGCAACGACTTCAACATCCGGGTGATTCATGGCCGCGCGGAAAACCACTCGACCGATTCTGCCAAAACCGTTGATTCCAATCTTTATCGTCATTCTGTCCTCCTTTATGATTGAGGCCGCAAGCTGTGTTTGATTGCGGAGTCGAAATCAATTTTTTAGGGCCACGCCAGTGGCCGGGTAGGGGAATCCATTAATGAGCGACTATGCCCTTTTATTGCCTTTCAAGATACTGCTAGCCAGGGAAATGCTCTTTTTGCCAAACGCCTCAAGGGCCACTGCCAGTTCGGAGAGGGATTGATTCTTGCGAGCACTTGCAGCCCGGATGAGAATCGGAAGGTTGACTCCGGAAATGACTTCGATCCGCCCTTCTTCAAGGAACGAATAGCTTAAATTCGAAGGTGTCCCACCAAACATATCCGTCAGGATCAGAACCCCGTCATCACTTTTTAGCTTTTTTATGCTGTCGGCAATCTTATTGCGCAACTTATCCGCATTTTCGTTAAGGTCAACGGAGACAGCCGCCATGGCTTGCGGTCTTTCACCGAGGATGAAGTCAACGGCTTCCAGCAATGCATCGCCAAGCCGGCAATGCGTAACAACTAAAACGCCAATCATATCTAACCGTCTTTCATGGTATTGAGGAAATTACGGAACCGGAAAGACATCTTCACGTTGAAAGGGATTTATCGATGTCACGATGGGTCAGTTCCGCCTTGCGACCCGATGCCAATAGATGATCGTAAATTTGCCGCGCGATTACAACAGAACGATGACGTCCCCCCGTACAGCCAATGGCAATGGTCAGGTATGCTTTGCCTTCATTTTCGTACTGGGGAATCAAAATATCAAGCAGGTCGATATATCTTTGTAAAAATAAACCGGTGTTGGCATTATTCAAGACAAAAGATCGAATTTTTTCATCCTCGCCACTCAGCGGCCGCAAGGCCTCTACGAAATAAGGATTTTCGAGAAAGCGGACATCCATAACCAAATCCGCATGTGCCGGCAGACCAAATTTGAACCCAAAAGAGAGCACCTGGCTTGCATTACAGCGCATGCCGAATCCTGGTTGGCGATTTTACGGACAATCGCCTTGAGTTCATGAACATTCAGGGTGGATGTGTCAATAATTTGATCGGCCTTCTCCCGTATGGGCGCCAGAATCGCTTTTTCCGCCTGAATGGCCTCCTGGATGCTTTTGCCGATGGAGAGCGGATGCTTACGACGGGTTTGGTTGAATCGTCGGATCAACACATTCTCGTCGGCTTCAAGAAAAAGAATCCGGAACTTCATTCCCTTGCGCTTCAATGTGTCAAGAACAGCGGCACAGTCACGCACAAAACTGTCATCCCTGACGTCCATTCCGAACGTCAACCCATTAAAGATATCGGTTTTATCGATAGGAAGATTAAGAAATTGCGGCAAAAAAACAACCGGCATATTGTCTATGCAGTAGTGCCCGGAATCCTCGAATGCCGCCAGGGCCGTACTTTTGCCCGATCCTGCGCGACCGGTAACGATAGTGAAGTAAGTATTGTCCACGCAACACGCCTCGGACACCTTAGACGGACTTTCCAAATAGTCGCTTACACTTTCACGAGGTTAGAAGTCATCATCGTCCTCGCTAATGATCGCAATCACTTCATCAGCGTCATGAACATTCATTAACCGCTGTTTGAGCGATTCTTTCTTTAACATTCGAGATACTCGGGCCAGCAGCTTTAAATGCAGATCCGTCGCATGTTCGGGCGTAATTAAAAGAAAAAACAGATGCGTTGGACGGCCATCGATGGATTCGAAATCAACTCCCCTGCGACTCAGACCAAAACCCAGAATAAGACGGTCCAGTTTCTTCAGCTTGCCATGGGGGATGCCGATACCATCCCCGATGCCGGTGCTTCCAAGGCGTTCCCGCTCCATCAGCACGCGTACCATCTCATTTGGATCGATACCGGTAATTCGGGCCGTCGGCACAACCAATTCATTCAAGATCCCGATCTTGTCCTGGGCCTTCAAATCGACGAGAATCGTTGCCTTGTCAAGCACATCCAATATTTTCATTACCGTATCTTCCGAACGGGCATTGCCTGCCATGTTGATCATTGGCTGCCAAACCGACCGACAGCATCTTTCATGAAATTGAACTGCTGGGCGCAGTGGGCACATTCACCCGTTTTACGGATCCCTTAATCATGGCCGGGGTTGAATGAGGCCATAATTGCCGTCCTTTTGGCGGTAAAGGACATTGACCATGTCTGTGCGCGCGTTGGTAAACACGAGGAAATTGTCTGAAATCAGGTCCATCTGCATGATCGCCTCATCCACGTCCATGGGTTTGTATTCAATGGGGTGGACGTCGACGCGGGGCGGTGTGGATGGCTCACCAACACCTTCATGGGTACCCTGGTTCCCCGTAGGCTCGACTTTCGTTTTGGTGCGATGCGCACGGTTTTTTTGTTTATTCCGCTTGATCTGCACTTCCAGTTTATCGAGTACCATATCGATGGCAGCGTACATCTCCTCCGTCTCTTCCTTGCCATGAATGGTCAATCGATCACCGCTGATGTTGATTTCGGCACTGTGACGAAATTTCTCGATGGACAAAACGACGTTGGCTTCGCCGGGGCCGTTGAAATACTTGTCCAGGCGGCTCAATTTGTCGCTAACGTAGTTTTTCAGGGCCTCCGAGGACTCAAGGTTTTTAAATCTTACCGAAGTATTCACTGGGTTTGCTTCCTTGATGCAATTTCAAGTCGACGATGACGCGTAACGGTCATGGATGCCATCGCCCTGATCGACAACACCGTGCCTATCAGGTGCGCCTGACGGCCGCGCGTTTGACAAGCCATTAAAACTGCTTTCGTTTGCTGGAGGATAAGATACCCATCATCTCACGGTATTTGGCTACGGTTCGGCGCGCGATATCGATGTTGTCGGCTTTGAGCATTTCAGCCATTTTGCTGTCGCTGTAGGGTCTTTTCGGGTCTTCTGCTTCGATCAGTTTTTTAATCTTGGCCTGAACACTGGCGGAGGCGATGTCCTCACCGTGCACCCGCTTGATGGAACTGTTGAAGAAATACTTCAATTCAAAGATGCCTTGGGGGGTATGGGCGTATTTGTTGGTGGTCACCCGACTGATGGTCGATTCATGCATGCTGATGTCCTCGGCCACATCCCTAAGGACCATGGGTTTCAGGTGGGCCACGCCCTTTTCAAAAAAGTCACGCTGGAATTTGAGGATGCTTTCCATGACTTTGTAGATGGTTTTCTGACGTTGGTGAATACTCCGGATCAGCCATGCAGCGGAACGCATTTTGTCCCGGATGTAGTCCTTGGCGTTGGCACTAACCTCGTTATTGCGGGTGATGGCCCGCTTATAAAAAGGATTCACGCGCAGTTTGGGCATGCCATCATCATTAAGCACGATAACAAAGTCGCCCTCGCTTTTGTAGACGTAGATATCCGGTACAATATAATGGGGTGTTTCTTCGCTGAACTGCCGGCCGGGTTTGGGCTCCAGGGCGCGGATGACATTAACCGCCGCGATGACATCCTTCATCTTGACCTTCAAGGCTTTGCAGATCGCCTTGAAGTTTTTATTTTCCAGATTTTTCAGGTGGCCGGAAATAATATCGGTGACCAGCGAATCCCCCAAGTTGAGAAGGCGGGCCTGCAATAAGAGACATTCCCTCAAGTCTCTGGCGCAAACACCGACCGGGTCGAAGGATTGCATGGTCTCAAGGACATCTTCGACCATTTCGACGGAGATGCCACTTTGCTCACAGAGTTCTTCAATGGATAACTGCAGATATCCGTCGCGATTAAGATTGCCGATGATCAGGCTGCCCACTTGTTTCTCGATATCGGTGGGCGAGAGCATCAACAACTGCCATAACAGGTGGTCGCTGAGGGATTCCTTGGAGGATACAAAGGCTTCGTACTGGGGAGATTCCCGGTTTTCCGATTCGAAATTGACCTTGCCGGGGGCGTTATACTCGTCGATGTAATTGCTCCAGTCGATCTCATCATTGATTTTTTCATCAATGGTGACTTCGCGGGCCTCTTCAACGACAGGAGCGACAGGCTCTTCGGACTCGCCTTCCTTGGCACGCTCCGCTGCGGTTTCCTGAACCTCCTCCAAAGTGGGATTTTCTTCCAGCTCTTGTCGAATGGTGTCCACCAACTCAAGCCTGGACAGCTGCAAGAGCTTGATCGCCATCTGGAGCTGGGGCGTCATGATGAGCTGCTGGGTCAGTTTGAGCTGTTGTCTGAGTTCGATTGCCATCTTACAGTCTGAATTCGTCTCCCAAGTAAATCCGTCGGGCGATGGTACTCGCAGCAATGTGTGCTGGGGAACCGGTTTCAATCACTTTGCCATCGCTAAGGATGTAGGCCGTATCACAAACGCCTAGCGTCTCGCGCACATTGTGATCGGAAATCAAAATACCGATGCGACGCTTCTTTAAGTGCACGATGATTTTTTTTATATCCATCACCGCTAGTGGATCAATGCCGGCAAAGGGCTCATCCAGAAGCATGAACGCCGGCTCCGTCGCCAGTGCCCGCGAGATTTCCAAACGCGTCGCTCGCCTCCTGAAAGGACCCCCGCCTTGGAGTCGGCCACATGGGTGATCCCCAATTCTTCCAGCAGACTATCGGTGCGTTCCCCGCGTTGCCGGCGTGAGAGGGGCAGGGTTTCCAAGATGGCCAGGATGTTTTGACGGACGGTCAACTTCCTGAATATCGATGCTTCCTGGGGAAGATAGCCCATGCCCTGACGGGCACGGACATGCATCGGAAAATCCGTGATATCCATCTCATCGAGAAACGTCCGCCCCGCATCCGGCCGCACCAGCCCAACGGTCATATAAAAAGTCGTTGTTTTGCCGGCACCGTTAGGCCCCAAAAGCCCGATGACCTGACCGCTCTCCACAGCCAAACTGACCTGATCCACCACTTTGCGGCCCCGGTAGACTTTGACGAGGTCTTGTACAGCCAATGTAGCCATCAACGATTATCCACAGCGCACAGGGTTACGGCTCACTCGAGACCCGAATCTTCCGGCAGAATGGTTGCCTTGACCTGGCCGCCGGGTCTGCTTTCGACGGTGAACCTGCCATCGGTCCGATAGTAGGTGATGGTCTCTCCGCTAATGGTGTTGTCGCCGCTGGTGACCGTCGCGCCAGGGCCGGTCAGGATCAGGACGCGTTTAGCTGTTATATATACTGCCTTCCGGGCAACAGCAAGCCTATTGTCGAATTTAATTTTGACGTTTCCCGAGGCTACCAGTTTCTCCATGGATTGGGCTGGAGACGAATTATCGGCACCTGATGATTTGGCGAAAAAAATCTTCAGACTGTCCGCCGTGATGTGGGTCTCTCCTTGGGTTGCGTGAACGTTTCCGATGAATTCTGCCTGGTTATGGGCGGGGTCGGAAACGAGTTGCTCAGAGGTGATGTGAATTTTGGGGGCAGGCGTGCCGGTGGCCGGCGTCGTCGTTTTTTCAGCCCCCAGGGCTGCTGGGTAAACCGCGACAACGATCAGCATGCCCAGGGCGACCGCTGCGAACAGATGGCCGGGTCTGTTAGAATTGAAGATTTTCACTGATCACTCCCTCCACGTTGCCATCAAAATGGGTCATCCGGGTGTCGATATGCATGACCATGCGATCCGCCCGCAGGGTCAACGATTTTCCCGAGAGCGTTATCGGTGTGTCGGCGCTGAGTTGCCGGGTATCGGGGTCGTAGCGCAACGCTTCCGTTTCGAATTGATATTGCTTGTTCCTTGCCAATACATGCCCGGAAACGGCCATCCGGTTGGAATCGGTTGAAATCGTTCCCTGATCGGCGGTGAGGAACACATCGTCTCCGTCATTCATGAAAAATTCCACATCCGGTTTGACCAGTTGCATGATTTTCTCTTGTTCCTGAACGGTCGCGGATTGCGCTTCCATACGCCACTCACGGATACCGTTTTTACTGGCGGTTTGGCGGATCTTGGCCAGATGCATGTCGGCACTTTTCTGGATCAGATCCAGCATTACCTCGGGATTGCGCGTGGCACGGCGATAGCCGATAAAAATGGCGACGATAGCGATCAGGGCAAAGATGATCACCGCCAGCAAAAGCCGCTGAAACAGGCGGCGCGATATCATGAAAAACGCCTTTGCAGCAACGACTCCCATTCTCCCCGGGCCACCAGGATCCGTTCGGCGATTTCGCGGATGGCGCCGCACCCTCCGGCCAATTGGGTTGTCCAGGCCGCCGTTTGTTTGACCAGGGCATGGGCATCGCCTACGGCAATGGGCAACCCGACGCGTCGCAAGATCGGCAGATCGGGCAGGTCGTCGCCCACAAAGGCCGTATTCTCCGCGGCAACGCCGGTTTCGTTAAGGATTTCGATCAACGCTTTTGACTTGTCACGGACCCCGTCCTTGATCAGATCGATACCCAGATTGCGGCAGCGATGAATCAACGCCATGGAGCGCCTTCCGGTGACAATCCCGACCTTGACGCCGACGTCCATCAGCATGCGGATGCCCACTCCGTCACGCACGTTGAAAATCTTGGTTTCCTGGCCAGCATCGTCATAGATGACCTGACCCGTGGTCAGGACACCATCGACATCCATTAAAAACAGAGCAATTTGCCGGAGACGGGTATCGGTATCATTCATCGGAATCTTTTCAGGTGGTGATCGCTTTTTTAATGGCGATCAGTTGGGTCAAAAGGGATGGCAGTTGATCGAGGGGCAACGCGTTGGGCCCGTCGCACAATGCCTTGTCCGGATCTTCATGGACCTCCAGGAAAATCCCATCGCGCCCGCGGCGACAGCGGCGCGGGCCAGAACCGGTGCAAACTCACGCTGTCCGCCGGAGCGGGTCCCGGCACCACCGGGTAGTTGGACACTATGGGTGGCGTCAAAAATGACCGGGCAGCCGGTACGCTGCATGATTTGAATCCCCCGAAAGTCAACGACCAGGTTGTTATAGCCGAACATCACACCCCGTTCGGTGATCATCGGCGCGACACTGCTAACAGAGCGGATTTTATCTATGATATTGGCAATGTCCCAGGGTGCCAGAAATTGTCCTTTCTTGATATTGACCGGCTTGCCCGTTCTTGCCACGGCCAGAATCAGGTCGGTCTGGCGACACAGAAATGCCGGAATCTGGATCACATCGAGCACCTCAGCGGCGGGTGCCACCTCGCTGATGCGATGCACGTCGGAGAGCAGGGGAAGCCCTACCGTTTCCTTGACCCGCGCCAGGATCCGTAGCCCATCGGTCAAGCCGGGGCCGCGGAACGAGGTAATGGCCGTGCGGTTGGCCTTGTCATAGGATGCCTTGAAGGTGAGGGGGATGCCCAGCGGGTCGGTCATCGCCTTCAGCCGGTTGGCAATTCTCAATGTTACGGCCTCGTCTTCAATGACGCAGGGGCCGGCAATCAGAAAAAAAGGAGGGTGTGATTTCATTGTCAGTCGTTTCCCATCGGTCTGTAAAAAATTGTTTTCCTATGTATCCTCGGGCGGTTAAAAAGTCAAGCCGTGGGAAACTTACCCTTGATTAGCAACAGCTTAACTGGTAATGTCGACAGTTTAAAGGCAATGGCCCGATCCTGATTTCCGATTTCTTTCCGGTGGCATGCCATGCTTTTACGCCCATCGGTCATGCTGCCGAACGGCTTGTGCAACGGGCAGGTTTCATTTGCCTTTTATGCATGCAAAACAGAATTACCGAAAGGAAAATTGCTGTTGAACAGTCGAGGTAGTAGTTCGCTTAAACCGATTCTGGTGATTACGGCGGTATTGCTGATCAGCATTCCTGTCGTATGGCTGGCCATTATTCGCATGGAGGGAACGGCACCGGCAATCGAGCTTGGCCTGAAATCCCCCTTTGTCGGTGCTTCACGCAGCCTGACCGTGACGGTGAACGATGCGGGCAGCGGCATTCGCAAGGTCTGGATGGGGCTCTTGCTGGATGGCCGTGAAGTGGAAATCCTGCAGCGCAGTTTCCCCTCCGGCGGTTTTTTCGCCGGCGGCAAAGAGAAGTCGGCAAAAATCAAGGCAACCATCTCCCCCCAGGCACTTGGCCTTAAGGATGGAAAGGCGATCCTTCGTATCGTGGCCTGGGATTATTCCCTGCGGCGTTGGACCAAGGGCAACCGGGATATTTGGAAAAAGAGATTCAGATCGATTCCAAACCGCCATCCATCGAGATGATCAGTCGGGCCCACAACGTGAACCAGGGGGGCGCGGGGCTTGCCATTTATCGGCTTTCCGAAGATTGCCCGACCAGTGGCGTAACCGTTGGCGATCATTTCTACCCGGGCTACGGAGGTTCCTTTTCGGACCCCAAAATCCACCTGGCATTCTTTGCCCTGGATTACCAGCTGGGCCGAGGCACCCCTTTGACGGTCATGGCCGAGGATTTCGCCGGCAATCGGGCAACGGCCGGTATGGTGTATCACATCAACCCGCGTACGTTCAGAAAAGATGCGATCAATTTGTCGGATGCTTTTTTTAATGCCAAGATGCCCGATTTTGAGCGCTATTATCCCGAGCTGTCCGGCGGCAACCGTCTCGACCTGTTCCTCAAGGTCAATCAGGAGCTGCGACAAAAGGATAATGATGCCTTTTACCGCATCACCGCCCAATCGGAGCCCAAAATGCTTTGGGATGGCGGCCCTTTTATACGCCTTCCAAGATCGGCCAACCGGGCGCGTTTTGCCGATCACCGAACCTATTTCTACGAAGGTAAGGTGATTGATCGGCAAGTACATCTGGGAATCGACCTTGCTTCCACCATCCATTCACCCGTGCCGGCAGCCAACCGCGGCAAAGTCGTCTTTGCGCCGATGAAGGCATCTATGGCAATACGGTGGTTCTTGACCATGGATTCGGACTGTTCAGCCTGTATGGCCATTTGAGCGCCATCGATGTGACCGTGGGGACAGTGGTCGAGAAAGGACAGATTCTCGGCCGGACCGGTATGACCGGCATGGCCGGTGGGGATCACCTGCACTATGCCATGCTGATTCATCAGACCTTCGTCAATCCGGTGGAGTGGTGGGATGAAGCCTGGATCAAAAACAACATCAGCGCAAAGATCGCGGATGCGGAACATTGACAGGAGTGTATAGCGCAATGGGAACGTTCAAAGTTCAAAAGACCTACCAGCAGATCAACGATAAAATCAAATCCGGCGATGTTGTCGTGGTCACGGCCGAGGAGATGATCGACATCGTCAACACGAATGGCGCCGAGGAGGCCGCCCGACAGGTGGATGTGGTCACCACGGGTACCTTCGCGCCCATGTGCTCGTCGGGCGCCTTCATCAACTTCGGCCATTCCGTTCCGGGCATCAAGGCCTCCAAGGTGTGGATGAACAATGTGCCCGCCTATGGCGGGGTGGCTGCCGTGGATTGCTATATCGGTGCCACCGAGCCGTGTGAGGATGACCCGCTCAACAAGGTCTATCCCGGTGAATTCCGCTATGGCGGGGGGCATGTGATCCAGGATCTCGTGGCCGGTGAAGACGTCTATCTCAAAGCCACGGCCTATGGGACGGACTGCTATCCCCGGCGGGATTATGAAACCGTACTGAACATCAAGACACTGCCCCAGGCAACCCTGTGCAACCCGCGCAACGGCTACCAGAACTACAACTGCGCGATCAACCTGACCAACAAGACGATTTACACCTACATGGGGACCTTGAAGCCCAAGGCGGGAAATGCCAACTATTGTTCGGCCGGTCAGTTGAGTCCCTTGTTCAACGACCCGCTTTACCGAACCATCGGTTTGGGCACCCGCATCTTTCTGGGGGGCGGTATCGGGTATGTGACCTGGTACGGTACCCAGCACCGCCCCAATGTCAACCGCGCCGCCAATGGAACCCCCCTGACGCCTGCGGGTACCTTGTGGGTGATGGGTGACATGAAGCAGATGCGTCCGGAATGGTTGGTGGGCGTGGGCATTCAAGGCTATGGATGTTCGCTGGCGGTCGGCCTGGGCGTGCCGATTCCGATCCTGAACGAAGAGATGGCCCGTTTTACGGCCGTTTCCGACGATCAGATTTTTACCCAGATCGTGGATTATGGCGACGATTATCCCAAGGGAAAGACCAGCCAGATCGGGCAGGTCAGTTATGCTGAGCTCAAGAGCGGGAGCATCGTGGTCAATGGAAAATCGATTCCCACGACCCCTCTCTCCAGTGTGCTAAAGGCCCGCGAAATCGCCGAGACGCTAAAGGCATGGATCCATGGCGGATCGTTCCAACTGGGTGAACCGCAATTTACCCTGCCGGCACCGTCTTGACCCGCTTATAAAAGCGTGACCGCGAAAGGACCCATCGCCCCCGATGTCCCAAACACTGCGCGCCTTTATTGCCATCCCGCTTCCAGAGGCGGTAATCGCGTTTCTGCGGCAGATTCAGCAGCGTTTGCGGTCGACGTCCATGAACGTTCGCTGGGTCCGCCCCGAGAATATCCATCTTACCCTGAAATTCCTTGGCGAGATTGATCGATCGAAGGTGCCTGCGATTGCCGTCCAGCTGGATGAAAGTAGTGCCGCGACTGCCTCCTTCTCGCTATTCGCCCAAGGGTGCGGCGTCTTTCCCAACTTTCGCCGGGCGAGGGTGTTGTGGGTCGGGCTCAAGGGGGATCTGCAACCATTGGGTGGCCTGCAAACGATGGTGGACGCCGCGTTGGAAAAAATTGGCTACGAAAGGGAAAACCGTCCGTTTCGGGCCCATCTGACCATTGGTCGAGTCCGTCAACGCATTGATGCCGACAGCGTGCGTGTATCGATGGCGGCCTTGCAGAATATGACCTCGACGCCGTTTATCGTGGAACAGGTGCGTTTATATCAAAGCGTGCTGCGACCATCCGGCGCAAAATACACCGTGCTGCACACGGCGTCACTGCCAACGTGAGGGTGCCGGCAGCGCCATTCTACCGTTTATTGCCATGGGAGGACGATATGACCATTTCACCGGATAAAGCCAAGGCTGTGGATGCTGCCATGGGGCAGATCGAGCGCCAGTTCGGCAAGGGTGCGGTGATGAAGCTGGGTGCCCGACCGGTTGAAAATGTACCCGTTATTTCAACGGGTTCCATCGAGCTGGACCGCGCCTTGGGAATCGGTGGCTTGCCCCGCGGGCGGGTGATCGAGATTTTCGGGCCCGAGAGCTCGGGAAAAACCACCCTGGCCCTGCACGCGGTCGCCAATGCCCAGAAACAAGGGGGGATTGCGGGCATTTATCGACGCCGAGCATGCCCTCGACATCACTTATGCCCGCAAGCTGGGGGTCAACTGTGATGAATTGCTGGTCTCCCAGCCCGATACGGGCGAACAAGCACTGGAGATCGCCGACATGCTGGTGCGCAGCGGCGCCATTGACGTGATGGTGATCGACAGTGTGGCCGCTCTGGTTCCACGGGCCGAAATCGAAGGCGAGATGGGCGATGCCCACATGGGACTTCAGGCGCGGCTGATGTCCCAGGCGCTACGCAAGTTGACCGCCAATATCGGCAAAACCATGACGTCGGTGATCTTCATCAACCAGATCCGCATGAAGATCGGGGTGATGTTCGGCAACCCGGAAACCACCACCGGTGGCAACGCCTTGAAGTTCTATGCGTCATTGCGCCTGGACATTCGCCGTATCGGTGCCATCAAGGATGGCCAGGACGTGGTGGGCAACCGGACACGGGTCAAGGTCGTAAAAAATAAAATGGCGCCGCCGTTCAAGGAGGCCGAGTTCGACATCATGTATGGTGAGGGGATTTCCCGTTCCGGCGATCTTTTGGATGTGGGGGTCAACGTCGGCATTATCGAAAAAAGCGGTTCCTGGTACAGCTATAACGGCGAACGCATCGGCCAGGGCCGTGAAAACGTCAAACGATTCTTCATGGACAACGCCGATCTGTTTACCACCATCGACACGAAAGTGCGCGAAGCGGTTGGCTTGCTCACCCCCGTCGCGGAGGAAAAGGAACGTCCCGAAAAGAAGGACAAGAAGTAGACGCCCTGTAAGATGTACACAGGTTCCAGGAGATGGTTATGACCGGCAACGAGATTCGACAACGCTACCTCGATTTTTTTAAGAAACACAACCACCGGGTGGTGCGCAGTTCATCCCTGATTCCCCAGGATGACCCCACGCTGCTGTTTACCAATGCCGGCATGGTGCAATTCAAACGAACCTTTTTGGGGGAGGAAAAGCGCGACTATCTGCGGGCCGCGACTTCCCAGAAGTGCGTGCGTGCCGGCGGCAAGCACAATGACTTGGAGAACGTCGGTTATACGGCCCGGCACCACACCTTTTTCGAGATGCTGGGCAATTTCTCCTTTGGCGATTACTTCAAGGAGAAGGCCGTTGAATTTGCCTGGGACCTTTTGGTGAATGGCTACGGACTGCCGGCCGACAAGCTCTGGGCGTCGGTTTATTTGGATGACGACGAGGCCTGGGACCTGTGGACGAGGCATATTGGGATTCCCGAGTCCCGGATGATCCGCCTGGGTGAGGCGGACAACTTCTGGTCCATGGGAGACACCGGACCTTGCGGACCCTGCAGTGAAATTCACCTCGACCGCGGAGAAGCGTATGGCTGCGGACGACCGGATTGCGATGTGGCCTGCGATTGCGACCGCTTCCTGGAAATCTGGAACCTGGTGTTCATGCAGTTCAATCGGGATGCGGCCGGGACGATGACACCCCTTCCCAGGCCGAGTATCGACACCGGTCTGGGGCTCGAGCGTATGGCCTCGGTGATCCAGCAGGTGAACAACAACTTCGAGACCGACCTGATTTTTCCGATCATTCAACGTGCCGAACAATTGGCCGAAAGGGCCTACGGTGAAAACCCGTCCCATGATGTGGCCATGAAGGTGATCGCCGACCATAGCCGGGCGGCCGCTTTTCTCATCGGCGATGGCGTACTGCCGTCCAACGAGGGGCGAGGCTATGTGCTGCGCCGCATCATGCGCCGGGCCATCCGTTACGGACGCAACATCGGCCTGACCAAACCGTTTCTCCACGAGACCGCGCGGGTGGTCTTCGATATCATGGAACCGGCTTACCCGGAACTCAAGGGCGCCGCGGCGTTTATCACCAATGTGATCGAGAACGAGGAAATTCGTTTTTCCGAAACCCTGGATAACGGGCTGCGGGTGCTGGGTGACACGCTTGGCGAGATCCGGGCCAAAGGCGGTAAGCAGGTTCCCGGCGACCTGATCTTCAAACTCTACGATACCTTTGGATTCCCGGTGGACATCGTGCGCGACGTGGTCCGTGACGAGGGCCTGAGCCTGGATACGGAGGGGTTCGAGCACTGCATGGACGAGCAGCGTAAAAAATCCCGATCGAAAGTCGCCTTCAGCGGGGTTTCGGATGCCTATCGCCAGTTGAGCGCGTCGGGCGAAAAACCGGAGTTCGTCGGCTATGGAACGCTCGCCTGCGAGGCGCGGGTCGTGCTCCTGGTCAAGGATGGCCAGGCGGTGGATGCCGCCGATGCCGGTTCGCGCGTTGAAGTGGTCACCTCGGTAACCCCCTTTTACGGTGAAGCCGGCGGGCAGGTGGGCGACCAGGGCACCATTACGGCGCCGGGTGTCGAGATGGTCGTCGATGAGACAATCAAGGATCCCACCGGCATCATCATTCACAAGGGAGAACTCAAAAACGGCCGGCTAACCAGCGGGCAGACCGTGATGCTGAGCGTTGACGGCGAGCGACGGTCGGCCATTGCGCTCAACCACACGGCCACCCACATCCTGCATGCCGCCTTGCGGCAAGAATTGGGCGATCATGTCAAACAGGCCGGCTCACTGGTGGCGCCGGATCGATTGCGCTTCGATTTTACCCATTTCTCGCAGATTGAGCCGGAAGCTTGGAGCGCATTGAAACGGAGGTCAATACCCGCATCCGTCAGAACGTCCCCGTCGACATCGCCGAAATGGGCATGGAGGAAGCGGTGGCATCTGGTGCCACGGCCCTGTTCGAAGAGAAATACGGCGATCGGGTGCGGGTGATCAGCCTGGATACCTTCAGCCGCGAACTTTGTGGCGGCACCCACACCTCCCGGACCGGCAACATCGGTCTGTTCAAAATTATTTCCGAATCGAGCGTGGCCTCGGGGGTCCGCCGCATCGAGGCGTTGACGGGCAGCGCGGCCATAGGGCATGTGCAAAAGGCCAACCGTACGCTAAACGCCGTGGGCCACCTGGTCAAGGACAAGCCCGATGCCGTGGTCAAACGGGTCGAAGCCCTTCTTGCGGCCTTGAAGACCCTTGAAAAAGAGACCCACCAACTGAAGACCCAGTTGGCCGAGATTCAGGCCAAGGACAGCGGCGGGCAAGTTGAGACGATCAATGGGGTGCAGGCCATTATCCAGGCCGTGACCGTCGACCAGCCGGCGGCACTCAGGGAACTGGCCGATCGCTTCAAGGACCAGCTCGGTTCGGGTATCGTGGTGTTGGGGGCCGAGGCGGGTGGCAAGGCGCTGCTGATCGTGGTGGTTGCCAAGGATTTGACCGCTCGTTTTCATGCCGGCAAAATGATCAAGGCCATCGCCAGCGAGGTGGGCGGCGGCGGCGGTGGCCGGCCGGATATGGCTCAAGCCGGGGGAACGCAGCCACAGCACCTGCTCCAGGCCCTGGCCAAGGCCCGTGAGTTGATCCAGAAGGGATAAGCTTTTTTTACGAATACATCATTCCTGAAAAAATAACACCCGCTGCGGCTACTCGGCCGGGCGGGTGTTTTATTTCTTATGCTATCAGTCGACGAGGGGTGAGGACGAGCGTCCATCACCCGTTGTTTTTCAGGGCCACTTCGATGACCAGCTCCCCTTTGTCGGTAATACACGGAATGGAGATGATCGGCAGGCCGGACGGGTAGGAGACCTTGTGCTTGCCGATGACCACGCTGGGCACGCTGATGGAGGTTCCCGAAGAGGGAAAGTCGGTTTTGGCGTTGCCGGCGATCATGTTGGCGATTTCACCAATGGCGTCGGTACAGTCATCGTCCAGCTCGGTGACTTCATCTCCAATCAGGGCCGAAACCAGCTGGAGGGCGATAGCCTTGGAAAGGTTGATCACCACGCATCCGGACACGGTACCCGAGAGACCGATGATCCCACTGATTTCGTGTTCAGGCTCGTTGCCTTTTTTCAGACTGGGCTTTCCCAGTTTGAAGGGCACGTTGATCATCGTATTGAAAAGATTCTTGACCGCGTTAACGAACGGGTTGATGTACTTAACGTCCATGATTCCCCCATCAAGTGGTTGTTTGTCGCCGTCGAATGCCGCGTTTTATTTTTTTCTCCACGCATAACCGGCGGGTGATTCAATGGTATGCACAATTTCAGGGGTATCATCGGCAGCTTTTTCGCCAACTTAACCGTTGCGGCACAAAAAAAGAGCGTAAATTTAACAGACGGCCTACCCTTTGAGCACATCGATCATACTGAAAACCCGGCCGTTTTCGCCAGCGCGGCGTCGGCCCGCCAGGAAACAGATGGCGTCAAGGGTCCCTTCGGCGTAGATCTCGCGGCCGTTGACGTTATGTTGGAATTCAAAGGCCACCGTTCCGTCCGCTGATGTCAGATGGTAGGTGTGCCAGCCGTGGCCGGACAGATAGTCCTTGGGAATGCCCCACTGTTCATGCTGGATCGCCGGGTCGCGCTCCTTGACGATCTGTTCCATCGAAAAATCGACACCCATGCGCATAAAACTGTCGACCACCGCCTTGGCGGTGCCGCTGGTATCGGCCTTGCCGGCCTGGTGGCTTTCGCGCACCGAAAGACGGTACCCCTTGAAAAGGCCGGGGAAGGTGGCGGCGGCGTACTCCATCATGGCCTGAAAGCCAACGATCTGTTTGGCCATGTTGGGCGCGATAACGGCACAGATATCGGACATCTCGACTTGCTCAACCAGTTCCGCGCGGTCGCCGCCGGTGGTTCCCATGACAAATGGCAGGTGGTGCCGGCAATAGCGTTCGGCATTGGCATTGACCGCCGTGGGGTGGGTAAAGTCGACGCAGATGAAATCACCGTATTGCCGGCGAAGCGTTTGCAGCCGTTCGTCGCACCGGTCCGGGGGGATCAGTTCGACCAGCATGTCATGGATGGGGACCTGGGCGATGTCGATCTCCGGCCCGGTCAGGGAATACGGTAAGAGCGATATGCGGGGATCTTTGTTGGCATGCGTGGCAATGGTCGTGGCGACATTGCCGGGGAGCCCGTTAATGATGATCTTGATCGGTTCCAAAATGTTGTCTCCTTGTGTTGACCGTTTGGGGTTCTTCTTCGGGTTGCCGGTGCAAGGGGTCGCCTTATGACCTCAGGTCGGCGATTTGGCGGGCAATGGCATACACACCTGGCAGTTCGAGGTCTTCGATGCGTTTGAGATGTCTGCCCAGCATGTCGGCCGCCATGGGAATCCATGTCGCGAATGCCGGCTTGTTTTTGACCCGCGTTAAGTGGCCAAAGGCGCCCAGCATCTGCAGATTACGGGTGACCCTGCAGCAATGATAGCCGCGGATGAAACGGACAGGGTCACATCCCAGCGATTTCACCGCCAGGTCCGTTGCATACGCCAGCAACCGCTTCTGTAGCGCCGCATCGAGCCCCACGTAAGGGTCAATCAGCAGCGATGCCAAGTCGTACTGGATCGGCCCGCGGCGGCGCCCTGAAAGTCAATCAGAAAAGGCTGGTCATTGCGGAGCATGATGTTGCGGGATTGAAAATCCCGGTGAATCAAACCATCGATGGCGTTATCCATGGTGGCGCGGGCCAGGCGGGAGAATTCTCCTTCCAGATCGGTATAATCCACGCCCAGCCCCAGGTACCCGTTCAGGAAGGCCTCGACGAAATAGTGGCACTCCTTTTCGAGAATCAGCGCCGCGTCATACGCCGGGCTCTGGCAGGTCCAGGATGGATCGAACGCGCCCGCCGCCTTGCGCGTCAAATCCATCCAGATATCGATGACCGGGCGGTAGATGGCTTCGATGGCATCCCTGCCCGAGGCCTGGTTGACGGCCTGTTGCAGATGACGGTCGCCCAAATCCTCGAGAAAGACCAACCCACTGAAGGCGTCATGGGCATAGACCTGCGGCACCGGAAGGCCCGATAGAAAAAGGTGCCGACCGATATGGGTGAATGCATTCCATTCACTGCCCAATAGGGTGGGGGTGATGCCATGATCGGCCAGGATCAGTTGATGAAGACCGTCGCTCAGACGAAACCAGGCCCGGTCGGATCCATCACCGCAAAGGGGGTGGCAGTCAACAACGGATGGCCGCCGGCCACCGAAAACCGAATGAAAAACATCGGGCGCCATGGCATCCACGACCACCTGGCGATAGCGTTGCGGATGGCCCATATCCTGCCAGTAATGGTCTGTTACCACATGGGCGTTGATGGTGAAACCGGCATCGATCAGCTGCTGGTACACAGAAATGATGTCGCAAAAGCTCGGCGGGAAGATGGTCGATCATCGCCGGTTCGATGACGTGAATACCGGTGAAGGCCAATTCTCGATGGCCATGGGGGGCCACGTTGCCGGCAAGCCGGGCAAAACCGGCGATACGGTTTTTTCGTCGACCCAGACCTGATTGAAGGGGGGGCGATCATGCATGGTCAACGTCGCCATCGCCCGGCCGGTTCGGTGATGGCGATACACGCTGGAAAAATCAATATCGGTGACGATATCGGCATTGACCATCAGAAAGGGGGCCTCGTCCCAAAAGTCGGCCAATTGGCGAAGCGCCCCCCCCGTGCCCAGAATGTCCGTCTCATGGCTGATCCTGACGGGCAAGCCGAAGTCCGTTTGGGTCAGATAAGCTTCGATGCGATGGGCCAGATGGTGGACGTTTACCGCAACGGCCTCACAACCCGCCGCTTTCAGCTGGTTGATCATTCTGCCGAGCACCGGTTGACCGGCAACGGGAAACAGGGCCTTGGGGAGCGTTTCGGTGAATGGGGCCAGGCGGGTCCCGAATCCGGCGGCCAGGACCAGTGCCCTCATGGGATTACCCGTGCCAGGTCGTTTTCGATGATCGCTTGAAAATGCGCCAGGCGCGGATCATCCGCATCGTGGTCACGGGTACCGCCGGCTGAGAAATAGGACAACGCATTGGCGTAGTTGATGCGGGATACCGATTCAATCAATTCGATTTCCTTGGTCTTGACCATTTGAAATCCCAGACTCTGGATTTTCTTGAGGCGTTCCTTGGCATCTGCCTTCTCATGGCGATGAGTTCTCAAAAAATGGAGCACGACTTTGTAGGACTCGAGATAGGGCCTCATGAAAGCGGCGAACAGACGCAGTTTACGATAGCCCGCTGAAGTGATCTGATAGCAGTCGGGGATCGTCGCATGGGGCATGAGAATGGCGTCGTCGATGAAACTCTTGACGGATTTTCTGACGTATTGAACCGCCGGTCGATCCAGGTCAAAGGCGAACTCGTATTTGAACAGGTCCTGGAAAAATGTGTACGTGTTGTGCAGATCACTGGCATTGAACTGGAAGGCGTCCTTTCTAAGGATCGCCAGGGCGGTGAAGGCTGCCGGCACGAAATAGGAGATACTATTGTTCTTGTAGAATTCCAATAGGCTGCGTTTGGTTGGGTTGACTACGAAATCCGTCTGATCATCTGCCCGGCTCTTGTCTCCGGGGGCTTTTTCAAGGAGCTTGCGAGAAAGGTAGTGCTCGATGGCATTTTCCATGGCCAGCGTGTGATTGAGCATAATCGTGTCGGCGAGCTTGGCATTCTGGAGCATCGCCCAACGCAGGTAGACGCCCACGACATCCAACAATTCCGCTTTGGTGAAGCGGGGCCTGGAGATGTTCAGACTCGCTCCGGCAACCAGCCCGTGGGGGGTGATCACGGTTTCCTTGTCGATGGCATTGATGATGCGCCAGCCCAGGTTCCGGCAGAAGGCGTTGACTTC
This sequence comes from Desulfosarcina cetonica JCM 12296, assembly GCF_001311845.1. Classification (GTDB taxonomy): domain Bacteria; phylum Desulfobacterota; class Desulfobacteria; order Desulfobacterales; family Desulfosarcinaceae; genus Desulfosarcina; species Desulfosarcina cetonica. The sequence goes on along the minus strand of NZ_BBCC01000021.1, from coordinate 21,961 downwards.
CTTGGTGGGCATCTGGTCCAAGGAGGTCCCGTTCTCTTCGGTGAGCTCCCGCGTGGATATGGGCGTGTGAAAATTGATGTAGATCTTCCCGTAACGCTTCTTCAGAAAGCGCCGGGCACGGAAGACCTGGCCAAGGTTCTCATCTTCCTTTTTTCCGCCTTCCACTTCGTGAATATAGGCCTGTTCCTCGATAATGCGGTCATAGCCGATGTATACCGGCACAAAGATCATGTCCTCGCAGGCACCCTTGCGATACGCCTCAAGAAGCATGGAGATCATTCCCAGCTTGGGCATGAGCAGTTTTCCGGTCCGGCTGCGGCCGCCCTCGATGAACAGCTCGATATTGAATCCCTCTTCGAGAAGTTTGTGGATATAGGCTGAAAATATCCGGGCATACAGGACCGCGCCCTTGAAGGTGCGCCGCAGGAAAAAGGCGCCACCGGCCCGAAAGATCGGACCCAACGGCCAGAAGGAGAGGTTCTTCCCGGCGGCGATATGGGGGCAGGGCATATTGTTGTTGTACAGCACATAAGAGAGGATCAGGTAGTCGATATGGCTCTTATGGCAGGGAATGAGGATCAGCGGGCCCTTCTGGGACATGGTTTTGACCCGCGCCAAGCCCGCTTTGTCGATGACGGCACCGTCGAACATGGCGTTTACGATCCACCCCACCGCCGCTGACAGGATACGAATTGCTGATGGGTTGTAACGCGCGGCGATCTCGTCAAGATAGCCATCGGCCATTTTTCGGATTTTCTGGATCGGTTCCTGTCGGGATTCGGCATGCTTTGCGATAAAACGGCTAATGCGGTCACTGGTGAGGATCGACTCCTTGAGTTCCTCATTGGATTTGAGCGTCGGGCCGGTGATGCTCTGGCGATGGCGGTTGTGTTGCAGGAGGAGTTGCCGTCTGAGTTGAAGCGCCTGGTCGTCAATGCTTTTTTCCCAATGGGCGCTTTGCGCGAGCCATTGGCGCAGGTTCAACGGTTGAGATAATTCGGTGAAGATTTTCCCCGGATAACGGATCAAAAGGGCCATTTTTCTCAGCATCCCGGGCCTCTGGGATGTGCCGAAAACGGTATCCATCAGGCTGGGCACCGCCGGTTGGGGGTTTTTACTGAAAAACATCAGCTGGGGAACCAGATAGATGGGGCGGTCAATGCTGTTTTGGAGCTTGATCAGGTAGCCCAGCGGATCGTTCTGAGCCTTGACAAAACGGCGGTAGAAGCCTCTCTTTTCAACCAGATAAAGCATTGCGCAACCCGAGTTGAGCAGGGCCCGGCGGTAGTAATCGGATCGGTAGGGGGATTGGATGCGCCGGCGGTGCACCAGCGTGTCCAGATAGGCCAGGCCGATTCGGAAAATACGGGACAGCGGCTGCAGGAGATAAATGCCGGCGTCGAAGATCAACTGTGGCGTGGGCAGCCGCAACTGTCGATAGCGGGTGTGGGCGAAAAGAAATTCGAAGCGGCTTTTATACTGGACCGTATAGACGATAATGGCATGATGGGGGATGTTTTTCAGGATGTCGGCTTGTTCTCCCCCCATGAAAACACCTGAGAAAAGGCGTCTCAGAAAGATGCCGGACAGTTTTCCCGGAGGGGCGGGCAGAAAACAGAAAAAGTGATCATGCGTGTTTTCCAGGGCACGCTCAATCCAGCGGCGAAGTCGCGAACCGCTTTGAATAATGGGGCGATCTTGATAATTATTCATAATTTTGGTGTGTTGGCTTCCATGCCGGTGGTGATTGAATTTACAAAAAATATCAAAAGGCATGCTCCTTTGCAATGTCATATTCGAGGGAGAAAAATATGCTTGCGCTACCCTTGCTTCTATGGTATTGGCATATAACTTGATGATATCGTTATCAAGTTAATGTCTATCTGAACCTCATTGACAATCATCGATCGGCAAAATCATCCGGCGATACTGAATAATCGGCGGGAAACGTCAAGCACGTCGAACGACCGTGGCGGGAAATGGCCACAGGTGGTCCGACGAATCTACTTTGGTTCGTCTAACTCAACAAAGGTTTATAGGAGGATGATTCTTTATGAAAACGTTAATTGGTGGCGCAGTGGCAGCTGTTCTTGGCCTGATCGGCCTATCGGTATGGTTTGGTGAATTCCTTCAGCTTCTTGCAGGGGCGATTCCGGTAATGCTGCTGCTTGGCGGTGGTCTGGCCCTTTACCTGGGATTCGACGAACTCAAGGATACTTGGAAAAAAGATGACACCGAAGCCGATGCCAGCGACGCCGATGACGATTCCACCAAATACAAAAAAGAGATTGATGACCTTAAAAAAGAGATTGAAACCTTGAAGTCCGAAAAATAGTTACACGCCGTTCTTACGAATTCGAAAATGCTGCCCCGATCGTCTCAGCGATCGGGGCTTTTTTGTTTCCCGCTTGCCCACGACCCTTTGTACCGCCTTCCTGTGATCTAAACGGCACCGGCATGAACGGCACCGAATTGACATTTGTCGGTTTTCCGCCTACCCTGCATCGGTCTGGTAACCAAAGTCACCGATAATGGCGACGGTTGGCCAGTTGGATCAAACGGCGTGGCTGCCGCCGACCAACCCGGGCGCGCGGCCACCGGTACCAAAGACCGTCAGTCGTGCAGTCCCGCACTGCAAGCTGAAATGCACCAAAGGTTGTGTTCATGTTCCCGAAACCCATAGACACCGAATTGCCGGCAACCATTAATGATGCCGTTAAAATGCTGATCGCTGACTTGCCGCTGCTGGACCGCACGCGGCTGGGGGCGATGGCCGCAGACGAATTGGATGTGATCAACCAAATGGTTGGTTCTCAGATCGCCAGAGATTTTCGATTGTGGAGTGGCAACGATACTCTGCTGAGCGCCTGCCTGGCGGCGGCTGTTGAATCCGAAGATGCGACCATGGTGATCATCCATGCCATGTGGAAAAGATTGCAGGAAACCCATGTTCTGCGAAGGGTGAAATAATGACGGATTCGTAAAGAGCCCGATATCTTCGTTACGCTTCACCCTTGTTCAGGCGGAAAGGTAGAGATGGACGGCTTCGGCCTGATGGCGATAGGTCGCAAGGGCCGGCTGCCAGGATTCGATTAAGTCATCCAGTGGCCTGCCTTGCTCGATCGCCCGGCGAATGTGCGGGTCACCGATGATCAGGTCCATGGGCAGGCGTTCGAACTCGTACTCATAGGGCGGCGCCTTGTAAGCGAATGGATCGCCAAATCGCTGGTAAAGGATCTGATAAAGGGCCAGTGAGAGGCGTACGGTCGGTATCTTTCCGGATCCGTCACGTGAATCTGGAACCCTTTGCAAAGATGCCCGGCCCATTTGTTGGCCGTGGGTTCGAATGCGGCCGGCCTGAGGATAACGCCTGCCAGGGATGCCGGGTCGATCTGTTCCAGAATCGCCTCCGGTTCCATGAAGGGTGCGCCGAAGAGTTCGAATGGCTGGGTGGTGCCGCGTCCCTCGGATACGTTGGTGGCCTCCCAGATCACCTGGCCGGGATAGACCATGGCCGATGCCGGGGTGGGGAGATTGGGTGATGGTGCGACCCATGGCAGGCCGGTCTGCAGAAAATTCATATTCCTCCTCCAGCCTTGCATGGTCACCACTTCGAGGGTGCAGCCAATTTTGAACTGCGTGTTGAACAAGATGGCCAATTCGCCGATGGTGAGACCATGGCGCATGGGGATCGGGTAGCGGCCGACAAATGAACGGCAAGCGGGGTCGAGCAGATTGCCCTCGATCCGCCCGCCGATGGGGTTCGGCCGGTCCAGAATGATGATGCGCTTTCCCAACTGCCGGGCCGCTTCCATGCAGTAGGAGAGGGTGTACACGAAGGTATAGACACGCGTGCCGACATCCTGAAGGTCCACCAGCAGTGTATCGATGGGCGCCAGCATGGCGGGGGTCGGAATTCGGGTTTCGCCGTAAAGGGAGAAAACCGGCAGCCCGGTGATCGGGTCCCGGCGGTCGGCGGATTCGATCATATTATCCTGCTTTTCGGCGAAAAAACCGTGCTGAGGGGAATAGAGCGCCGTGAGCTGCCCGGGTAGTGCCTGGGCGATGCGCTGGCGGGCATGAACCAATTGACTGTCCACGGATGCGGGATTGCACAACAGGCCCACACGCTGGTTTTTCACCCAGGATCGTGGACGCTCCAAAAAGACCTCAAGCCCTGACTTTACCATTGGCATGCGTGTTCTTCCCCTTTGTTTGCTGGATGCCTCTTTTTAGCACACCTGGCAATGCCGTAAAAGATGAAAGCCGGTCGCCCTGTGGGCCTCCGGGCAAACTCCTTGACACGAGTGGATTAAGAAAATATGTAACACCCCGCTTGTTTGTTACTTCCAACAGCAGGTCGTTCTTTCCAGAGATCATCCGACAGGCGTTACCATCCTCGGCCGGAACTATTAGATGGATTATTAGAGGCTCCGATGGCATTGGAACTGAAACTCAGCGGCATCGTTTTTTTAGTAGGTGCATATGGCAGCGGTAAAACAGAAGTTGCCATCAATCTGGCCGTTTACATGAACGCCAAAGATGTCCCTGTGCGGGTGGCTGACCTGGACCTGGTGAACCCATACTTCAGAACCCGCGAAGCCCGTCACGTTCTGGGGCAACTGGGGATCGACCTGGTCTTGCCACCGGCGCAATACATGCAAGCCGACCTGCCCATTTTGACGCCGGCGGTTTCCGGCATGCTGAGACAGCCCACGGGGTTGACCCTCTTGGATGTCGGCGGCGATGATGTGGGTGCGACCGTGCTGGCCGCGCTGGCCGACGCGGTCAAGGGGCAGTCCGTCGAGGTCTTTCAGGTCATCAATCCGCATCGTCCATATACGGAAACGATCGCCGGGTGCCTGCAAATCAAGGCCGCCATCGAGGCCAAAGCCAAGATGCCAATTACCGGCATCGTTGGCAATGCCAATCTGATGGAGGATACGACCGCCGAACATCTGCTGGCCGGACACGATTTCGCCCTGCAGGTGGCCGAGGCCGCTCAGGTTCCGCTGGCCTTCATTACCGCGCCCATGGGTCTGTTGACCCAGTTGGACAAAAGGGATATGCAGTGCCCGATCCTGCCGTTGCGCCGTCAGCTAGTGCCGCCCTGGAAACAGCCGGAAACGTTTGGCCCGGCGGTATAGCGCGTTGTTCGGCGGAAAATTCAAATTTCAGGTTTCACATGCGACAAAGGAGCAATTCATGGCCTATCACCACCAGATCGAGAAAGACCGTTGCAAGGGCTGCGGCCTGTGCATCACGGTTTGCCCCAAGAACGTGCTGGAAATTTCCACCGAGGTGAATGCCAAGGGGTATTTCCCGGCCTATCAGGCGCGCCCGGAGGACTGTATCCACTGCACCATGTGCTGTATCATGTGCCCGGATGTGGCTATTTCCATTACAGAAGACGCCGCCTGAGACCCGCCTACCGCAGCGGTTGGCAAGTCGCCGTATCTGATTTTGCGACTCATTTTACACGGTAGCGGCGGGTAAAAATGTCAAATGCCCAAGGCATCAATACCAATTGGCGGTATTCTGTCCATCCATAGAGGAGCGATTAATGGCAAAAGTACTGATGAAAGGCAATGAAGCCATTGGCGAGGCGGCCATCCGGGCCGGCTGCCTGAACTATTTCGCCTATCCGATCACGCCCCAGTCCGAGGTGGCCGAGTATTTGGTGCGACGCATGCCCGAGGTGGGCGGGGTCTTCCTGCAAGGCGAGAGCGAGGTGGCCGTGGGCTACATGCTCTTTGGTGCGGCCGGGGCCGGCGCACGGGTTTTCACGACCTCGTCGAGCCCGGGGATCAGCCTGATGAGCGAGGCGATCAGCTACATCTGCGGCGCCCAGTGTCCGGCGGTGTTCGTCAACATCATGCGCGGCGGCCCGGGGCTGGGCGGCATCCTGCCTTCCCAGGGCGACTACTTCCAGGCCACCAAGGGGATCGGCCACGGCGACTGCCGCCTGCTGGTGATGGCGCCGGCCTCCGTGCAAGAGGCCGTGGAGATGGTCATGATGGCCTTTCCGTTGGCCGAGAAGTACCGCAACCCGGTGATGGTCCTGGGCGACGGCCTGATCGGGCAGATGATGGAACCGGTGGCGTTTCCCGACCATCTGAAGACCGAGCCGTCCAATAAGGATGCCTGGTCTTCCAATGGCATGGACCACCGCGGGAGCCAGACACGCAACCTGGTGAGGAGCCTGTTCCTGGATCCGACCGTGCTCAACGACAACAATCTGGCCCTGAAGGCCAAGTACGACCGCATGCGCGCCGAGGAAGTCCGCTCGGAGGCGTACAATATCGACGGCGACTACCAATGCCTGATCGTCAGCTACGGCACCATGAGCCGGGTGTGCCGTACGGCCATCGACATGCTCAAGGCGGAAGGTATCGAAGTGGGCATGATCCGTCCCCAGACCCTGTTTCCCTTCCCGGAGGAGGCCGTGGGCGAGGCGGCCTCCAAAGCCTCCTGCAAGCATGTGGTGAGCATTGAGATGAGCATGGGCCAGATGGTGGAGGACGTGGCCCTGAGCGTATTGGGTCGCGTGCCGGTGAGCTGGTACGGCAAGTGCGGTGGGGAGATCCCCACCCCGGAGGAGATCATCGGCGTAGTCAAGGCGCGGATCGCCGGAAAGGAGTAGGATCCATGGGAAAGACATTCACGAAACCGGCGGTACTGACCGACGCCCATACCCACTACTGCCCGGGGTGCACCCACGGCGTGATCCACCGGCTGGTGGCCGAGGCCATCGACGAGCTGGGCATCCGCGGCCGCACGGTGGGCATCGCCCCGGTGGGTTGCGCGGTGCTGATCTATAATTACTTCGATTGCGACTTCCAGGAGGCCGCTCACGGCCGGGCGCCGGCCATGGCCACGGGCATCAAGCGGGTGCGTCCGGACTTGATGGTTTTCACCTACCAGGCGACGGCGATCTGGCCAGTATTGGCATGGGCGAGATTATTCACGCGGCCAACCGCGGGGAGAAGTTCACCACGATCTTCGTCAACAACGCGATCTACGGCATGACCGGCGGCCAGATGGCGCCGACGACCATGCCGAACCAGCGCACCACGACCAGCCCCTTCGGCCGCAATGTGGAGGAGGTGGGCATGCCCATCAAGATGGCCGAACTCTTGGCCACCTTGCAGACACCGGGATACATTACGCGCCAGACGGTGATCAAGCCCAAGTACATCACCAAGGCCAAGAAGGCCATCAAGCAGGCCTTCACCTACCAGTTGGAGAACAAATGCTTCAGCCTGGTGGAGGTGGTCAGCACCTGCCCGACCAACTGGGGCATGACGCCGGTGGAGGCCGTGGAATGGGCCGAGAAGACCCTGTTGGACTACTACCCGCTGGGTGACTACAAAGTGCCGGCATAAAGGAGGGACCATGCAGAGCGAAATCAAGTTTGCCGGATTCGGCGGCCAGGGGATTCTGTTGATCGGCAAGATCCTGGCCCACGCCGCCATGGAGGAAGGCTTCGAGGTGGCTTGGGTGCCTTCCTACGGCCCGGAGATGCGCGGTGGCACGGCGTATTGCACCGTGGTGGTGGCCGATCGGCCGATCGGCTCGCCGATCATCAAGAACCCGCTTCACCTGGTGGCCATGAACGGCCCCTCGCTGGAGAAGTTCGCCCCCACGGTGAAAAAGGGCGGGATCATCTTCGTCAACAGCTCGCTGATCAACTTTGGCAGTGGCCGTGACGACGTGGACGAGTTTCACGTGCCGGTGATGGAGATCGCCCAGAAAGTCGGCAACGTGCGCGCGGCCAACATCGTTTGCCTGGCGGCCTTCGTGGCCAGAAGCGGCATCGTCTCCATGGAAACGCTGAAGCATTGCATCAAGGAGGAGTTCGCCAATAAACCCAAGCTGATTCCCCTGAACATGGCCGCCGTGGACGCCGGCGAAGAAGCCGCTAAAAAATAAACGGCGGTTTGAAAAAATCCGTCTAAGATCATCATTCTCGCCGCCGATGGTGTCTGACGTCGGCGGGGCCCTATCCGATGCCGGGGTGCAAGCCCCGGTCGTTTCGTTTATCCGGTGAAAGTGTATGAAACTCAATATTCCCGATTACATTCAGGCCATTGCCCCTTACGTTCCCGGCAAGCCGCTGGAGGCGCTCGAACGTGAATATGGCATCCGCGATTCCGTCAAGCTGGCTTCCAACGAAAACCCCCTGGGCCCCAGTCCCAAGGCCCTGGCCGCCATCCGGCAGAGCCTGGCGGCGCTGCATCGATACCCGGACGGGGCCGGGCACACCCTGACCGAAAAGATTGCCACGGTGAACGGCGTCCCGCCGGCCAATGTGGTGATCGGGAATGGATCGGATGACATTATCGCCCTTTTGGTCCGTGCCCTGGTGCGCCCGGGTGACGGGGTGATGGTGCCGTACCCATCGTTTTTGATGTACGATATCAGCGCCCATGCCGCCGGTGCCAGGGTGGATGCCGTGCCGCTGAAGGGGCTCGCCATGGATCTGGATGCCATGGCGGAGCGGGTCACCGATGAAACCCGGTTGGTGTTCATCTGCAACCCCAACAATCCGACCGGCACCGTGATCCATCGAGAGGCCTTCAACGCTTTCATGAAGCGCCTGCCCGAATCGGCGGTGGTCGTGGTGGATGAAGCCTACATCGAATTCGTCCGCGACCCCTTGTGCCTGAAGACCGGACGCACCGAGGACTTGGATCGGCCGCTGGTCACCTTGCGAACCTTCTCCAAGGTGTATGGCCTTGCCGGATTACGCGTGGGCTACGGGATCATGCCCGCCGCATTGGCCGAGATGCTCCATCGGGTGCGCCAACCGTTCAACGTCAATTCCCTGGCCCAGGCGGCGGCCGTGGCCGCCCTGGATGACCGTGAATTTCTGGAGCGCACCGTGGATTTGGTGCATCGCGGCCTGGACACGCTCTATGAGGGGCTCGATGCCCTGGGACTGACCTACCACCGGAGTGAAACCAATTTCTTCCTGATCGATGTCGCCCAGCCGGCGGCCGTGATTTTCGAGAAGATGCTGCGCCAGGGGGTGATCGTGCGATCCATGCAGGCCTATGGGTTTCCCCACCACATCCGCATCAATGTTGGCTTGGAGGCGGAAAACCAGCGATTTCTCAAGGCCCTGGAAACGGTTCTGCGCGCATCCTAACCCCCATTCAAAAGGGAACATCATGGATCACACCGCTTTGCTGGTCACCATCGATGGCCCGGCCGGTGCCGGCAAAACCACGGTCAGCAAAATGTTGGCCGGCCGATTGGGATACCGTTATCTGGATACCGGCGCTTTGTACCGGGCCGTCGCCGTCGCCGCGCAAGGCGACGGGGTGGCGGCCGATGATGATCAGGGCCTGACCCGTCTATGCGCCGCTTTGGCACTCCGTCTGGATGGTGAACGGGTTTTCTCTCCGGCGAAGATGTCACCGACCGGTTGCGCGCGCCGGAGATCAGCCTGCTGGCATCGGCGGTGTCGGCCCGGCCGGTGGTGCGTCAGACCCTTTTCGGTATCCAGCGCGCTATCGGGCAGGCCGGGGGCGTGGTCGCCGAAGGCCGGGATATGGGAACCGTGGTTTTCCCTGAGGCCGATGTGAAATTTTTTCTGGATGCCTCGGTCCGCCAACGGGCCCTGCGTCGCTTCGCCCAGTACGGTGACGGCGGCCCTTCCCTGGAAACCATCGAACAGGATATCCGGCGGCGGGATGCCAATGACAGCCATCGGGATCTTGCCCCGCTGAAGCCCGCCGCCGACGCGCTGATCATCGATTCTTCCCGTATCAGCGCCGCCGATGTCGTCGATCGGATGATGTCGCGCATCTTACCCTTAATCGATGGGGATACGACCGGTTCCGGCCCCCGACCGGACTGAATTCCATCAAAAGGGCCTTCCCCTTTGGCGGTTGGCTTAAATAAATTATTGCAATTCAGTACAGTTTCCGGTATGGTCCGTAGGCTATACTGCTTGCGCGTGCATTTGCAGTAAAAATAAATGAGGCTAAGGGGGTAACCATCAGTCCATGGACAACTTTGTAGACAACGAATCAACAGAAGAAGAATTTGAGAAAGACAGTGTTACCGGCGAAAGCATGGCCGAGCTCATGGATCTTTACGAAGAGAGCTTCAAGCGCTTTGCTGAAGGCGAGGTGGTCAACGGGAAAATCATTTCCGTCGACAAGGACCACGTGCTGGTCGACATTGGCTACAAATCCGAAGGTCAGATCCGCATTCGTGAGTTCGAAGAAGACGGTGTGGTCAAGGCCGAGGTCGGTGACACCGTCGAGGTGATGGTGGAATGGTGGGACGATGAGAATGAAGTGGTCGTCCTTTCCAAGGAAAAAGCCGAAAAAGTCAAGGTGTGGGACGATATCAAGAAGCGTCACGAGGCCGACGAGACCATCACCGGCACGATTACCAGCCGGGTCAAGGGTGGGTTCTCGGTCGATATCGGTGTGCAGGCCTTTTTGCCCGGCTCCCAGGCCGATTTGCGGCCGATCCGCAACCTGGACGAGATGGTCGGCAAGGAATTCGAATTCAAGATTCTCAAATATAACCGCAAACGCAGCAATATCGTTCTTTCCCGGCGGGTTCTGCTGGAAGAAGAACGTGAAGAGAAACGCAGCAAGACCCTCGCCTCGATCCATGAAGGCAAGGTGGTCTCCGGTATCGTTAAAAATCTCACCGAATACGGTGTGTTTGTCGACTTGGGCGGCGTGGACGGCCTGCTGCACATCACCGACATCTCCTGGGGCCGCGTCAAGCATCCGTCCGAGCTTTTCACCGTGGGCGATGAGATTCAGGTTAAAATCCTCAGCCTCGACCTGGAGCGCGAACGCGTCTCGTTGGGCATGAAACAGCTCACCGAAGATCCCTGGGCCAGCGCCATTACAAAATACCCGGTGAACTCCCGCATCTCCGGCAAAGTCGTCAGCCTGACCGACTACGGTGCCTTCGTCGAGCTGGAAGAGGGCATCGAGGGGTTGATCCACGTCTCCGAAATGTCCTGGACGCGCAAAATTCGCCATCCCTCCAAGGTGGTTTCGGTGGGTGAAATCGTCGATGCCGTGGTGCTGGACATTAAGCCGGAGAATCGGCGGATTTCCCTGGGCATGAAGCAGGCTGCCCCCAACCCGTGGGATGTGATCAGCGATAAATACCCGGTGGGGACGACCATCGAGGGCAAGATCAAGAACATTACCGATTTCGGTCTGTTCATCGGTATCGACGAGGGGATCGACGGTTTGGTCCACATTTCCGATATTTCCTGGACCAAACGGATCAAGCATCCCTCCGAAATCTACAAGAAGGGCGATGTGATCCAGGCCATTGTGCTCGAGATCGACAAGGCCCAGGAGCGTTTTTCCCTCGGCGTCAAACAGCTGCAGAGCGATCCGTGGGATACGGTGGCCGAGCGTTATGAGGTCGGCAAGGAGATCACCGGGACGGTTACCAACGTTACCGACTTCGGCGTTTTTGTCGAGCTGGAAGAGGGCATCGAGGGGCTGGTACACGTTTCCGAGATCAGCAAGGAAAAGATCAAGACCCCTGTGGGGCAGTTTGAAGTCGGCCAGATGCTGACCGCCAAGGTGATGAACATCAACAGTGACGAACGGCGCATCGGCCTCTCCATCAAACGCCTCGATATGGAGGATGATCAGGAGCTCCTTTCCGAGTATGTCAGTAACATGGGCCCCGCCACCTCCAGCTTTGGCGAGATCCTTCGCGAAAACTTGCAGGAAAAGCTCAACAGCGAAGATCGTTAACCTCAATTCTGGATAATTCGATACCGGCGGCCTGCCCTGCAGCGTCGCCGGTTTTTTATTTACCTACCGTTGATAGAGGTATGACGCATGTTTAGCAGACGCCATCCTTATCTTTTTTTTAGCTTGGTCAGCTTAGCGCTTTTCTCCGTACTGATTCTTGGCAGCATGGCCATGGTCGTATGGGTTTCAAAGGGCGGCGAAAGGGCTGACGGGGAATCGATCGGGGTTGTCGAGATCGTGGGGGCTATCGCCGACAGCCGGGACGCACTTAAGCAGCTCCGGCGGTTTCGGGAGGATGACACGATCAAGGCCATCGTCGTGCGCATTGACTCTCCTGGCGGCGCCGTTGGTCCCTCCCAGGAAATCTACCGTGAGATTCGTAAAACCATCGGCATCAAGAAGGTCGTGGCATCCATGGGCGCGGTGGCGGCATCCGGCGGCTACTACGTGGCTTGCGCGGCAGACGGTATCGTGGCCAATCCCGGGACGATTACCGGGAGCATCGGGGTCATCATGGGGTATACGAATTTTCGCGAACTTCTGGACAAGATTGGCTTGGTCCCGGTGGTGATCAAGAGCGGGGCTTACAAGGACACCGGCTCTCCCACCCGTGAAATGCGCGAAGACGAACGGGAGCTTCTCCAGGCAGTCACCAGCGGTATCCACGAACAATTTATCACGGCCATTGCCGAGGGCCGACATATGGACCGTGAGAAAGTGGTCACGGCGGCGGATGGCCGGATTTTTACGGGCGAGACGGCCAAGGCGCAGGGGTTGGTGGATCGTTTGGGCAACTTCGAGGACGCCCTGGCATGGGCCGGCGAATTGGGTGGCGTGAAAGGCCCGGTGATTCCGGTATATGCCCCCGACGAAAAGCTTTCCCTGCTGCGCTACCTGTTCTCATCGAAAATGGTACCCGCGTGGCTCTCAAAACTGGTCAGCCCGGAGATCTATGCCGAGTATCGCTATCGGCCATGAGCGGCTGCTTGAAAAGTTGACGGATTCGTAAAAAGCCCGATATCGGCGTTACGCGTATCCTTCGTCACTGCGGCGTACGCTAAGTACGCTGCCTACGGCACCCGCGATAGCGGTATTCCTAAGGATTCGCAAGCCTTGATCTCGGGCTTTTTACGAATCCTGAGGAAATGCGACTTTTTACGACTTTTATTGGAACAGGTTTACATCGCCCAAGCCCTCGCGGATGATTTCCGGCTCGTCGTCCTCCAGGGAGACGACGCTGGAAGGCATGCCGGAGACCGGTCCCCCGTCGATCACCGCATCCAGCCGCGACCCGAAATGGTCATGAATGAAGGATGCATCATGAAAAACCTCGCCGTCGGGCGTGGTGGCGCTGGTAGAGATGATCGGATTGCCCAGTGCGCCGACCAGGGCCAGGCAGATGTTGTTGGCCGGTACCCGGATGCCGGCGGTCTTGCGTTTGGTGAGCATGATTTTGGGCACCAGCTTGGATCCGGTCAGGATAAAGGTGTAGGGGCCGGGCAAAAGGCGTTTCATGGTTTTATAGGCGTAGTTGGAAACTTTGGCGTATTGGCTGATGTTTTTCAGATCGGCGCAGATGAAGCTGAAAGGCTGGCTTTTATTGCGCTGTTTGAGCAGATAAATTTTTTCGATGGCATGCTTGTTCATGATATCGCAGCCGATCCCGTAAAAGGTGTCGGTTGGATAAGCGATCAGACCGCCTTCCCGCAATATGACCACAACCTTGTCGATCAGCCGCTGTTGGGGATTGTCCAGATTGATCGTGAACAACATGATTGCGCCATGGCTCCTTGGATCGGTGGTGAATCGATTTTCGCAAAAATGGCGGACTCGTAACAAGCCCGATATCGGCGTTGCGCGAATCCCAAAGGGACGTACTCTATTATGGCCTTTACGGCGTGTCAAGCAGCCAAATAAAGATTGATAAAGCCGGATGCTTTTGTTAATTTGATTCGTCAATCGGTTTCGGCTCGGAGCGTTATCTGGCCTGCTTCCGCGCGGCTAGGACGGCTACCCGACAAGCGTCTCAACCCATATGCGCGAAACCGATCGAGACCCCGTTCTCCCGGCCATTGTCCAATCTCCGCGTAAGGGGGCTTGGCAACGGCTGCCGACGGATTGATCCACAACCACCACCGCCGACATTCCGGCACTTTCCATATGAATTTTGGAGGCCCCCATGACCAACCCAATCGCAGAGGACGCATATTCTTTTGACGATGTCTTGCTGATTCCCTGCTATTCCGACGTACTTCCCAAAGATGTCGACGCCCGTACCCGCCTGACCCGCGAGCTGACCCTCAACATTCCCATCGTCAGTGCGGCCATGGATACGGTGACCGAAGCACAGACGGCCATTACCATGGCCCGTGAAGGCGGCATCGGCTTCATTCACCGCAACATGAGCATCAAGAATCAGGCCATGGAAGTGGATCAGGTCAAGAAATCAGAAAGCGGCATGATCGTCGATCCCTTGACCATCGATCCCGACCGGCCCATCGAAGAGGTCATGGCGCTGATGGCCCGCTACCGCATTTCCGGTGTGCCGGTCACCCGGGGTGACCAGTTGGTCGGCATCGTTACCAACCGCGACCTGCGTTTCGAAACCGACATGACCAAAAAGGTCAGTGACGTGATGACCAGCCAGAAACTGGTGACGGTCAACGAAGGCATCAGCCTGGAAGAATCCAAGAAGAAGCTGCACGAACATCGCATCGAGAAGCTCCTGGTGGTCGACAAGGACGGTCGCCTGACCGGTATGATCACCATCAAGGACATCGAAAAGATCAAGAAGTACCCCAATGCCTGCAAGGACAATATGGGGCGCCTGCGCGTGGGCGCGGCCGTCGGGGTCGGGCCGGACATGATGCCCCGCGCCGAGGCGCTGATCAAGGCCGGTGTCGACGTGATGGTGATCGATACCTCTCACGGCCACTCGGGCAACGTGATCCGTTCCGTCCAACACCTCAAAAGTGCATTTCCCGATCTGCAGTTGGTGGCCGGCAACGTGGGCACCGGCGAGGGTGCCCAGGCGCTGGTGGATGCCGGTGTGGACGGGATCAAGATCGGCATCGGCCCGGGATCGATCTGTACCACGCGGATCGTGGCCGGTATCGGCGTGCCCCAGATATCGGCCATCATGAACTGCCGCAAGGTTTCGGAGAAAACCGGTGTTCCGCTGATCGCCGACGGTGGTATCAAGTTTTCCGGTGACGTCACCAAGGCCATCGGTGCCGGCGCGCATACGATCATGATTGGCGGATTGTTTGCCGGCACCGAAGAGAGTCCGGGAGAGACGATTCTTTTTCAAGGCCGCAGCTACAAAGTCTATCGGGGCATGGGATCCCTGGAGGCCATGAAACAGGGCAGCAAGGATCGTTACTATCAGACCGAGCAGGAGAGTGATGACAAACTCGTGCCCGAGGGTATTGTCGGCCGGGTTCCCTACCGGGGGACCCTGTCGGCCAACATCCACCAGCTCATGGGGGGGCTCAAGGCCGGCATGGGGTATGTGGGCTGCCGGACCATCGAGGAGCTGCGCCAGAAGGCGCGCTTCCTGAAGATCACGGCCGCCGGCATGCGCGAAAGTCATGTCCACGACGTCATCATTACCAAGGAAGCCCCCAACTACCGCGTGGATAATTGATGGCATCATGAGCGATACGGCTTCCCCTTTCGTCCATTTGCATGTGCATACCCAGTACAGCCTCCTTGACGGCGCCATCCGCCTGGGTGACCTGTTCAAGGCGGTCAAAACCTTCGACATGCCTGCCGTGGCCATCACCGACCACGGCACCATGTTCGGTGCCCTGGATTTCTACCAGCAGGCCGTGGCGGCCGAAGTCAAGCCGATCATCGGCTGCGAATGTTACGTGGCGCCGCGAACCCTGGCGGACAAAACCCCCCTGGACAAGGAGGGCCTCCGGCATCTGGTGCTCTTGGCCGAAAACCAGACCGGTTACCGCAATCTGTGCAAGCTGGCCACCGTGGCCCAGATGGAAGGCTACTACTACAAGCCGCGCATCGATAAGACGGTGCTTGCCGATCATGCGGAAGGGTTGATCTGCCTGTCGGCCTGCCTGAAAGGGGACATCCCCCAGCATATTCTGGCGGGAAACATGGACAAGGCCGAGGAAGCGGCCCTGTTTTACCAGCAGCTTTTTGGCGAGGGCAATTTCTTCCTCGAGCTGCAGCACAACGGCATCCCGGCCCAGGAGAAAGTCAACCAGGGACTTTTCGCGCTGCATCAAAAGCTCTCCATCCCCCTGGTGGCCACCAACGATTGCCATTACCTCAACCGCCAGGATGCCAAGGCCCATGAGATTCTGCTCTGCGTCCAGACCCAGAAGGTGATCACCGATCGCGACCGGTTCGTCTTCGATTCCGATCAGCTTTACTTCAAGTCACCCGAGGAGATGCAGGCCAGTTTGGGCAGCTATTCCGGTGCCATCGAGAACACGAAGGCCATCGCCGACCGCTGTCATATCGAATTCGATTTCAAGACCTATCATTTTCCCCAGTTTGACCCCCAATCGGGCAAGACGGCGGACCAGTTGTTCGACGAAATGGTTCGCGATGGATACGCGCGGCGCATGGCCGTGATCCGGGAGAAGCATCCCGATATCGATGAAGCGGTCTACAATGACCGGCTGGAATACGAGCTCAAGACCATCAAGGACATGGGATTCCCCGGCTATTTTCTCATCGTGGCCGACTTCATCGGCTTTGCCAAGGAAAACGGCATTCCCGTGGGCCCCGGCCGGGGATCGGCCGCCGGCAGCCTGGTCTCCTTCGCCCTGTTCATCACCGACCTGGATCCCATCGAGCACGGCCTGATTTTCGAGCGTTTTCTCAACCCGTCGCGCATCAGCATGCCGGATATCGACGTGGATTTCTGCATCCACGGCCGTGAACGGGTGTACAACTACGTGGTTCAGCGTTATGGCGGCGGCGACTATGTCTCCCAGATCATCACCTTCGGGAAAATGAAAGCCAAACTGGTGATCCGCGATGTGGGCCGCGCCCTGGGACTGCCCCTGGCCGAGGTGGATACCATCGCCAAGCTGATTCCCGACAACCTCAAAATGACCATCGACAAGGCCCTCAAGGAAGAGCCCAAGCTGGCCGAGATGGTGGCGGCGGATCCGCGCATCAAGGAGCTGATCGATATCAGCCGGGCTTTGGAGGGCTTGTCCCGCCACGCCTCGACCCATGCGGCCGGCGTGGTGATTGGCGACAAACCCCTGGTCGAGTACCTGCCCCTTTATAAAGGGAAAAAGGGCGAGGTGGTCACCCAGTTCGACATGAAGAAGGTCGAGGATATCGGCCTGGTGAAGTTCGATTTTCTGGGATTGCGCAACCTGACGGTGATCGATAACGCGTTGAAGAGCATTGCCGCCCAGGGCAAGCCGGTGCCGGATCTGGCCAACCTTGCCTTTGATGACGAGAAGACCTATGCCCTGTTGCAGTCCGGCGATACCACGGGTGTGTTCCAGCTGGAATCCAGCGGGATGAAAAATCTTTTGGTCCGACTGCACCCGGAATCCTTCGGTGATCTCACCGCCCTGGTGGCCCTTTACCGTCCCGGTCCCCTGGACAGCGGCATGGTCGATGACTTCGTGGACCGCAAGCACGGCCGCAAGGAAGTGGTCTATCCGGTGGACAGCCTGGAGCCGATCCTCAAGGAAACCTACGGGGTCATGGTTTACCAGGAACAGGTCATGCAAGTGGCCGGTGCCCTGGCCGGCTACAGCATGGCCGATGCGGATAGCCTGCGCAAGGCCATCGGCAAGAAGATCGAAGCCCTGATGGCCAAACACCGCGAGAAGTTTGTCAGCGGTTCGGTGGCCAACGGGGTGGATGAGAAGATCGCCACCGACCTTTTCGACCTGATCGAGAAATTCGGCGGTTACGGCTTCAACAAGTCCCACAGCGCCGCATACGCCCTGATCGCTTATCAGACAGCCTACCTGAAGGCGCACTTTCCCGTCGAGTTCATGGCCGCGTTGCTGACCAGTGAAATCGACACCATCGACGGTGTCGTCAAGTTCATCAACGAGTGTCGCAGCCACGGCATCGAAGTTCTTCCGCCGGACATCAACGAAAGTGCCACGGTGTTCACGGCGGTGGACGGTCGGATCCGTTTCGGTCTCGCCGCCGTCAAGAACGTGGGCGAGGCCGCAGTGAATCTGATCATCGAGGAGCGCGAGGCCAATGGTCCGTTCACGTCGATCTTCGATTTTTGCCAACGCGTGGATTTGACCAAGGTCAATAAACGTGTTCTCGAAAGCTTGATCCGCTGTGGCGCGCTGGATTCCACCGGCGTTTATCGTTCGCGCCTGATGGCCGTTCTCGAGGAAGCCCTGGATTACGGCCAGCGGATTCAACGCGAGAAGAACAGTGCCCAGATGAGCCTCTTCGACATGGGCGGTACCCAGGAAATCGCCATCAATCTTCCGGTGATTCCCAACCTCGAGGAGTGGGACGATCACGAGAAATTGCAGCAGGAGAAGGATACCCTGGGGTTCTACGTGACCGGGCACCCGCTTGACCGCTACCGGCCGATTATCGAGAAATTCACCAACGTGGACGCCATCAGCATCCGGGAGGTGGCGGATAAGAGCGCCGTGCGCATCGGCGGCACGATCAGCGCTGCCAAGGTGATCCGCACGCGCAAGGAAGAGCTCATGGGCTTTGCCACGGTGGAGGATCTGAACGGCAGTGTCGAGGTGGTGATCTTCCCCTCGGTTTACGCCAGTTGTGCCGACCTGTTGACCGTGGATGCGGCGGTGCTGGTCCAGGGCGTTGCTCAGGTTGAGGACAATGGGGTGAAAATTCTCGCCGACGCGATTATCCCCATGGATGCCGCCGAGGAGACCTGGGCGGTGGAAGTCCGCTTGATGGTCGACCCCGAAGCGACCGATCGGGACACCCTGGACAAGGTGCAAAAGACACTCAAGCGGTATCCGGGGTCCTGCCGCGGCTATGTGCACATTTGCCTGAAGGATCAAGCCGAGGCGGTCATCGCCATGGCCGATGCGCTGCGCATCCGGTATTGTGACGCCATGACCCGCGAAGTGAATTCCCTTTTCGGCTATGCGGCCGTGGAGACACGCTGCAGCGACGCGGCCAGCGCCATGCGCCACAATGATCTCAACAATGGTCGGCGGGGCAACGGACGATCTTACGATAGGTGAAGCGTGGCCAGCAAACTGACCCTCGGGTATTCACCGTGCCCCAACGATACCTTTATTTTTCATGCCATTGCCAGTGGCGCGGTGGGCGTCGATGGCCGTGCCATCGAACCGCAACTCCACGACGTGGAGACCCTCAACGCCATGGCCATGCAGGCCCTGCTGGATATCAGCAAGCTTTCCTTTTATGCCTTTTTGCGGGTCAAGGATCACTACCGCCTGCTCTCCAGCGGCGCTGCCATGGGATTCGGCTGCGGACCGGTGCTGATTGCCCGGCGCGCGCTCTCCCGGGAAGACATGCCGCGTTGTCGGGTGGTCCTTCCCGGCCGCTGGACCACCGCCCATCTGCTGTTTCGGCTGTGGTGCCCCAAGGCCCAACAGCGCTATTTCACCACCTATGACCGCATCTTCGATGCACTGGAAACCGGTGCGGCCGATTGCGGTGTCATCATCCACGAAAGCCGCTTCACCTTTGAAGCGGCCGGATTCCGACCCGTGGTCGACCTGGGCGCCTGGTGGGAAGAGAAGACCGGACTGCCGATTCCCCTGGGGGGAATCGTCGCCCGCCAAGAGCTGGGATCTTCCCTGATCCGCTCCATCGATACGGCGATTCATGCCAGTATCCGGCAGGCCATGGCGCAGCCGGCAAAAGCACTGCCCTATATCCGGCAACATGCCCAGGAGATGGATCAATCCGTCCTGGAGGCGCACATCCGCACCTTTGTCAACGACTTCAGCCTGACCCTGCCCCAACAGGGCCTTGACGCGATTGCCACCTTGGCGCGCATGGCCATGGATGCCGGGGCCATCTGATGGTTGGGATCGTTTTTGCCACCCATCGCGAGGCCGCGCCCTTTCTGATGGACAGCGCCGCCACCCGCCTGGCCGATGATGCGGTGACGCTATTCCGTCCCGGAGAAGCTGCCGCCATCGACGCCATCGTGGCCATCAGCGGCATGGGCAAGGTCGCGGCGGCCATGGCCGCCATGCATCTGGTGCTGAAATGGGAAGTTGCCGCATTGGTCAACATCGGGCTGTGCGGCTGGCTGGGAGACCCGTCTGCCTGTGGGGTCGGCGATATCCTGCGAATCCACCACGCCGTGGAGGGCGACTGCGACCGCTTCGGCGCCGGCGAGGCGGCCCTTGCCTGTGATCTGGAATGGTTCCCCGAGCTTGAAGCGGCCCGGTTGGTCACCTGTGACCGGCCGGTATTCGACACGGCTTGGCGGAAAGCCCTGGCCGCGCTGGGTGAACTGGCCGACATGGAGGGGGCCGCCGTGGCGCGGGTGGCCACGCGCTATGGAGTTCCCTGCGCCATGCTCAAGGGCATCAGTGACACGGCCGACGAACATGGCCGCCGGGACGTGGCGCGCCACATCGATCAAATTGCGACAACCCTTGCAAAGATCCTCATGCGCGCATTGAGGTCCTTGGATTGAACGATGCACACACCCGCTGAATCCACGCTGAAAAAGATCCTGAATTTTACTAAAATCGAGCACACCTTCTTCAGTCTGCCGTTGATTTTCACCGGTGCCTGGATGGGTGCCGGCAACCGGTTCCCCGCTGTCTCCATCATGCTGCTGATCGTCGTGGCCGCCATTGGCGCACGGATTTTCGGCATGGCCATGAACCGGGTCTTCGATCGACACATCGACCTTTTGAATCCGCGCACGGCCGGCCGAGAACTGCCCGCCGGAAAGATGAGCCTGCAGATGGGCCTGGGCATTGCCCTTGGCGGATGGGTCGTCTATCTGCTGGCCTGCCTGGCGCTGAACGACTGGTGCCTGATACTTTCTCCGATCCCGCTGATCCCCCTTTTGGGATACTCCCTGCTCAAGCGATTTACCGTCCTGTGCCATTTCGGGATCGGTCTCTGTCTGGCCCTGGCGCCCCTGGGGGCTTTTGTCGCCGCCGCCGGCCATCCGCACTTTTCGGGCGCGGTCCTCCTTTTTTCCGGTTTTGTCTTCCTCTGGCTGAGCGGTGCGGATATTGTTTACGCCATCATGGATATCGACAGTGATCGCCGCCATCACATTCACAGCCTTCCCGCCTGGCTCGGGGAAAAGGGGGCCCTGCGGGTCGCCGGCACGGTGCATCTGCTCGCCTGGGTCCTTTTGGTCGGCGTGGTACGGATGATGGGGGGGGGATGGGTGGCCTGGGCGGTGCTTTTGATCACCGCAAGCTTTCTTGGATTGATGTACATCCCCGCCATACCGGTATCCAAACGCTTCTTCCCCATTTCCACCCTGGCCGGTATCGCCGGTGCACTGGCCCCCATGGTGGTGTGATGGGGCCGTCTCGGGAACCTTTATAAACACCGGTATAAGCACCGGCGGCGTCTTCGCATAACGTTTTTCAAGTTATTATACCGGGAGGAGATACCCCTTGCCCTTTCTTGACCTGCGTGAATTTCTCACCTATCTGGAGCAGCACGGCGAGCTTGTACGGATCAAGGCCCCCGTGGATCCCAACCAGGAGATGACCATCATCCAGCACCGCGTGATGGCCGCCCAGGGACCGGCGCTCTTGTTTGAGCATGTTGTCGGCTCCCCCTATCGCGTGGCAACCAACCTGATGGGCACGCGCCGCCGTACCCGCCTGATGTTCGGTGGTGATCCGGCGCGGTTGGGGGAGCGTATTCTCCGGCTTTCGCGAACCTTGATGCCGCCGACCCTTTCCGGCTTGGCCAGGGCCCGCCACGATCTGTGGGCCCTGACCAAGGCCCGGCTACGCGGCGTCAAACATGGGCCGGTCCTGGAAACGCTGACCGAGCCGCCGGACCTGAACCGCCTGCCGGTGCTGACCTGTTGGCCCGAAGACGGGGGGCCGTTTTTCACCCTGCCGCTGGTGCATACCACCGATCCGGAAAATGGCGGCGGCAACCTGGGCATGTACCGGTTGCAGCGTTTCGACGCCCGAAGCACCGGCATGCACTGGCAGATCGAGCGGGGCGGCGGCTTTCATTTTCACCAGGCCGTGGCCCGCCATCGGCCGCTGCCGGTCAGCGTG